>CAXUHU010000125.1:5253-9283 GCA_964250925.1 uncultured Acetobacteraceae bacterium
GCGGGCAGCTTCGTAGCCAAGGTGGTCGCCGCCCAGTCGGGCGGGTATCCGGAAGCCAAGATGGACATCCAGGCGCAGAACATCGCTGCGGCGAAGGCGGCGCTGGCCCGATTGTCCTTGACCGGCACGGTGCGCGATCCGGTGGCCAACCCATCGGTGGCGCTCGTGCTGACCGCCGACGGGATCTCGGCCTCGGGCGTCACCGGCAGCGCGCGGGTGAGCGCGGACGGCCCGCAAACGGCGCTGCTGTTGCGCACCAACGCGGCGCTGAGCGTATCGGGCGCGCCTGCCACGCTGGCGGCCTCGGCCCGGCTGGATGCCAAGCAGAAGCAGGTGACGCTGCAGGCGCTGACCGCCGACTACCACGGCGAGGCGCTGCGGTTGCAGGCACCCGCCCGCATCGCTTTCGGTGCCGCGACAAGCGTCGATCGGCTGCGGTTGGCGCTCAACCAGGCGACCATCGATGTCGCCGGCCGGATCGCACCCACGTTGTCGCTGACTGCGGCGTTGCGCGACGTCACCCCCGAACTCGCCAAGCCGTTCGCCCCCACGCTGAGCGCTGCGGGTCTGCTGACGGCAGATGCCCGGCTGACCGGCACCTTGGCCGCACCACAGGGCGGCGTGCGCGTGCAGGCCAGCGGCGTGCGCATGCGCAGCGGCCCGGCCGCCGCGCTGCCGGCCGTCTCGCTGCTGGCCACCATCGACCTGCGCGGCACGTCGGCCCGGCTGGACGCGCATCTGGGCGCCGGGCCGAAACTGCAGCTGGCCGCCAGCGGCTCGGCGCCGTTGCAGGCGGGCGGCACGCTGGCGATACACGCCACCGGCAACACCGACCTGCGGCTGCTCGATCCGATCCTGAACGCCACCGGGCAGCGCGCGGCGGGCAACCTGGCGCTGGATGCCCGGGTCAGCGGCAGCACGGCCGCCCCGAGGCTCGACGGCATCTTCACCCTGGACCGCGGCGAGGTGCAGGATTTCGCGCAGGGCCTGCACATCACCGACATCGCCGCCCGCCTGGCGGCCGCCGGCGACACGGTGCGGATCGACCGGTTCACCGCCCATGCCGGCACCGGCACGCTGGGGGCCAGCGGCACCGTCGGCGTGCTGGCGCCAGGCCTGCCCGTCGATCTGCACCTCACCGCCGACCACGCCAGGCCGCTGGCCAGCGACCTGCTGACCGCCACGCTCGATGCCGACCTCACCCTGCGCGGCCAGGCCGCCGGCGAGTTGCAGGCGGCCGGCCGCGTGTTCGTGCGCCGTGCCGAGGTGAACATTCCCAATGGCCTGCCGCCCAGCGTCGCCGTGCTGCACGTGCGCCGGCCGGGCGACAAGACGCCGTCGGCGCCGAGCGCGGTCCCCGCCGCGATCGTGCGCCTGGCGCTGGTGATCGATGCCCCGTCCGGCATCTTCGTGCGCGGCCACGGCCTGGACAGCGAACTGGGGGGCAAGCTGACGGTTGGCGGCAGCACTGCCGCGCCGCAGATCGGCGGCGGCTTCCAGTTGCGCCGCGGCACCATCAGCGTTGCCGGGACCACACTCACCTTCAGCAAGGGCGAAGTCGGTTTCGACGGCACCGGGGTGACGAACAAGATCGATCCCACGCTCGATTTCGTGGCCGACAGCAACTCGGGCAGCGTGGTCGCCACCTTGACCGTGGGAGGCTATGCCGATGCGCCGAAGATCACCCTGTCAAGCGTGCCCGACCTGCCGCAGGACGAGGTGCTGGCGCACCTGCTGTTCGGCACCTCGGTAAAGGATCTCTCGGCAATCCAGCTGGCGGAAATCGGCGCGGCACTGGCCGAGCTGTCCGGCGTCACGGGCGGCGGCGGCGATCCCCTGGGCGCGGTGCGCAAGGGTCTGGGGCTGGATCGGCTCTCAGTCGGCGGGGGCGGCGGCACGAACACCGGAGCTTCGATCGAGGCGGGGCGCTACGTGGCGCGCGGCGTGTACGTGGGCGCCAAGCAGGCCACGTCGGGCGGGGGGACGGCCGCCGAGGTGCAGATCGACATCACACGCCGGCTGAAGGCACGCGCGCAACTGGCAACGGGCGGCGGCAGCGTGCAAGGATCGACGCCGGACAACGACCAGGGGTCGGTGGTGGGTCTGTCTTACCAGTTCGAATATTAGCAGCAGGAGGGACACGTATAGACGACGAGATCGTGTTCTATACTCACCCGATGTCGCGCGGCAGGATCGTGCGCTGGATGCTCGAGAAGGTAGGCGCGCCGTATCGCACCGAACTGCTCGAGTATGGCACGTCGATGAAGGGTGAGGCGTTCCGCGCGATCAACCTGATGGGCAAGGTGCCCGCCCTGCGCCACGGCGACAACGTGGTAACCGAAGCCGCCGCCATCTGCGCCTATCTGGCCGATGCCTTCCCGGTTGCAGGCTTGGCCCCGCCGCCCGGTTCCCGCCTGCGCGCGCCCTTTTACCGCTGGCTGTTTTTCGGCGCCGGCCCCTGTCGAGTCCGCGGTGATAAACAGGCGATGGGGTTCGAGGTGCCGCAGGAGCGCAAGGTCACCTCAGGCTATGGCAGCCTCGAAGCCGTTCTGGACGTGTTGGAATCCGTCGTGAGCGGCTGCCGAAATCTGGTGGGAGACGTGTTTTCCGCCGCCGACCTCTATCTTGGTTCACAACTCGGCTGGGGCATGATGTTCGGCACGATCGAGAAACGGCCGGCGTTCGAGGCCTATGCCGGCCGTATCAATGCGCGTAACGCGGCTGTTCGGGCGCGCGGGGATCGATGACGCCCTGATGCCGCAGAAAGCCCACGTCGCGGGTTGATCCGTGGCGTCTGACGATGCGGTTTCGGATTCGTTTGCCTAGCCGCGCCCGGTTGCGTTAGCCAAACTAACAATCCGCGTCGGCTACCTGCAGCTTTGTGCACCCGCTCGCGCGGGACGGCATACTTGCGGCTCGGCGGCGGACCTATTCTCGATCCGCAAAGGCCCTGCATGCTGCAGCTTGTCGTGACGTCGTCGTTCCAAAATTTCACGATCGGCGAAATCGTCACCGATCCCGGTCAGATCTACGACATCCTGAACGGCCCCGACAAAGAGAGTGTCGTCGAGATCGACGTAGGCGTCCCCGGCGGTGCCGAGACGATCACGCTGCGTGTGGCCCAGGCGCTGCCGTTCCTGCCGCTGGCGCTCGCGGGCGAGATCGATGGGACGGTGCCGCAGGCTCTGGACTACTCCGCCGATGGCGGCGCCAGCTGGGCGGCCGTGGGCAGCTTCAACATGCAAGGTGACAGTTGGAGCGGCACCGGGCCCACCTACGGCACGGCACAGAACGGCCATATCCTGGTCCGGGACCACGCGGCGCCAAGCGTCGTCTCGCCGACCGAGTACTTCATCGTAGCGCCCGCGAGCGGCGGCGCCAGCACGGGCACGCTGGCCCTGGGCGACGGCTCCGTCATCGATTCGATTGGCACGGGGCTCACCGTGCCTCAGCTCGGCGGCGCGGCGGCCGGGGCGTTATCTGTCGTGTTCGGCACCGCGGCCGGCACGGTGGCCGATGGTGGCGCGCTGGCGGCCGAAACCGCGGCACGCACAGCAGGGCAGGCAGCCGGCGCCGGTGCCGCTATCACCGCGCAGACGGCGGCAACCGCGGCGCAAGCTTCGGCCGCTGCAGCGCAAACCGCTTCCGTTGCCGCACAGACCGCGGCCACGGCAGCCCAGGCCACCGCAGCCGCGGCACAAACGGCTGCCAACGGCGCACAGACGAGCGCGGCCGCCGCCGGAACAGCGGCGGCCGCGGCGCAGGCTACGGCCAACGGGGCACAAACCGCATCCGCGGGGGCGAAGACGACGGCCACGGCCGCGCAAACCGCCGCTGCCGGGGCGCAGGCCACGGCCAACGGGGCACAAACCGCCGCCACGGGCGCGCAGGCGACGGCCACGGCCGCGCAAACCGCCGCTGCCGGGGCGCAGGCCACGGCCAACGGGGCACAAACCGCCGCCACGGGCGCGCAGGCGACGGCCACGGCCGCGCAAACCGCCGCTGCCGGGGCGCAGGCCACGGCCAACGG
>CAXUHU010000126.1:0-9185 GCA_964250925.1 uncultured Acetobacteraceae bacterium
CCCTGAACCGGTTCGGGCAGCGCAGACAGCGGCACCGGTGCTCAGCTACGAGTCCTGAAGCAAGGCAAGGGCTCTGCCCTTGATCCCTCACGCGAAGGCGTGCGGGGCACCACGGGGCCAGCCGGCCCAACATCCATTGCTTAGTCCTGGGCATCGCCTTTGGCGTCTGCTACCCGCGAGCGCGCGGCGCGCAGCGCTGGGAAAGGCCACCGCCCTGCTGGCACCCGCGCCCGATCAGCCGCCTCCACCGGCGCAGGCCGGAATCGTGGTGGGGGGAGAGGTGGGCCGCGCCTCCGGCCTGGGCGAGGGCGCGCGGCTGATGGCCGGCGCCCTTCGCCAACGGAATATCCCAGTCTGGACCATACAAGCCGGCCTGAGCGTGCCGGGCGAAGCACAAACCGGGCCGCTCCCCGATCTGCCGGCCGGCGCGCCGCTTATTTTGCACGTCAACGCGCCCCAGATACCGGCCTCCCTGCTGCGCCTGGGGCGCGGTCGGCTGCAGGGTCGGCAGGTGATCGGCTATTGGGCGTGGGAGCTGGACGCCGCACCGCCATCCTGGGACGTCGGGGCTCGCTTCGTGCACGCGGTCTGGACACCATCGCGCTTCAGCGCCGCAGCCCTCGAACGGCTGGCGCCCGGCCGGGTGCGTGTGGTGCCGCATCCTGTCGCCGCCAGCCCGCCGCAGCCCTCTGCCCTGGGGCGGGCGGATTTCGGGCTGCCCGCCGATGTCGTCGTCGTGCTGGTCTCGTTCAGCCTGGCTTCCAGCTTCGAGCGCAAGAACCCATTGGCGGCGATAGCCGCGTTCCGTGCCGCCTTCGGCACCAGGCCGGACCGCATCCTGGTGCTCAAGGTCGTCCACGCAGGCCACGCACCCGCCGATCTGGCCCGCTTGCAGGCCGCCATCGCCGGCGCGGCCAACATCCGGCTGGAGGACCGGCTGCTGCCGCAGGCCGACAGCCACGCGCTGACGCGCTGCGCGGATATCGTGCTCAGCCTCCACCGCAGCGAGGGGTTCGGACTGGTGCCGGCAGAGGCCATGCTGCTGGGCCGTCCGGTCATCGCCACGGATTGGTCGGGCACCACCGATTTCCTGGACGCCGCATCGGGCGTTCCCGTAGGCTATCGGCTGATCCCGGCGCGCGACCCGCGCGGCGTGTTCGAGGCTTCAGGAGCGGTCTGGGCCGAGGCGGACCAGGGTGAAGCGGTGGACGCCCTCAAGCGACTGGCCGGCGATCCTCAGCAGCGCGCAACGATCGGGCAAGCCGGGCGGATGGCGGCACAGGCCAGGCTCGGCTCCGTTGCGCTGATGCAGGCCATTCACTCGCTCGGCTTGCCGGCCAGCGTTTTGCGGTGAGAGTGCTGGTTTGGCAATGGGGGCGCTTCGGCGCCGGCCCTCGGGTGGCGGCCGATTTCGCCGGCCTGTTCAACACGCTGCCCGGCACCGATGCCGCCCTGTCGCTGTCCAACCGTGCCGAGATCTTGGCCGGGCCGCACCGTCCACGCTGCGAGCTGCCGGTGCCGACCTACGCAAGTGCCACAGGCTATGCGGCCCGGGTGCTGGCAAGCCCGTTATTCGTTCCCCGGCTGGCCCGTGCGGTTCGTGCGCTGCAGCCCACGGTTGCACTGTGTGCCATGCCTGGCCCGCTCGACCTTGTCATGCACGCGGCCCTGCGCCGGGTAGGCGTTCCCTATGCGGTGGTGGCCCATGACGCCGACCTTCACCCGGGTGACGGCTATCCGCTGCAGATGAGCCTGCAGCGCGGGCTGCTGCGCCGTGCAGACGCTCTTGTGGTCCTGTCCAACCACGTGCACGCCCGGCTCGACGCGCTGGGGCTCACACGCGGCAAGCCGGTGCTTCGCACCAGCCTGCCGCCCTATACGCTGCGCGAGCCGGCGCCGGCGCCGCGCGCCCATGGCGGCAAGCTGCGGCTGCTCTGCTTCGGGCGGCTCCTTCCCTACAAGGGGCTCGATCTGCTGGCGGAGGCGCTGCGGCTGCTGCTGCCGCGCGACGACATCGAGGTGCGTGTGGTGGGGCAGGGGCCGGAGAGCGCGGCGCTGAGCGCCCTGCGCGGCCTGAAGGGTGTCAGCGTCGAGAACCGCTGGGTGCCGGAGGACGAAGTAGGCCGCCTGATCGCATGGTCGGACGCCATCGCCCTGACCTATCGCGAAGCCAGTCAAAGCGCGGTGGCTGCAGCCGCACTGGCGGCCGGACGCTGGATCATCGCTACGCGCGTCGGTGGCCTGGCCGAGCAGCTCGCCGGCCATGCGATGGCGTTGCTGTGCGACGTCGATGCGCGTTCGGTCGCCAACGGCCTGGCGAGGGTGCTGGCCCAGCCGAGGCCGCAGCCCAGCAACCCGCCGCCGGATTGGCGGCTGGACGCGGCCAAGCTGGCTCGAGACCTGGAGGCCACGCTCATCCACCCTGCTGCACGCCCGGCGGCCGAAGCCGCTCGGGCGAACGCCTCTAGATTAGGGCCTGTATGAGAGTCTTTGGAGACAACACGGGACCTGCTGGAGCTTAGCGGCGGGGTTATAGCTCTTCGTTGCGGAGTGTTCTTTCGCTCCGTTTCACCTCTATCAGTTGAATTGGATCGAAATTTGCCCCTTGGCGGGTCAACACTCGCAACGTGCTGTGTTCATGCGTCCAATAGTGTAGGCTGCCGATATTCTACGGTGTGTTTTGTCGAAATGCTGCGGCGCGGCGCGGTTCTGGAGATCAGGGCTATGGCGAAGGCGGGCGAGATCAGGTCACTTACGGGGCTGCGCGGCGTGGCTGCACTCGTGGTGATGGCGTATCATTACCGCAACCTGGCATCGTTGGCGCCGCACGGCCCGAGTGCATTGGGACCGGGCTATCTGATGGTAGACCTGTTCTTCATCCTGTCCGGCTTCGTGATGGCGCGCACCTATGGAGAGGCGTTTTCAGGCGCCGACGACTGGCGGTGCTATGTGGACTTTCTGGAGGCCAGGGTGGCGCGCGTCTATCCGCTCTACGCCGTTCTCACCCTGGTCACGCTCGTGTTGGTCGTAGCAATGGGGCAGGGTTACCCCACCCGCCCCGTGCAAGCACTACTGACCAACCTGCTGCTGGTGCAGAACCTGGGTAGCGGCCTGCTTTGCAGCACCTGTTCCGAAAAGCTCATCCTCCCCGGCTGGTCGATCAGTACGGAGGCAGCGGCCTACCTGCTGTTCCCGGCCCTGGCTTCGATGGCGCTGTTCGGGTCGCGGGCGGCCGCAATCCGGCTGCTGGCCGGGTCGGCTGCGGCGATAGGCGTGGTGTCTGCACTACCGTTCAGCTGGCTGCATGCGATTGAGCGGCACGGCCCGCTGGACGTATCGGGCGGGGAGACGTTGTGGCCGCTGCTGCGCTGCCTCGCCGGATTCTGCATCGGGTTGATTGTCTGGCGCGTCCACACATCTGGCGTCCTGGCCTTTATCGGGCGTCGGCATGTCAGCGCGGTGCTGGCCGTGGCCTTCGGCGCGCTTTGGTTCGTGCGCGGGAGCGACCTTCTGATCGTGGCGCTGTTTCCCGTGCTGATCCTGCATCTCTGCGCGAGCCAGGCACCGCTGGCCCAGGCGCTGGGCTCGGTTTGGCCATACCGTGCCGGGGAGTGGTCCTATGCCATCTACCTGTTGCACTGGCCGGCCTTGACCGTCATGCCCTTGGTGTTGCCCAGGCTGAAGGCGGTCCACCTGCCCCATGCCTGGAGCGTTTGCCTGGCGCTGATCGCGATGTGGACCATCGCCATGTCGGCGCTGGCCCACCACGCGATCGAGCGCCCGGCGCGCCGCGAACTACGCGCTGTGTTCGGCAGGCGCAGGCTGGCCATCGCGCTCGAGCCGAGCGCACCCTGACCTCTTGGTCCGGGCCGAACGCACCTGCCGCCGTTCAAGTCCGCCGGTGCGCAGAGGCGAGTTGCCGCCTGGAGACGCTGTGCCGCTCAGGCGGGCGTCGAATGGCCCGCGAGTTCGGTCCACTCGGCTTCGGTTATCGTCGGCACGCCAAGCTCTGCGGCGCGCTTGGCTTTCGATCCGGCGTCGGCGCCGAGTATGACGAGGTTGGTTTTTCGCGACACGCTGTCGGTCACCCGGGCGCCGAGCGCTTCGGCGCGCGCGCGCGCCTCGGGGCGGGTCATCGTTTGAAGAGAACCGGTGAAGACGAGGATCTTGCCCGACAGTTCGCCGTCTTCGCCCGCCACTGACTGGGCGTCTTCGACGGTGAGCAGCGCGTCCAGCGCGGCCAGCACGTCGCGATTGCGTGCCTCCATGAAAAACTCGGTCAGCTCGCCAGCTACTGCCTCGCCCACGCCAAGGATGCTGCCCAGCGCCAACCGCGCGTCCGAGCCTACCGTCACAGCCTCGACCATCTGCGCTCGCCAATTCGCGAAACTGCCGTAGTGGCGCGCCAGCAGCTTGGCGTTGTTCTCGCCGATCCGGCGTATGCCGAGCGCAAAGATGAAGCGGGCCAGCGGCACCGTGCGGCGCTGCTCGATGGCCGCGATCAGGTTGCGGGCGGACAGCGCGCCCCAGCCTTCGCGGGTGGCGATCTCGGCCTCGTGGGTGTGCAGCTTGAAGATATCCGCCGGTCCCGCGATCAGGCCGTCGCGGTGGAATTCCACGATGGTCTTCTCGCCCATGCCCTCGATGTCGAACGCGCGGCGGGAACAGAAATGGATCAAGCGTTCCACCGTCTGGGCGGGGCAGATCAGGCCGCCGGTGCAGCGGCGCACCACTTCGCCGGGGGGTCGCACGGCGAGGCTGCCGCAGGCGGGGCAGTGCGTGAGGGGTTCGTACGGCACAGACTCGGCCGGGCGATGGTCGGTCAGCACGGAGACGATCTGCGGGATCACGTCGCCGGCGCGTTGCAGGCAGACCGTATCGCCGATGCGCGCGTCCAACCGCGCGATCTCGTCCTCGTTGTGCAGCGTGGCGCGGGTGACAAGCACGCCGCCGATGTTGATGGGGGCGAGCCAGGCGACGGGGGTGAGTGCCCCGGTGCGGCCCACCTGGACGCGTATGTGCTGCAGCACGGTGGTGGCACGCTCGGCGGCGAATTTCTGGGCGATCGCCCAGCGCGGCTCGCGGCCGGCGAACCCCAGGCGGCGTTGCAGGGCCAGGTCGTCGATCTTGAAGACCACGCCATCGATGTCGTAGGCGAGGCGCGCGCGTTCGGCGCCGATGCGGTCGTAGAACGCTTGGGCTTCCTCTGCGCCGGCCAGGCGTTCGGATAGCGGGTTCACTGCGAAACCCCAGCCGCGCAGGCGTTGCAGGTAGGCCCAATGCGTGTCGGCCACCGGCTCGGATGCCTCGCCCATCGCGTAAGCAAACAGCGCCAAAGGACGGCCGGCCGTGATCGAGACGTCGAGCTGTCGCAGACTCCCGGCAGCGGCGTTGCGCGGGTTGGCGAAGGTGCGGTGGCCGGCTGCCGCCTGGGCCTCGTTCAGCGCCAGGAAATCGGCCTTGTCGATGAACATTTCGCCGCGGACCTCGATCAGTGCCGGGGCTTGGCCGTGCAGCCTCTTCGGCAAGGTGCGCAGGGTAAGCAGATTGGCGGTTACGTCCTCGCCCTCCGCCCCGTCACCGCGCGTGGCGCCGTGCACGAATTGGCCGTGTTCGTAGGTGAGCGAGATGGAGAGGCCGTCGATCTTCGGCTCGCCCACCATGGGCAGGGCCACCTCGGCAGCGAGGCCCAGGAAGCGGCGGATGCGGGCGACGAAGTCGGTGAAATCGGCGGGCGAGAACGCATTGCCCAGCGAGAGCATGGGGATGCGGTGGCGTATTTTGCCGAACGCGGGTGAGGGCGGGGCACCGATGCGGTCATCGGCGACGAGTGCAGAGCGTTCGGCCTGCAGGTCGGTGTAGCGGCGGCGTAGTGCGTCATATTCGGCGTCGGTGATCACGGGCGCGTCGTCGGCATAGTAGGCGCGGTCGTGAGCGGCGAGCTCCTCGGCCAGGCGGGCGCATTCTGCTTCCTGGTCACCGGTTGGCGAGTTGGCTTGGTGAGTGGCGCTTCGCCTACCCACCTTATGGGCGCACATCAGCTGGCTTGGAGGAGGCTATCGGCCGCCGCGCGGGCGGCTGGGGTGATCGTCTCGCCCGCCAACATGCGAGCGATTTCCTCGCGCCTTTCGTGGGCGCCCAGCGTGTGAACCTGCGTCTCCGTGCGGCCGCCCTGCACCGCCTTGCTGACGCGCAGGTGCGCCGTGCCGCGGGCGGCTACCTGGGGCGAGTGGGTGACCACCAGGACCTGCACGCCATCCGCGACACGCGCCACGCGTTCGCCCACGGCCGCGGCCGTAGCCCCGCCAACGCCGCTATCCACCTCGTCGAACACCAGCGTGGGCACGGCCGAGCCTGCCACCAGCACCACCTTCAGCGCCAACATCAAGCGGGACAGCTCGCCGCCGGAGGCGACCCGGCCCAGCGGCCCGGGCGGCTGGCCCGGGTTGGTGGCGATCAGGAAGCGCACCACGTCGGCGCCGGCTGGGCCCCACGCCTCCTCCTCGAGCTGCGTCACGCTGACATACGCGCGTGCGCGCTCCAGCCGCAACGGCGGCAGCTCGGCGTTCACCGCGGTTTCCAACCTGGTCGCGGCGGCTTGGCGTTCAGCCGAAAGCCTGTGGGCGGCTGCGGCATAGCGGGCGCGGGCGGCAGTTGCTTCGCGCTGCAGGGCGGTGACTTCGACGTCGCCGTGATCCAGCGCCGCAAGCCGGGCGCGGAAGCCGGCGAGGAGGCTCGGCAGTTCAAGAACGGGAATATTAAATTTGCGGGCGGCGCCGCGCAGCGCGAACAGGCGCTCCTCGGCCTGCTCCAACTGGCGCGGATCGGCATCCGCATCGGCGGCCAATCGGCTGAGCAGGGTTTCGGCTTCGGCCAGCGCCTCCTCCGCAGTCTCCAGGGCGGCGAGCGCGACGTTGGCAGGGTTTTCAGCGTCCGAGCCTGGGGGCAGCAGGCGTTGCAGGGCGCGGGCGGCGGCGCGCAGGCTGGCGGCGGGGCCGCTGCTGCGCCGGTCGCGCGGGGTGAGCTCGCAGAGTGCCGCGGCAATGGCTTCGGCGCGCTTTTCGCCCTGCTGCAGACGGTGGCGCAACGCGGCCAGCTCATCTTCCTCGCCCTGGCGCGGCGCCAGCTTCTGCAGCTCCTGGGTGGCGTGGCGCAGGAAATCCTCCTCGCGCTTGGCTTCCAGCATGGCCGATTGGGCGATCTGTAGCCGCTCCAAGGCGGCACGCCAGGCACGGTGGCGGGCGGCGACCTCGTGGCGCAGGTCGAGCGAGATGGCGTAAGCGTCCAGCAGCTTAAGGTGGGTGGCGGGGTCAGCCAGGCCCATTTGATCGTGCTGGCCCTGTACCTCCACCAGCAGGCTGCCGACGCGTTTCAGCGTTGCTGCCCCTACCGGGGCATCGTTGATCCAGGCGCGCGACCGGCCGTCGCGGGCGACTGCGCGGCGCAGCACGATGTCGTCGTCGCCCGGCAGGCCAAGCTCTTCCAGGAGCGCGTTCACGGGATGGCCCGCGATGGGGGAGAAGCTTGCCGAAACGCTGGCCTGTTCGGCACCGGCGCGGATCAGGCCGGCTTCGGCGCGCGCACCCAGGGCCAGGCCCAGGCTGTCGAGCAGGATGGACTTGCCCGCACCCGTCTCGCCGGTCAGCACGGTCAGGTGCGGGCCGAAGGCCAAATCCAGGCGCTCGATCAGCACGACGTCGCGTATGGACAGGGCGGTCAGCATGCGGGCGGCGGCCTCACCGGCAGCGGTAGCGGTCGTTCAGCCCGTCCACGATGGCGGCCTTGGCGTCCGCGGTGGCGCGTTGCGCCTCGGGCACGCGCTTGAGGAAGCTGATCGCATCGTCCGAGGAGAAATTGACCTTCGGCGGCGCGCAGACCGGCGGCTTGGCCGTGTTCACCTGGGCGCGCCACGTCTTGCCGGCATCTAGCACGTCCTGCTTTACCGCTGGATAATCGGGCGAAAACATCGCGCCCAGCATGCCCTTTTTCTGCAAAGCCTGCGTCTTGATCAGTGCATCCTGCACCGACATCGCCTGCGCTCCGCATGGCAGGCCGGCCAGGCTCAACACCAATGCGGCCGCCATCAGCCGGATGCTTGAGGGCCGGCAGCCCACCGCCGATGACGCCTCAGCCGACCGCATTCAGAAGACCCAGCCGAGCGCTCGGGTGAAGAAGCCTGGCCGGTCTGGTGTGGCGTTGGTCTGCTGCACGCCCTGGACGGCGCCGACCTGGACCATGTCGTTCCAGCTGTTCTGATACCAGTTGCTGCCGGGATAGTTGTAGGCCAGCACAGAGGCCGTCTTCTTCGCCTCGCCCACCATGCCGAGCTTCAAGTAGATCTCGGTCAGCCGGGAAAGCGCCTCGGGCGTGTGGTTCGTAGTCTGGAAATCGTCGATCACGCGCTGGAAGCGGCCGAGGGCGGCGGCGTAGAGGTGCTGCTTTTCGTAGTAGCGGCCGATGGACATCTCCTTGCCGGCCAGGTGATCGCGGCAGAGGTCGATCTTCAGCCTGGCATCGCGGGCATAGGCGCTGTCCGGAAAGCGGTTGACTACTTCCTGCAGGGCGGCCATGGCCTCCTGCGTGCCCTTCTGATCACGCGATATGTCGGCAATCTGCTCGTAGTAGCACAACGACCGCAGGTAGTAGGCGTAGCCTACGTCCTTGTTGGCGGGGTGCAGCGCGATGAACCGGTCCAGCTGGCTGACCGCCTCGGTGTAGCTGTCACGGCGATATTCCGTATAGCCTTCCATCAGCTGCGCGTTGGTGGCCCAGCTCGAATACGGGTAGTTCTGCTGGATGGCATCGAAATGCTTCACCGCGGTGCTGTAGTTGTTGCGCTGCAAAGCGTCCACGCCGTTGCTATAGAGCAGGTCCGGCTGCTCATCGGCCAGGTTCACCTTCGGCGTGTCATCCTCCGACTTCGTCCAGGGCAGGATGGAGTTTATGGTGGAGCAGCCGCCGGCCGACAGGGCGAGCAGCAGCGGCAAGGCCAGGCGGGGTATTCGGGCGGTCATGCGGGGATGCTTACACCAAGGCGAGGCGGGATTGCGAGTGCCTGTACGGGCCGCCTCGGCGTCGTCTTGGGCATGGTCGCATCAGCTTGACCTGCAACCGCGATGACGTGCGCGCTGTAACAAAGACCTAGATCACGACGGCTTCGGCTCTCAGAAGCTGTCGTGATCTAG
>CAXUHU010000127.1:0-8912 GCA_964250925.1 uncultured Acetobacteraceae bacterium
CTGACCTCCTCATTGCGAACGAGGCGCTCTCCCAACTGAGCTACAGCCCCGCCGTGCAGGCGGCGGACAATGCTCAGGCGGTTGATGGCCCGTCAAGGGGCCACGCCGCCCTGCCCCGCCCTTGCCTGGCTTACCCTCGCACTCTAGCGTCCCGCCGCTATCTGGAGGCTCGTATTGATTACCGGGATCGTTTTTTCCGTCCTGTTCACGTTCGTGCGCCTGTTCACCTGGGCGCTGATCCTGTCGGCCGTCATCAGCACGCTGATGGCGTTTGGCGTGCTGGACAACCGCAACCGGTTCGTATGGACGGTGTCGGACTTCTTGTATCGTGTGACCGAACCGGCATTGCGGCCGATCCGCGCGGTGTTGCCGAGCTTCGGCGGCGTCGATCTCAGCCCGTTGGTCGCATTGCTGCTGATCCAGTTGGTCGTGGTTCCCGTGCTGGCCGAGCTCGAAGGTGGCCTGCGCTACGGCGTGTGGCAGCCGCTGTTCTAGTATGCCGGCAGTGGCAGCCCGCATCCTGGGCGGGCGGATTGGGCCGATGGCCACTGTTCGCCTGACGCGCTTGATGCAAGTCGTCGGCGGCCTTGGGACGCAGAGCAAGTAGGGGTCGAGATGGACGAACCCAAGCCGAGGAAGACGCGAAGGTCCTCAACCTTACTCGAAGGATGGACGATTCGTCTTCCGGCTCACTGCTGTATTGATGCCCGTTGTGCTCCATTCTTGAGGCATCTCGGTCAGGCATTGCACTCTCGTGCTGATTCAGGAGCCTAGCCTCGATGCGCTTGAAGATCGCCTTGCTCGCAAGCCTGATCGCTTCCCCGCTGGCGCAAGCCGCCGACACCGCGGGCCAGCAACTCGATGCCGCTATCCATCCCGATGACCTTCGGCACTGGATGCAGGACATGGCATCGCAGCCGAACCAGGTGGGCAGCCCGCACGACAAGGCGAACGCCGAATACGAGCTGCATCTGTTTCAAGGCTGGGGCTGGAACGCGCACATCGAAACGTTCGACGTGCTCTACCCCACGCCGCTCGCCGAGGTGCTGGAAACCACCGGCGAGCACCCGTTCCGCGCCACGCTGCAAGAGCGCGCGGTACCGGGCGACGCCACGTCGGCGCGCACCGCGGGCGCCCTGCCGGCCTACGTCGCCTACCAGGGCGACGGCGACGTCACCGCGCCGCTCGTCTATGTGAATTACGGCATGCAGGAGGACTACCTGGCGCTGGACCGCCTGGGGATCGACGTGCGGGGCCGCATCGTCATCGCACGCTACGGCCACGGCTGGCGCGGTCTGAAGCCCAAGCTGGCACAAGACCATGGGGCGATCGGCTGCATCATCTATTCCGACCCGGCCGATGACGGCTACGGCGTGGAGAAGCCCTACCCGGACGGCCCGGCACGGCCGCCGCAGGGAATCCAGCGCGGCTCGGTGGCCGACATGCCGCTGTATCCGGGCGACCCGCTGACGCCGGGCGTCGGCGCCACGCACGACGCCAAGCGCCTGAGCCGTGCCGAGGCCACGACCATCCTCAAGATTCCGGTGCTGCCCATTTCATACGGCGACGCGCAGCAATTTCTGGCGCCGCTGGGCGGTCCCGTGGCGCCGGAAGGCTGGCGCGGGGCGCTGCCGATCACCTACCATGTGGGCGCTGGCCCGGCACCGGTGCACCTCGCGGTGCGCTCAGAATGGGGCATGAAGACGATCTACGACGTGATCGCCACAATGCGCGGCGCGGATCTGCCCGACCAATGGGTGGTGCGCGGCAACCACCACGACGGCTGGGTGTTCGGCGCCAGCGACCCGCTGGCCGGCCAGGTGGCCCTGTTGGCCGAGGCGCAGGCGATCGGCGGCATGGTGCGCGCAGGCTACAAGCCGCGTCGCACGCTGGTTTATGCGAGCTGGGACGCCGAGGAGCCGATGCTGGTCGGCTCCACCGAATGGGCGGAAACCCATGCCGACGAGCTGAAGCGCCATGCGGTGATCTACATCAACTCGGACGAGAACGCGCGCGGCGTGCTGGGCGCGGGCGGCAGCCCGGATTTCCAGCACGTCGTCAACGAGGTCGCCGATGAGGTGACCGACCCGGAGACGCACGTCTCGATCGGCACGCGGTTGCGGGCGCAGATGCGGGTGGAGGGCGCGGCGCCCGACGCCTCGGCGCAGGCGACCGCCGACGCCAAGGCGACGGCCAACCCGGCGCACGATTTTCCGATCGCGGCCCTGGGTTCCGGTTCGGATTTCTCCAGTTTTCTGCAGCATCTGGGGCTGCCGGCGCTGGATCTGGGTTTTGGCGGCGAGGGCGACGCGGGCGGGGTTTATCACTCCGCCTACGATACGTTCGAGCACCATAGCCGTTTCGTCGATCCGGGCTTCGTGTATGACGCGTTGCTGGCCCGCACGGTCGGCCGGCTGGTGCTGCGCGTGGCCGACGCGCCGCTGCCGCAGCAGCGCGCCACCGACATGGCCGATGCTGTCGTCGCCTATGTGGGCGAGGTGAAGAAGCTGACGCAGACGGAGCGCCAGGCGGCTGACGCCCAGGCCGCGCTGTTGCGCGACCACGTCTATCAGCTTGCCGCCGATCCCACGCACCCCAGCCGCCCACCTGCCCCGCTTGGGCCGGTGCCCTACCTGGAATTCGCCGCGCTGGACAACGCGGCGGCGCGGCTGACCCAGAGTGCGCGCGCCTACGATTCCGCCCTGGCGCGCGAGGGTGCCGGCCTGCCGGCCGCCCGGTTGGCCCAGTTGCAGGCGCTGATGCTGACCATCGACCAGACGCTGGCGCCGGAGGTGGGTCTTCCGGGGCGGCCCTGGTACAAGAACCTGATCTATGCACCCGGCCGTTTCACCGGTTACCGGGCGAAAACGCTGCCGGGCGTGCGCGAGGCGATCGAGGAGCGGCGGTGGGCGGATGCCAACCGCTACGCGCAACTGACGGCCGCGGCGCTCGATGCGTATAGCGACCGGCTGGACCGGGCGCGGGATGTAATTACAGAGAAATAGAGCTCGTCTTCCTGCGAAGGAGAACGAAGACAGGCAAGCCGTGTCGTCACGGACCAACGAATAAAAGTCTTGGTCCCTTTTTTCAAAAAGGACTGCTTTCCAGCCAACAGCAACAGACCGAGACGCGAAGGCGTTTGCTCGCGGTGCGGCATGGTGGTCTTGTGGAACCATGGAGAGATTGGTTCCCCCACCCGCCGTCGAGCCATACGTCCCGGCGTCGGCCGGCTCGGGCGCGCTGGTGACGACTGCCTACACGCTGCTGGGGCTGATGCTTGCCGGTGCCGCTTGGGTACGGTTCAACGATCAGATCGCCGGGACCGTTCCGGCCCTGGCCGGCCCGGCTGAGGCAGTCGCCGACCAGCTTGCCGCCGCGCACCGTATCCAGGGCCTGATCGAACTGCCGATCCTGCCTGCCAGCGCCACACAGGAAGCGGTTGCGAGCATGGCACTTCCCGTTGCCCAGGTAGCGCAACTGACCGACGCGCTGCAGCGCCGGCGCTTGCGGCTGATTCGCATGCCGCTCATCGACCTCAGCGCAGCGGCCGCCGATGCGGGCCGCACGGTCCAGGTCAGCGCAGGCGGATACGTGCGCGTGGTGCACCTCACCCGCACGCCGGTCACGCTGACGCTGCCGATCGGACCCGTGGGGACGGTTTTGTTCCAAACATCCAGCCCCGATGGCGTGGGCATCGGGGCGATGACCCTGGCCGGGCTGGAACGGCTACCGGCTTTGCCCTCCGGCGCGACGCTGGAGGTAGGGGTCATCGCACAATGAAGGGTCTGCTGCCTGCCGCCACGCGGCTGATGCCGCTGATGATGCTGGCGTTTCTCAGCCTGGCGACGCTGCAGATCATCCTCTCGCTGCACCTGTCGCCAGTCCACATTCTTTCTGTCATGCTGACCTGGCTGACAAAGGGCGGATTGGCTTACGTAGCGGCCGGCGCTGTGAGCTGGTCGCTGGTGGTCGCCTCGATTGCCTACGAGGTGCGCGCGACGGCTGCCGAAGCGCGATATTTGGCCGGTGGACGCAGGCGTCGCCAGCGGCGGGGACGGATGATGGATGTTCTAGCCCGACTAACCAACCGTGCCGCGCTGGAGGACCTGCTGGCCAAGCAGGATCGTGTCACTGTCATCGACGCGGTCGCGCTGTCGGCAACCTTGCGGTCGCGCGTGATCGGCCAGGACCAAGTGTGCGAGGACATCGCAGGGCAGCTTCGCCGACGGTTGGCGTTGCAGGTGCGGGGCAAGCCGGTGGGCATCTTCCTATTGGCAGGACCGCCCGGCACCGGCAAGACGTACCTCGCCAAGGTGTTGGCCACGGCGCTGGGCCGCAAGCTGCTGCAATTCGACATGACGCAGATGAGCTCGCCGCATGCGGCAACCCAGCTGTTCGGCTCGCCGAAGGGCTATGTCGGGTCCGACACGTTCGGCAAGCTGACTGGCGGCCTGAAGGAGACGCCGGACGCGCTGGTGCTGCTGGACGAGATCGAGAAGGCGCATCCGGACGTATTCAAGAAGTTCCTGTCGGCCTGGAACGACGGGCATGTCACCGAAGCCTCCAATGGCACACAGGTCTCCACGACTCGTGCGGTGTTCATGCTCACCTCCAACATCGCGACCGAGGCGTTGGGCGAGATCGCGGACCGCTACGCCGAGGATCCGGACGGCATGCGCGGCGCGTCGGTGGAGGCGCTGCGCCTGGCCGGATTCGCACCCGAAGTGCTCAACCGCCTGGACCGCATCTTCGTCTTCCGCCCGTTGGCCGGGCTCGACATCGCCCGTGTGGCGGCGCTGGAGATCGAAACCATGATCGGCAGCTATGGGCTGGAGATCGCGGCGGGCGGCATCGACCCTGCTTTGCTGCTGGAGGTGATGCAGCGTCAGGACCGGCTCGGCCAGGGTGCCAGCGCGCGCGATATGGTACGCTCGATCGAGGAAATGGTGAGCGACGGCCTGATCGAGGCGCATCAGAAGGGTGCTCACTGCGTGCGCCTGGACATGGAGGGTGACAGGATCGTCACCCATATCGCCGACCTGCGTGCACCTCAGCGCGATCGCCTCGCGGTCGGGCTTCCTCCCGCCGGCTGAGGACGACATGCGGTGATGGGGCCTGTGGGCAGACTTTGGCGCCGCGCGCCCGCATGGCGGCTGCTGCTGGTGACCGCAGTCAGTTGCACCGCGCTGGCCGCCATGTTTCCGCCGAGCGTGCCCGCGGGTCTCGTTGGTTCGCATCGATTGGCCCTCGCCGGTATCGGGCCATCGGTTGCGCCCGACGAACACGCCGGTATCGACGCGCGTTTCACGCCGCAGCCGGTGCCAGCGCCGTCGGACTACTCGTCCGTGCAACATCCGCCGCTCGGCACCCTGCGGTCCGGCTCAATACCGTTCAACGGTCGCCACCTGCAGCTACCGCCGGGCGAATGGCAGGTGGCCGAGCTTGCCCGCACGCCCAATGCCGCTGGCGCACTCAACGTGCAGGTCGAAACGTTCGTCCAGATCAAGTCGCACGCGGTGGTCAGCGTTCTGGTGACGTTCACGCCCGATCCCGTCATCGGCGGCCTGCCGCCGCCCGCCTTCATGCAGACATGCCTGGCATCCAAGGCGCTGGCCGGCCAGATCGCCCCGCCCGATCCGGCCAAGCCCCTAGACAACGAGTGCTGGGTGCTGACCAACGCGACCCTGAGCACGGCCAAGGACGGGCCGGCCGAAGCGATACGCCTTCCGGAACTAGAACGGTTCAGGCGGGCGGGGTTCAGCATCCCGGAGCGTGGAACGGCTTTGGATTACCGGCAATCGGACCAGACCGGATGGCTGGTTGTGAGCCTGTTCGATTCCGAAGAGCCGGTGAACACGGCCTTGGAGCGCCGACGGCTGCAGGCCTGGTCCAAGGCCTACGCTGTGGCGCTGCATCGAGGCTTCGGCGCGGTGGACGAACCGTCCCGTAGCTTTGGCAAAGGCAATTTGCCGCCGTGAGCCGGCCTATTGCGGTTTGACATCCGTGGGCGACGGCCCGCGCAAAGCGGCAATGATCGGTCCGCCGCGGCCGGACTGGATCAGGACTGCCGTCTGCAGCCCGGCGGCCGTCGGCGGCAGGGCGAAGCTGGCATACTGGCCGGTCCATCGGCCGAGATCTTGCACCTGACGCACCACATTGCGGTGGGGCAGCGTTTCGCCGCCGTTCTCGCCCCGGAGGATGGCCACTTGAACAATGCGTGGATCGTAGCGAACCAGCCACACCTCACCATCGCCGGTGGCCGGACCGACGCGGACCCGGCCACGATCGAGCGCGAGGCTAGGACCAGACACGCCACGGTCGGCATCCCGCACCAGCGCGGCCAGTTGGGCTGCATCGGAACCGACGGTGTCGGCGCGCCCGTTGACGACCACTTGTGGGGTGAACACGCCGTCATGGCCCAGCCTGCGGGCAAAATCGTATTGGCGGGCGGTGAAGGCGTGATCGCCGAACGTGTCGCGCCAGCCGAGGTCGTCCCAGTAGGTCACCTGCCAGCTGAGCGCCAGCACGTCTGGCCGTCCGGCGATGGCCAGCACGTTTGCGTTAGCGGGCGGGCAGGATGAGCAGCCCTGGCTTTGGAACAGCTCGACCACGACCGGATGAGCGGCGTCGGCCGCCGAGGCTGGGCCGGTAGCCAACACCAAGATAGCCGCGAGCCAACTCTTCATCCGAACTCTCCCTGGCAACGTGCCAAGGTTGAGTTCGGGCCGGCACGACGGAGGTTACGAAGGAACGGGCTGGCGGGCATCCATAGAATGCCGGCGCAGCCCTTCCGCCGAGCGTCAGACCACCGTGCGGCGGCCGAAGATCGCGTGGTAGATCACCAGCACGACGACCGCGCCGATCACGGCGACGAGCATGCTGTAGATGTTGAACCCCGTTACCCCTGCGGCGCCGAAGGAGGTGAACAGGAAGCCACCTACCATGGCGCCCACGATGCCGAGGACGATGTCGAGTATCACGCCCTCGCCGCTCTTGTTGACCAGTTTGCTGCCGATGAAGCCGGCGATCAGGCCGAGCAACAACCATCCGATGATTGACATTGACAATCTCCTTAGGATCCGGGTTCGTCCGGATCGTTTATGAACCCGCCCTGTTTAGACCCGGGGCGTACGTGCCGTCACCGTCCCGGTGTTCGCGTGGGTGACATCCTCGCCCGGCACCTTGATGATCTCCACGTCTTCACGGCGCACCGTGTCGCGCACCGTCTCCGTGCGGTCGGCTGCCTCTTTGCGCAGGACGATCTCCTCGCGCACGCGCGCCGTCTTGGACACGACGGCCTCCTCGCCGGTCTCCGTCATTTCGATCACCTTGTCGCCGAAATCGGCGTCCGACGCGGGACGGTCCGCGACCGGATGGCGATCGATGGTGACACGCTCGTCGTGCAGGCTCACCTGCTCCTGCACCGGGGTCTCCACCACGAAGCGGCGGATGCGGGTGGTGCCACGGTTGACGACGCGCTTGCCTATGTCCAGCCGTTCTTCGGAGAGCTGCAGCGTGCCGCCGTTCGATGCGGCCGTCGAGTCGGCCGCCACGCGAGGCGCCGCGCTCGCACGTGCCGCGGTTGTGGCAAGGCCGTATTTCTGCGCGCGATCGTCGAGATCGACCGGCGCATGGCTTTCCAGGATCTGCGTCACCCGAGCCACATGCGCGTCCGGAACCTTGACCGATACCACCGTCGATCCGCCCTGCACGCTGCGGTCGTACACGGCGGTGTCGTGATCGGGTTCGCCGCCGAACAGGCCGGCCCAGAAACCCTCGGCCTGTGCCGGGCGGGAGGTGAGCGCCGTGGAGTTGCCGGCGTAGCTGCCCTCCTGCGCGTGGCGCTCGATGGCCGCCTCGGGGACGCCAGCCTGCAGCATGTCCTGCACGGCAAGTTCGGCATGGGCGGGGGTGTCGTAGACGGCAACGATCGTCTGATCGGACATCGTGTTCCTCCGTGTTGTGCGTCACCGGACCATTCCGGCGGGGTGAGGCGCATCTGCAGAAAACGCGGCGCCCTGTCCAGTCAACGATTTTAGATACTTAGGCCACAGCTGCCAGGTTGTTTTGCACTAGCGGCCGGTGGCAATCCGACTAGGTCTTCGGCTTTGGCCGCCTTTTGCGCAATGCGGTCCGTGGCTTGGCGGAGGCGCCCAATCCACGCTCGCGCGCCCACACGATGACGGCGCTGCGTTTGCGTATGCCCAACCGGTCGTAAATGACGGAGACGTGATTGCGGACCGTGTTACGCGCGATGTCGAGCCGGGCGGCGATGTCGTCGTCGGACAGTCCTTGCGCGACCAGGCCGAGCACCTCGCGCGCCCGCTCCGGCAGGGACGCCACCTCGGGAACGCGCGCGCCGGGCCGTCCTGCCGCCTGTGCGCCGGCCAGCTTCTCCATCACTTTTTGGCCGAACCACGACGTGTCCTGCATCACCGCCTCGATGGCCGAGAGCAGCTGCGTCTCGGTCTGCTTACGCTCGGTGATGTCCAGCATGACGCTCAGCACGCAGCGTTGCTGGTGGATGGTCACGGTTTCGGCCGACAGCAGGAAGTCGCCGACCCCGCCATGCTTGGAACGCAGCTGCACGTCGACGCTTCGCAAATGGCCCGTCTGCTTGAGCTGACGTTCGAGCTGCTCGCGCACCTCGCCCTGGCCCCAGATCTCCAGCTCGGCCTGGCCGCGGCCCACCACCTCTTCCCGCCGCCAGCCCGTGGCTGCGGTGAACGCCGAATTCACGTCGAGCACGCACAGCCCGTCCAGCGCCAGGATCGCCATCGGACCCGGCGCCATGTGGAAGGCCTTGGCGAACCGCTCCTCGCTATGGCGCAGCGCCTGCTGCGCTTGCTCGCGCGGATGCAGGTCGGCGAAGGTGAACAACATGCAGGCTTGGTCGCCGATCTCGATCGGCT
>CAXUHU010000128.1:0-262 GCA_964250925.1 uncultured Acetobacteraceae bacterium
CCCGCACAGGCGATGCTCAAATGAGGCAAGCTCGACGTGTTCGAGCCGGGCTTAGCGAACGAGACGCTCGGTCGTCGTCGAGGCGCGTACGATGTATTCCGGCCGTTCCTGGCCAGCATGAAGCCTGGGGCTGCCTGGCGTTCATCCTGTTCCAAGCCCGGCAGTATGCGTCATCGCTTGATGCGCTGCAGCATGCGCATTCCATGGGCAGCATCTTCCCCCCCCCAATTCGTGGGCGAGGTCGGCTTGAACCTGCTCATGC
>CAXUHU010000128.1:272-8651 GCA_964250925.1 uncultured Acetobacteraceae bacterium
CCTGGGCGTCGACCGTCACAAAATTGGCCATAGCCTCGCTCCAAGCACAAAACGCCGGCCTCCAGGGGTGCCAGCGCGATGGGTGGGTGGATAGCGGAGGCGGGCTGGGCTGGCAAGGCAAGGCACAGAGTTGATGACGACACAGGACCGGAAGGAACGGTGTGGACCCATCCTCTCCGAACCTGCGACGCGGCCTGCTCCCGACAGCGCCCCGGCTAAGCAACACTCCCCGCACAGGCGATGCTCAAATGAGGCAAGCTCGACGTGTTCGAGCCGGGCTTATCGAACGAGACGCTCGGTCGTCGTCGAGGCGCGTACGACGCGGCGCGCCAAGAATGCTCCACGACCCGGGAGTGGGAGGGTTTACGTTGTTTGGCCCTCGCCCATCACGCACTCAGCAAATTGGAGGACGCCTCGGCTGAACTGGCAAGACCGCGGGCAGCGCTCGGAGACACGGGATCGTACCACGACGCTGAAATCCAATCGCAATGGGGCTGCCGGCCAACGCGTTGAGATGGCTGAAACGCGCGGTCGAGCTGAGGAATCCAGGTCTCGCCTATTTGAGAACCGATTGGCTCCTGCACCCGATCCGTGGCCAGCCTGCATTCCACGATATCGAGCAAAGCTTTGGATTGTCCCAAGGCCGATTGACCGCGTGGCGCGGGGATAGGCGATCGTTTGCCGTGCAGCCTTTGGCCAGCCTCACCCAATGCGCGGCAAAGCCGTCTGTCCCAGCACCCCCCCCGCCCCGCGCATGCTCCACGGGTCGTCCGGCGCGGTGTCCGGCCGCTCACCCACCACCACGCTCAGCACACACAACGCGCCCAGCAGGCAATCCAGCCGGTCCTCGCCCGCCTCATCGTCCCCAAATCCACTCCACAGGGCGTCCGGCGCCTCGTGCATTGCACCCAACCGCGCCAACGACGCCTCCAAAGCCGGCGCGTAAGCGGCCCGGTCGGCCTGCCGACGCTTGCTGCCGGCCACAACCAGCCCAAGCTGCCGCATCGCCTCGGCCGGGTATGTCTCGGCCACCGCGACCTGGCCAGGCGCCAACAACCTACGGAACGGCCCCTCGAACGGCCACAACCGGGGCGGACCCTCGCCACGCAACGCCGGGCCCAGCAGGTCGCGCCAGGCGGAGATGGCGGCCTTGCCGGATTGGTTGGCGCCCAGCGTCCAGAACAGCGGGGCGCCGGCCGGACGGTGGGCGGTGGCGCGGTCGCAGGCGCGGCACAGGCTGGCCGCGTCCGGCAAGCCCAGGGCCCGCGCGTGCGACAGCCTGGTCATGCCGGCTATCCCGCGCGCGGGATAGAACGGGCGGCGGGGCCCAATTTCGTCCAAGGTCGCGGCCACGTCGAGGAAAGCCGGATCGTTGCCGATCGCCTGCAAGAAGGCGCAAAAATCGGGCTGCGTCGCGTGCCGGGCGGCGTAGGCGCGCGGCAGGCCGATCGGGCAGTCGATTCCCAGCGCCACGGCCGCACCCCGCGCGCGCACGCGCAACCGCGCCAGCAGCGTGGCCGGGTCGCCCACCGGTTCGGGCGCCGACGCGCGCCATCCGGGGCCGCCCCTGCCGCCCGGGCGGATCACCGTCATCCAGCGCTTGGCCGCATGCTTGCTCCAGTCGGCATGGACGACTAGCGCGTCAGACCAGCACACTCAGAGCGGCTTGTGGGCGCGCTCCAGCAGCCGCTTGAGGAAGCCCGGCGGCTTGGCCGGCTTCACCTCGGCCGCCCTCTTCGCGCGCACCTCCGCCTTGGCGGCCTGTTGAGCGTCGCGATCCTTCAGCGCCAGCCATTTCTCGAGCGACATGCCGGCCTTGGCCGCCCGCTTGGCCTCGTAGGCGCGCTGACCTTCAGTGAGAACGCGTGTGGGTTTCGCCATGGTCCCGATTTAGGGCCTTGATCGCCACAGTCAAAGCTACCCGTAGCGGCGCAGCAGCCGACGGCTCATCCAGCCGAGCGACCCGTTGATCGCCAGCCCCGCCGCCGAGAGCAGCGCCAGCGCCGCGAACATGCGCGCCGTCTGCAGCCGGTACCCGGCTTCCAATATCCGGAACGCCAGGCCCGAGGCGACGCCGCCTGCCCCGGTCACGAACTCGGCCACCACAGCTCCCACCAGGGCCAGCCCGCCGGAGACGCGCAGGCCCGCCAGGAAATACGGCACCGCGGCCGGCAACCGCAGCACGAACACCTCCTGCAGCCGGGTGGCGCCGTTCAGCCGGAACAAATCCAGCAGCTCCGGCGGCGTCGCGGCCAGACCGGCGGCCGTGTTGGAGAACACCGGGAAGAACGCCACAACTGTGGCGCACACCACCATGGCCGCGAACGGGTCGCCCACCCACACGATGATCAGCGGGGCCACGGCCACGACGGGCGTTACCTGCAGGATCACCGTCCATGGCGCCAGCGCCGCCCGCGTCCACAGGCTGGCCGACATCGCGGCCGCCAGCGACACGCCGCACAGAACGGCCAGCAACAACGCCGCAGACGTCACCGACAGGGTGGCCAGCAACGCGCGCAACAGGCCCGGCGCATCGTCCATGAACGCGCCCAGCACGGCCCCGGGCCCCGGCACCAGATAGGGCCGCACATGGGCCATGGTGACGACGGCCTGCCACAAGGCCAGTGCCAGGCAGAACGACACCAGCGAAGGCACCCAACCGATACGAAGATGCTTCATGCCGTAATGTGAAGTTCCTGCACCGCCGCCTGCAGGGCGGCCACGCGCGCGACGAACGCCCGCCCGGTGCGGGCGCGCAGACCCGCCGACGTGCCGGCCAGTTCTGTGGCAATGCGGCCGGGCCGGGCGCTCATCAGCAGCACGCGGCTGGCCAGGTAGGCCGCCTCGTAGAGCGAGTGGGTGACGAACAGCGTGGTGCAGCCTAGGCCCTCGGTCAGCCCCAGGCACTCGTCCTGCAAGCGGTGGCGGGTGAACTCGTCCAGGGCGGCGAACGGCTCGTCCATCAGCAGCAGGCGCGGCCTGGTCACCAGCGCGCGCGCGATCGAGACGCGCATGCGCATCCCGCCGGACAGCGTGCGCGGCCGCGCATCGGCGGCATCGGCCAGCCCTACCTGGGCCAGCGCATCGCGCGCCCGCGCCTCCGCGTCGCGTTCGCCACGTAGGCGCAACGGCAGGGCCACGTTGCGCAGCGCGCTCGCCCAGGGCATCAGCGTGGGTTCCTGGAACACGTAGCCGATCTCGCCTGCCGCCGGCGGCAGGCCGTTCCAGCGCAGCCGGCCGGAGGAGGGCTGCTCCAGCCCGGCAACCAGCCGCAACAAGGTGGATTTCCCGCAGCCCGACGGACCGAGCAGCACCATGAAGTCGCGTGCCTTCAAGTGAAGGTTCACGTCCTGCAGCGCCACCGTGCCGTCTGGAAAATGCTTGGCGATCCCGCGCAGCTCGATCACGGAGCGGCCGACCCCTGTCCGACGGGCAGTGTCATTGCCGGGCGCACGACGCTGAAGGCGATGCCCTACTGCGGCGCCGGCAGCGCCGGGTGCATGAACCGCAGCGTGTAGGCATGGCTATAGTCCAGGCTTGCCGGGTACAGCCCGGCCTGCACCATCGAGTCGAAGAAGTATTTCCAGCGGGCATCGGTCATAGCCCCGATCCCCAGCGTCAGCGCGTCGCCGGATTCCACGATCCCGTGCGAACGCAGCGCCTCGCGCCCATAATCCAGCAGCGCGTCGGTCATCTCGGGGTTGGCCTGCTTGATCAGCGTGTTGCCGGGCCTGGGATCGCTCTCCAGGTAGCTGCGCCATCCCTCGGCCGTGGCATCGACAAAGCGCTGCACCAGGTCCGGGTTGCGCGCTACCAGGTCCTGGCTGGTGGTGACCAGGCTGGCGTAGCCGGCGAACCCTGCGTCGGAGAGCAGCAGCACCACCGGGTCGAACCCGCCCTGCTGGCGCACCAGGAACGGCTCGGAACCCAGGTAGCCCTGCTGCACCGCCTTTTTGTCGGCCAGGAAGGGCGCCAGGCTGAAGGTGTAGGGGCGTATCTGGTCGTCGGTGTAGCCGAATTTCTGCTTGACGAAGTTCCACCAGCCGATGCGGGTGTCGGCCCCGATCATGATCGGCTCGCCGCGCAGCGCCACGAAGCTGTCGTTGCCCATTCCGGGGTGGGCCAGGATGATCGAGGGATCCTTCTGGAACATCGCCGCCACGGCCACGAAGGGCAGGTTCTCGCGGGCGAAATTCAGCGCCAGGAAACTGTTGCCGGCGATGACGAAGTCCAACCGCCCGCCCATCAGCAGCTGCGCCTGGTTCACCTGCGGCCCGCCCTGGCGGATGGTCACGTCCAGCCCGTGCTTGGCGTAGATGCCTTGGGCCACCGCCTGGTAGTAGCCGCCGTACTCGGCTTCAGCCAGCCAATCCAGCCCGAAGGCGATGTGGTCGGCAGCCCGCGCCGGGGCGGCCATGAGCCAGGCTGCAGCGCAGACGGCGAACAGGCGGGAAATCGGCAAGGGTCGATGCCTCGTATCCGTGGATGATGCCCATGTGGCACGGGTGGCCAGTCAAGTCGCCGCGAAATTCATGAAGGATGGGTTAGTGTCCGAAGCGAGGGTGAAGGCGGGTCTGTGGGTGTCGGCGGCCCTACGGTTGGCGTTTCAGGATGGCCGCGGCGGCGCGGTGCTGCGCCGCGGCGATGCGGACGCCGGCGGCATCCTGGCCGTGCTGCGCGGCCGCGAGGGCCTCAGCGTCCTGAGCCAGGTCAGCGGCGGCGGCGGCGAGCATGCCTGGCTGCGCGCCACCGGCCCCGGCCCGGTTGCCCAGGACGTGGCCGACGCATACGTGGACCGACAAATAGGGCGCGACCCCGATTTGTGGGTGGTGGAGTTCGACGCGCCGGACTACCTGCCCCCTTTCGACGGCAAGATCGTCTAGCCGCCTGCTACCGGAGACCCCAGCCCTTGCCCATCCGTTCCGTGGCCGTGTTCTGCGGCTCGCGCGCTGGCGGGAACCCCGTCTGGCTAGCCGCCGCCCGTGCCCTGGGCAGCGGCCTTGCCGAAGCCGGCATCCGCCTCGTCTATGGCGGCGGCCGGGTGGGGCTGATGGGGGCGGTGGCCGATGCGGTGCTGGCCGGCGGCGGCCAGGTGCTGGGCGTCATCCCGGAGTTCCTCACCCTGATGGAGGTCGCCCATGGCGGCTTGACCGAGCTGGTCGTCACCGACAGCATGCACACCCGCAAGCGCATGATGTTCGACCGGGCCGAGGCCTTCGTGACGTTGCCGGGCGGCCTGGGCACGCTCGATGAGACGGTCGAGATCGTGACATGGCGTCAACTGGGCCTGCACGACAAGCCGGTGCTGATCTGCAACGTGGCCGGCTGGGCCGATAGCCTGCTCAGCGCCTTCGAGCAGTCGATCAAGGACGGGTTCGCATCGAAGAGCGCCCGCGACCTCTTCGAGGTCGTCCCCGACGTGGCCACCACCCTTGCTCGGCTCGGCGCGCTGACGGCCACAGAACCCGTCGATGCTGGAAGGCTGTAGAAACAACGAAGGCCCCGGGCTGCCAAGCTGGCGGCACCGGAGCCTTCGCATTGTGTGACGGCCAAACGCCAGGCCGGCGAATGCTGGATCAACCCGCGAGAAGGGTTCCGGCAGTGTTCATCCAGGTCGCGACGGCGATGGGCTGCATGACACAATGAGACACTGGATCACCTCCTTTCGGTTGTTGACGGCCCCACCGTGCTGGAAGGCAGGCCGCGCCGTCAAGCACGTTTTCGCCAATGCCGCCGCGTCTTGCGAAGTGTGCCCCAGGCAGGTATAGGCCGCCGCTCGGTCGGAGCGTAGCTCAGCCTGGTAGAGCGCTTGCTTCGGGAGCCAGAGGCCGGAGGTTCGAATCCTCTCGCTCCGACCAGTGTTCCTGATTCAGATCAAGTTTAGGCTGTGGAAGCTTGCTTGGGTCTTCAACGGTGAATGGGTGGGCGGAACAGGCCGGCCAGCCATCGCCGTCCAGGGCGTTCCAGGCATCGGTAGCTTACATCGGACGCCGCCAGCAGGAACATAAGCACCAGGGCGGCCGTCAGCGTATCGGCGGGACCGGACGGTAGAGTGGTCCGCAGCGCGGCACGCACCTGGTCAAGCGGATGCAGCAGGAAAATGTGCAGCAGGTAAAGCGAGTACGATATTTCCCCAAGCCAGAGTATGGGCGGCCAGGCGAATGCGGCCGCTGGCTGCCCCACGGCGCACGCCAGGCACAACACCAGCGCCGGGAACAGGGCATAGATCGCGAGGTCGGACGCCTGCAGCACCATCAGCAGCAGCACCGCCAGCATTACCAGCCATGCGGCCGCTCGCTGCCCCGCCACCCGCCTTGCCGCTGGCCAGCCGGATAGCCGCCACACCGCCAGCCCGAGCATGAAACCGCCCAGGCAGCGCATCAGCGGTCCAGCCGTCTGCCCGTTCCATGCGTCCAGCAGCCTGGCCGAGCCTTCCAGGCGCAGCAGCAGGGCGGTCGCACCGAGCAGCAGCAGTGCGGCGGCCACGCCCCCGACCGCCGCTCGCGGCCCGCGATGCAGCAGCCACGCCGCCAGGAGTGGAAACAGCCAGTAGGCGGCCCACTCGGTGCTGATCGACCAAGCCGGCCCGATCGAGCTGGGCGCCAGGCCCCACGACTGCACCAGCAGCAGGTTGGCCGGTATGGCGGCCCAGGGATGCGCCAGCGGCGCCGCGATCCACGGCCGCGGCAGGTCGAAACGCCCATAGCGCAGGCCGGTATAGGCGAGCCGTGCAATCAGGATGGTGCCGTAGAGCGGATACAGCCGCGCCACGCGGCGCCATAGGAAGGCGGCGAACACACGCACGCTGAAACGTCCGCCGAACGCCGGCCCGTAGCTCAGCGCCATCACGAAGCCGCTGAGCACGAAGAACAGGTCTACCGCCAGGTAACCGCGCCCGGCCAGCACCGCGGGCCATCCGCCGATCAGGTGTGCCGGCAGCAGGAGGTGGTACGCCACCACCCACAGCGCCGCCGCGCCGCGCAGCCCGGTCAGCGACGGTATGTCGGCGCGTGCCGCGCCGCTACCGCCTATGCGCGCCCCACAGCATCAGCCAGCGTACCGGCACCACCCACAGGAACCCTGCAACCGGATAGTAGATCGCCTGCACGGCCCAGTGCAGCGGGCGTACGTGGTCGGCCAGCACGGCCGCCGCCGCAACCCAGGCAACGACCACAAGGCAGATGGCCAGAACAGCGATCGGCGTGCGCGACATCGCTGCCGCGTTAGGCGAAACGCCACGGGTGGGCAAGGCTGCCCCGCTGCCCCTATACCGCTGCGTTACCACCCTCCTGAACCGGGACTGCGCACGCACAATGGACCTCAAGGACCACATCCGGTCGATCCCGGATTTCCCCAAGCCCGGCATCCTGTTCTACGACATCAGTACTCTGCTGGCCCATCCGGACGCCTGGCAGGTGGCCATGGGCCGCATGGCCAACCGCGTCGGCCGCCACCAGCCCGACCTGCTGGCCGGCATCGAGTCGCGCGGCTTCCTGCTCGCGGCACCGTTGGCGCTCAAGCTGGGCTGCGGCTTCGTGATGATACGCAAGCGTGGCAAGCTGCCCGGTGCCACGGTCGGCCTGGACTATGCGCTTGAATATGGCACCGACCGCGTGGAGATACAGCAGGACGCCATTGCCCCCGGCCAACGCGTGGTCGTGGTGGACGACCTCCTGGCCACCGGCGGCACCATGGCCGCCGGCATCGCCCTGCTGCGCAACGTGGGCGCCCACGTGCCCGCCGCCGCCGCCCTGATCGAACTTAGCTTCCTGAGCGGCCGCGCCCGCCTGGACGTGCCGGTCGAGACCCTGGTCGCCTACGACGCATAGCCGCCTACGCCGGCGGACTCTCAGCCGGGTGGACCGCTTCGCCCGATCGCAACAGCCGCAAGCCCAGCCAGGCGGAGGCGCCGAACAGCGCCGCCCCCAGCGCAAGCTGCACCGACCGGTCCACGTGGACGCCGCTCCCGGCCAGCGCGAACACCGCGGTCTGCGGCAGGTAGCCCAGCAGGCTCGCCCCAAGAAACGGCCAGGCCCGCAGTCCCGACACCCCGGCCGCAAGGTTGAGCGCCAGGTTGTTGCCCACCGGCAGCAGCCGCAACGTCAGCGTTGCTGCGAACGGCCGTGCCGCGAGGAAGCGGTCGGCCCGTGCCCAGCGCCCCTGCAGCCGCTCCCGCGCCCAGTCGCGCGCCACCAGCCGCGCCCACCAGAAATCGGCCATGCAGCCGAGCATCTGGGCGGCCAGCGACAACACCACGCCGCGCCACGCGCCGAACGCGTAGCCGCCGGCAAACGCCACCGCCTGGCGCGGCACGCCCACCGCTGTCAGCAGCCCGCCAGCAGCCACCAGCGCCGTGGCACCCCGGGCCGTGGCCGGGGC
>CAXUHU010000129.1:0-8528 GCA_964250925.1 uncultured Acetobacteraceae bacterium
AGCCGGCCTGATCGTCAAGCCACCCCCGTCAGGGCCACTGAGCATCGCTTACGGTCGGCTTGCGACATGCGGCTGACCTAGGTAGGCGGGCGGGATGATGATACCTGCTTGGGCACCGTCAACTTATCGGGTCGAGGTCGCGTTGAGGCACGACGAAGGCGTCGTATTCGCAGCTACGCCGCAGCGACGACGCCGGTGACCTCGGCCCAAACCTGAAAGGCTTGGCTCCGAGCAGCTCGATACTGGGTGGCGGGAACCTGGTGGCGGCAGAGGTGGAAGAGATTGTTGATCCCGTCATGGGCGGACAAGAAGCGTTGTGCCTGGCCAGGCGACTTGAACCGCTTATCTGCCGCTCTCGCCGTCGCGTCGGCTGGTGCGAGTTCTCCGAGCGGTTATTCAGGCCCTTGTGCTTCCTGTGCTCGACCGAGGGTATCACTCAGCACTTGGCCGCTCCATAGCTCGCCAGCTTATCGGTCACCATGACACGAGGCGCCCGGCACTGCCGCTTCAGCAGCTTGCGCAGCAGACGCTTGGCGGCCCGCATGTCGCGCCGGCTTTGAACAAGGATGTCCAGCACCATCCCGTTCTGATCGACCGCGCGCCACAGCCAGTGCTTCACGCCCGCGATCGTCAGCACGACCTCGTCCATATGCCACTTGTCGTCGGATACAGGCAGCCTGTGGCGGATCTGGTTTGCGAACGCCTGGCCGAACTTGCGCGCCCACTGGCGTACGGTCTCGTGGTTGACGAGGATGCCGCGCGCGGCGAGTAGCTCGTCCACCATTCGCAGGCTGAGCGGAAAGCGGAAGTAGAGCCAGACCGCATGGCTGATGATCTCAGCCGGGAACCGGTAGCCGGCGTAGCTCGGGCAAGCAGGTATCGTCATCCCGCCCGCCTACCTAGGTCAGCCGCATGTCGCAAGCCGACCAGCAGCCAAGTTGACGGTGCCCCCCGGGTGGATACGCGGTAACGTCAAGCATCGCGCAACAATGTTGGACAATTTCAGGCAAAACATTAGCTATCAGCACGGGATTTGAATGTCGCTCAGAAAACAAACCCGGTAGATAAAGCTCCACTGAAACGTGAGGCGTACGTCCAATGGAAACCGCCGGAATGGCCAAGGGCTCTAAACGACACGTAACATCTACCCGTGCACGGTCCAGATTGCTGCAGATGCATTATGAGAGTAGCGTTGGCCACGTTGGCGGCAACCTTTCAGCGCTTGATGCAGTGCTGCATCTACATCAGGCAGTGTTGATTGACGCCGATCTGTTCGTCCTATCGAAGGGCCACGCCGCTGGTGCACTCTACATCTCACTTTGGGCAATTGGCCTGATCCCCGAGGCGATGCTGCAGACGTTCCACAAGGACGGCACGCAGTTGGCCGGCCACCCGGTTCCGCGCTGGCACGATCGGATCGCGTTCGGGACCGGCAGCCTTGGCCATGGGCTCGGCCTCGCAGCTGGGGCAGCCTTGGGTAAGCAGCTGCGCAACGAGCCCGGCCGCGTCTATTGCCTACTGTCCGACGGCGAATGTGAAGAGGGTTCGACCTGGGAGGCGCTGTTGTTCGCCCATCACCGGAAGCTCGCGAACCTAGTCGTCCTCGTCGATTCGAATAGGTTGCAGGGGTTTGGCAGCACGGCCGACGTCGCCTCGCTCGAGCCGCTGACACCCAAGTTCTCCGCCCTCGGCCTGGACGTGCGCGAGATCGACGGCCACGACCCGGCCGCGCTCGATGCCGCTCTCCAGATGCCGCAACACGGGCCCCGCATCGTCGTGCTCCGGACGGTGAAGGGGCGTGGGGTGTCGTTCATGGAAGGGCGAATGGAGTGGCACTACCTCGCCATGAACGAGGTTCAATACATGCAGGCGCAAGCCGAAATGGCCAGGGCGTAAAATGCGCAACGGTTTTTGCTCCGCCCTGGTCGCGCTCAGCGCGGCGAAGCCGATGGTGTTCCTGACCGGCGATCTCGGCTTCATGGCGCTCGAGCCATTGCAGGCAGCGATGGGCGACCGGTTCATCAACGCCGGCATCGCCGAGCAGAATATGATCACCGTGGCGGCCGGAGCGGCGAGCGGCGGCGAGCAGTGCTGGGCTTATAGCATCGCCCCGTTTATCTACGGCCGGCCGTTCGAGCAAATCCGCAATGACGTCTGCCTGCATGATTTCGACGTCAAGCTGGTCGGCAACGGCGGCGGCTACGGTTATGGCGTGATGGGCGCGACGCATCACGCGATTGAGGACTATGGCGTGCTGTGCGGCTTGCAGAACATGCAGGTTTACGTGCCGGCGTTCGCCAGCGACGTGGCGCCGATCGTTACCGCCATGGCCGCGCACGCGCATCCCGCTTACCTGCGGCTCGGCCGATGCGAGAAGCCGGACGGCTTGGCGCTTCCGACCTACGCGCCCTGGCGCCACCTGCTGACCGGCGACACCGGCGTGCTCGTCGTGGTCGGCCCCGGCGCCGGTGGGGTTGTGGGGGCGGCGATGACGCTCGACGCCGCAGACCGCCCGGAGATCTGGGTCGTCGCCGAACTGCCGATCCAGCCCGACACCATGCCGCAAGCGATGCTGAGTCGGATTGCTGACACAGGCGCGCTATTCGTGCTGGAGGAGCATGTGGCGCATGGTGGGGCCGGGCAGATGCTGTGTCACGCGCTGATGCAGCGCGGAGTGCACCCCGGGCGATTTGGCCACTTCCACGCGAAGGGCTACTTGTCGGGCCGCTACGGCTCGCAGCGCTTCCACCGGATCGAGAATGGCATCGATGCAGCCAGCGTGCTCGCCGAAACCGGACGCCTGGACGCAGCATGATGGAGGCTGTGCTCCGAACGAAGGTGCTGCAGTTGCAGGGCCCGATCCTGGTGCTCGGCGCCAGCGGGTTCATCGGCGCCAATCTGTTCCGCGTGTTGCTGCGGCATCGGCCCGACGTGTTCGGTACCAGCTCGACGGCCTCCGCCTGGCGACTTGAGGGTGTGCCCGCCGAGAACATCGTGCCAGGCGACCTGCTGATTGAGCAGAGCGTCACTAGCCTGCTCGACAAGGTTCGGCCACGGACCGTGTTCAACTGCCTGGCGTTCGGGGCATACTCGTTCCAGACCGACAGTAGCCTGATCTACCGCACCAACGTAGACCTCACGGCGCGGCTGGTAGAGGAGCTGCAGCGGCGCGGCGTGCATCGCTACGTTCATGCCGGCAGCTCCTCCGAGTACGGCGACGACGCCTCGGGGCCATCCGAAGACGCGGCGCTGCACCCGAACAGCCACTACTCCGTTTCGAAGGGAGCGGCGGCCGGGCTGTTGTATTTCGCCGGCAAGAAGCAAGGCTTTCCCGGTGTCAACCTCCGCCTCTACTCGATCTATGGCCCGTACGAGGACTCGTCTCGCCTCGTCCCGGTCGCAGTCCTAAACGGGCTTGCCGGGCGGCCGTCGCAATTTGTCGACCCAGAAATCTCGCGCGACTTTGTTTACGTCGACGACGCGTGCGAGGCGTTCGTGGACGCCGCGCTCAACCTGCCCGAGGCACGCTACGGCGAGTCGTACAACGTCGGCAGCGGCGTCGAAACGACGATCGGCAAGTTCGCCCAGGTCTGCCAAGACATGTTCGCCATGGCGGGCGCGCCTGAGTTCACCATGGCGGCCCGGGGCTGGGACGTTGCACACTGGTATGCTAATTCCACCAAGGCTCAGGCCGACCTCGGCTGGCGCACGCGTACGCCGTTGCGCGAGGGAATGGTGCGCATGGTCGAATGGATGCGCGCGCTGGAACACCCCGACCGCTACGTGAAGTCGTCCAAGAGGTTTGGCCGCGACGAGACCTGGAGCGTGTCTGCGATTATTGCTTGCTACAAGGACGGCCAGGCAATCCCGATTATGCACCGTCGTCTGACGGACGTGTTCGAGCGCCTGAACGTCGCCTACGAAATTATCTTCGTGAACGACAACAGTCCTGACGACAGCGAGGAGGTCATCCGCGCCATCTCCGCCTGGGACCGGCACGTGATCGGCATCTCGCACTCGCGCAATTTCGGTTCGCAGTCGGCGTTCCGCAGCGGGATGGAGATCGCTACCAAGAACGCCTGTGTGCTGCTCGACGGCGACCTGCAGGACCCTCCGGAGCTGATCGAGCAGTTCATAGCGCGCTGGCGGGCCGGTTTCGAGGTGGTCTACGGCCGTCGGGTCAAGCGCGAGGCGCCGCTGTATATGATGGTATGCTATAAGCTGTTCTATCGGCTGTTCCAGCGGCTGTCCTACATCTCGGTCCCCGCCGATGCCGGCGATTTCTCGCTGATGGACCAGCGCGTGGTCCGAACGTTGCTGAGCTTCCCGGAGCGTGACTTATTTATCCGTGGCATCCGCGCATTCGCTGGTTTCCGCCAAACCGGCGTTGATTACGTACGGCCCGAGCGGATGTTCGGCGTGACGACAAATAGCTTGCTGAAAAACATAGGCTGGGCGAAAAAGGGGCTGCTGTCGTTCAGCAACACGCCGCTGAATGTACTCACTGGGGCAGGCTTCGGATTATTCGGTCTGTCGGTGTTGATGGGCGCGGTGTCGATCCTGTCGCGCCTAGTATTCCCGGGGGCGGCACCGCGGGGTTTTACTAGCACGATACTTGTGGTGATCTTCTTCGGCTCAATCAATATTCTAGCCGTGAGTCTGATTGGCGAGTACATCGCTAAAATTTTCGAGGAGGTAAAGCGGCGGCCACATTTTGTGAGACGGAATTTTGTCCGTGACGGGGAAATTCGCGCCGCTCCAGAAACCGGCCGCGTCTCCTTTCAGCAGAACGGTTGAGGTCGCAGGTGCACCCTGTGGAAAATGCCTTAGACCGCTCTCAGAGTGGAATAGTCTGGCTCCGCCAAGCGCTGTTATTCCTTCATTTTGGCTTAGTCGGACTGCTCAACACCGCTTTCGGCTACTCCATGTTTGCCGGGCTGGTGCTCGTCGGCCTGCGGCCCGGCTTCGCCTTGGCAGGGGCGGCGGTGCTTGGCGCAGGCTCTAACTTCTATACGTCGCAGCACTTGGTATTCGGCCGTACGACCAGGGCCAGTCGATTTATCCTGTTATACACGGCAACCCTAGCGGTCAACGTCGCAGCTCTCCACGCGCTTGAAGCCGCTCACTTGTCGGCGCTGTATTCGCAAGCGCTGCTGGCACTGCCAATAGCAGTCCTATCCTTCACGGGCCAGCGCCTATGGGTATTCGGGCCCACGCGAGCCGGAACAATAGCCGAACGTGAGCGGCGCAACCTGATCGAGCGGAAGTGTGAAGATTTTCGGCCGCCGGTGTTCAAGCCGAACTCGACGGCTCGCCACACTTTTGAGAATTCGTTACGTCGTTTTCTGGACTTGCAAGCCGGTACGGCCTGGACGGATCTAAAGATCGAGCTTCGGAGTGCCAGCGGCAAACTACTCGACATTGGCTGCGGCGCACAGATTTACCGTCCCCTCGTTCCAATTGGCGTCGTATATTATGGTATTGACACTTGCGACGCTCGCGAGAGATTCGGCTATGCGATCCCGGACACGCACTATTTTGCCGGCGAAGAATGGGGCGTCCCGAACGGATCAATTGACGTTGCCTTATGCACGGAGGTCCTGGAGCATGTCGCCGAGCCAGCGCGGTTATTGGCCCAAACTTTCCGCTGCCTCCGGCCCGGCGGCCGTCTGGTGCTGACCGTTCCGTTTGCGGCCCGTTGGCATTTCATACTGTACGATTATTGGCGATACACACCTTCAAGTCTTCAGATGCTCCTGACTGATGCCGGGTTCGAACGGATAATGGTTCATGCCCGCGGTAACCCTCTCACTGTTGCCTGCTACAAGGTCATGGCGCTGCAATTGATGTTGTTGTTTGGCGCCGAAGAACACCAGCCTGGTCCGGCTAAGCGGCTGATGGGCTTACTCCTGCTACCAGTCCTGTTCGCGGTCGCCTTACTCGCGCAAATGACGTTGGTGGCAGACTGGGGCGATGACTGCCTCGGCTACACCGTCACGGCGCGCCGAGCCTTCGGAAGTGGCGAATGATTGCAAGCCACTCAGGTGCTGTGCCGCCGACCCATTGCGATGCTGATACACTCGCCCGCAACGTCTACCCGCTCGCATACTGGGCCAGCTTACTGTCTCTGCCGGCACTGGCCAAGCGCGCGTTGCTCTATGCGCTGCAGGCGTGCAGTATCCCGCGTCAGGCAGTCGGCATGGAATTGGGCAATCTGCTCACCATCGGGTGGCGACCGGATGGTGTGAAATATCGGCAGCGCCTTGCTCCGGGAGCATCTGGCGGGCCCGGGTCAACATTCGTCGGTAATGAGGGTCTGCAGCTTGATCTTGGTCGGGCGCTTGCCAAGCTGCGCAGGGCGGGCGTAGGCCGGGTCTTCGCATCCGAGACTCATACTTTGAGGGCGACGCTGGGGATGGAGGATTCCGCCCTTGGTAGGACGCACTGCACCGAGAGGCTATACCGTCACTGGGCGACGCAAGCTGTAGGCATAGCAGTGGATCATTGGCGTCGGCCGCCGCGAGCCAGCGTAACTTTCCCAGCCAGATCCGTTGCGGATCGACTGTAACGAAAGGGTCGCCAAATGTTGAAAACACGCGCTCTCCGGCTAATCATACCGGCGATCTGCCTCACATTACTGGCCTTCATGGTCGAGCTATACGTAAATTTTGGAAATGTATACACTAGTGTATTGACGATGTGGATGTTGTGGCCGTTTCCCCACCCTTTCATCGATTGGGAATGGTTGCCGTCGGCCGCCGCGTGCTGGAACCGGGGCGTCGACGTTTACATCGACAACACTTGTTACACGCCGGTCGCACACGGCCGGCACAACTATTCGCCGCTTTGGCTCCGGGCTACATTCCTGCCGTCCGACCCCCAAGGGATCGCAGCAGTCGGGCTGTTGCTTGCCGTGCTGTTCTGCTTCTCGCTCGCCTGCCTGCCGCCACCGCGGCGGCGCACGGAGGTTGTCATCCGCTTGCTCGCTGCGACGTCGAGCCTGACCGTCTATGCCATCGAGCGGGGTAACGCCGACGTCATCCTGTTCTTGCTCGCGATGGTCGGGGCGTGGCTATGGTCCGGCCGGCCGGCGCAGCGCATCGGCAGCTATGCAATATTCACCGGCATGGCACTGCTCAAATTTTACCCGCTGGTGCTGCTATTGTTGGCGCTGCGGGAGCGTGTCCGAGTGCTCGCGGCGGTCGCCGTTGCCGCTAGTACCTGCGTCGTCGGGTTCGTCGCGATTTACCACGACGAACTAGCAGCGGCACTGCGCAACGTGCCGGGGCCCAAGTATTTCTTCGGGAACGGGTTCGCCGCAATCAATCTACCCTATGGACTCCAGGCGCTTGGGCTGCTCAACCACACCGCGGCGATAATACTGCTATTGTTGCTGTCGATGATGGCGGCGGCGTTTGCCTTATGGCTCGTCGAGTGCTGCGGCATTCGCCGCGGGCTAGATGGACTGCCGGCGTTCGACCGCGGCCTGTTGCTGGCGGGCGCGGCGCTGATCTGCGGCTGTTTCTTCGCCGGCCAGAGCATCGGCTACCGCGCCATCTTTCTGCTGCTCACGCTTCCCGGCCTGCTCAGGCTGGCCCAGGCGCTGCCTGGCCGTGCTGGGCGCATGATGTTCGCCACGTGCATCGCGATCCTGTTTAACATGTGGGTGTTGTACCTGCAGTTCTGGACATTTGTGAACGTCGACATTCCTGCCGGTAAGGGCTTGGAGAACACCACCGTGGGCGCGCTGCACTGGTTGGCGCACGAGCTGGCGTGGTGGTGGATCATTAGCGTGTTGCTGTCCACCATGTTTGGCTTCATGCTGAACTCGCCTTTCTGGTATACGCTTGCCGGATCTTGGCAACGAGCCGCCGATCAGCTCTCCGCGCGCTGGCCTAAAATTTCGTTTGAGAGGGTCGATTAAGTTCGTGGGGTGGTCTGACTGGGGGAGCCGTGGGGAGTATCAAAAACCTTGGGCAGCCCGCTTGCCGGTCTTGGGTTGATCAGCCTGGCTGATGGCTGACCACGAGGACGGCAGGCGTGATGCAGTGGACGGTGTGGCTGGAGGCGACGACAAGCGCGGGCGAGGTGAAAACGGGCGTGGTTCAAAGCAGGGTCACACGTGAAGCTGGGTTGGCGCTGCCAGGATGGATGAGAGAGCATGCAGAGTTATAGGGGTGATCAGGCTGCGGCGGCTGTTGGTCGCCGATCGTTGTTGGCGGGCCGGGAACCCGGGTGACGGCGGCGGAAGGCATCCTCGAGCGTGTCGTTCAGCACGGCGGTGCGCACGTCGAGGAAGGGCTGCACCGTGGCTCGGCTCCAGCGCATCTGCTGCGCCTTGTTCATACGCCAGGATATGATCTCGTCCACGGCGCTCTCCACGAACAAGGTCGCAATCGGCTCACCCTGCCGGCGCCGGGCGGCATAAGGCACCAGCGCCGCCTCGTTGCGCTCGAGGTAGCCCAGCAGGTCAGCGGTGCGCTGGCGCAGCTTGTCGATGCCGGCGACCTCGCGCGCGGTGCGGCACT
>CAXUHU010000130.1:0-8522 GCA_964250925.1 uncultured Acetobacteraceae bacterium
GCGCTAGCGAGCCGCCCCAACAACTTTTTCAACACCATCGGCCGGAAGCAGACGGTCTGCTCTGGGGTTCAAAGCCGCAAAAGCGGACATCCCGGACAGAGAGGCCTCGCGACCCAACAACCTCTATTACTCGCCGTGCTTCGGGGTCAGAGGCCGTCCATCAGGCGGTGTAAAGACTCAACAGAGGGATCGACAGTGTCGGCGGCAAGTTCCACAGCGGATGTACTAGCTGTGTTCGCGTGCCAGTCTAGGACCCATAGGGTCTAGTGAAGACGTTTGCTGAAAGGCCAGCATGAAGGTTCGGTTTGGCCACCTGCAGGAGGGAGTACGATGGACCTTCGCGCGCTGTTATGTTTTCGCACGGTTGCCGAGCTAGGCACGATCTCGAAAGCCTCGTCACACCTGCGCATCGCCCAGCCGGCGCTGACGCGCCAGTTGCAGAAGCTGGAACACAGCCTGGGTGTGGAGCTGCTGCACCGCACCCACAAGGGCGTTCGGCCGACGGCTGCCGGCCAGCTCTTATTGGATCGTACTTTTCATCTGGAAGCCGACCTTGCGGAGGTCAGGCGAGAGGTCACCAACTTGTCCCTTCAGGTCGCGGGCGCCCTGCATCTGGCCGTGCAGGCACCCCTGTCCACTCTGCTGATCCCGAACCTCGTCGCCAAGTTCATCAAAGAGCACCCTGGCGTGGCCCTCCACGTGGTGGACGGCTACAGCGCGGACGTCACCGACGGGCTGCTTGGCGAGAAGCTGGACGTGGCGATCGTGGACAGCCCGTCGCACGCCAACGGACTGATCATCATGCCGCTCTGGGTGGAGACGCTGCAGCTTATCGGACCGCCAAGCTCCCGTCCGGCGGGGGCCGCTGCCCGCAGGCCGGTCGCCCTCGCCGAAGCCGGCCTGCTGCCACTGGTGCTCCCTACCCAGCGCTTTACGTTGCGCAAACTAATCGACGCCGCCTTCGGCCGCGCGCACCTGAAAGCGCGGCCCGTCATCGAGGCGGACGGTCCCGCCATGATCCTGGCCATGGTGAAGGCGGGGTTGGGCTATACGCTGATGCCGACCTGCGGCTGCTTGGCCGAAGTCAGGGCGGACAGGCTGCAAGTGCGAGAGACCTCCCCGGCCATAACGCGCCCGGTCAGCATCGTTACCCGCTCTACGCTGATGGACGAGCTGAAGGTTGCCACACTCGTCAACCTGGCGCGGGCCGAAGCCTTGCGCCTGGCAAACGGCCCAACCTTCGGCGCTGTGCAGCTCTGCCTTGAGCCGGCGAGCGGAAAGGCCCCGCTGGCTGCGCGGGCAGCCTTGCGGCTTGTTCAGGGTGCGTAAGGTAGCAACCTTCCTGGACCGGCCATAACAGCCGGCCAGGGCCGGTTCGCGGTTTCCACAGCGCGGGACGTTCTGTCCTATCAAAACCGGCATGGCCTCCATGCCGCATCGCTATTTCCAGCACCCCAATGAACTCAGGCATGAATTCACAGCCAACCGGACGAAGAGCCGGCGGCAACGGGGAAGGCGATGGACAACATTACGCGAACGAGGCTAGCGCGGCGGCGCATACTGAGCCTGGGCGCCTCGGTGACAGCGCTGCTATTGCCGACTTGCGCCGCGGCTTACGAAACGACAATCGATGGCTGGCAGGTCAGCATAGATACCACGTTGTCCTCCAGCGCCGCAGTGCGCACGTCACCGCAATCGCCTGCGTTCATCGGCATCCCGAACGGCGGCAAGCTCGGCCTCGCCAACAACGACGATGGAGACCTGAACTTCAAGTCAGGCTCGTTCGTGGCCGCTCAGCAGCGCGTCACCTCGGAGGTGCAGATCAAGCGGGACGACTACGGCTTCTTTATCCGGGGCACTGCCTTCATCGACCCCGTGATCGAGAGCGAAGACGTCGCCTTCAAGAACCTTACAAGCGCAGCGGAGCGCGACATCGGCGGTGACCTGCGCCTGCTCGACGCCTACGCCTTCGCCAGCCCAAAGCTGTTCGGCCATGATGTCGATCTGCGCGTAGGCAGCCAGGCGCTGAACTGGGGCGAGAGCACCTTCATTCCGTTCGGCATCAACTCGATAGAGGCGTTTGACACCACGTCGTTGCGCACGCCCGGTTCGGAGCTGCGGCAGGCCTTGCTGCCAATCCCGGCTGCCGATTTCAGGACCGAGCTGGCGGCCGGCTACAGCCTGGAGGGCTTCTGGCAGTTTGCCTGGAAACGCACGCGGCTGGAGCCGGATGGCTCGTTCTTTGGCACCAACGACGACGTATTCGACGGCGGCTCCTACGCCTTCCAGGACAACCTGTTCCCGGACGACAAGCGCGCGATCACCGGCGTCGATGTGGCCGGCAACGACCTGTTCGGCGCCGCCATCCCGCGCAGCCTGGACCGCCACCCCACAACGCTGGACGAGTTCGGCCTCGCGTTGCGCAAGACCTTCTCCAGCCTCGGCGATACGGAGCTGGGCCTGTATTTCGAGAATTACCACAGCCGTACGCCGTTCGGCTCCTACCGGCCGGGCAATGGCAACGATGCCCTTCCCGTACCGCTCAGCGTGGCGTTCGGCGGCGCCGCTTACGCCACCCGTACCTACAACATCACGGCCTCGTACTTCGCGGACTACCCGAAAGACATACACCTTGTCGGGTTGAGCTGGAACTTCCAGGGGCCGGCCGGCTTGGCCATCCAGGGCGAGCTGTCCAGCCGAATCAACCAGCCCATACAGCTGGCCTCCTCGGACCTGGCACTCGCGCTCGAGGTGCCGGCCATACGCGGCGCCATAAAGGCGCTCGGCATATTCGCACCGCAAGCTTTGCGCACGGACCTCGCCGAGGCCCTGGCCGACCCCACGATCGAGGCGCTTAACAACCCGCTCGCCTCGAACAGCGTCATCGACGGCTGGAAGCGGTATCCGGTCATCCAGGCCCAGCAGACGGCCACGAAACTGTTCTCTTCCATACCCAGCCTCAGCATCAGCAGCGTGGCGCTGGTGGGCGAGATCGGGTTCGATTACGTGGCCGATTTCCCGCGTGACCGCGGCATCTTCGGCCAGGCCTACTCCACCAACCTGAACTCCGCCTTCACGACGGCCGCCGTGATCGGCAACGAGCCGCTCTCGACGAAGGGCCTGGCCACGCAAACCTCCGGCTCCTACACGGTCGCCGCCGTGTTCGACCTGCCCAACGTGCTCCCCTATGGCATCGACATGAAGCCTGTAATCTCCTTGCGTCACGATTTCCTGGGCACCAGCCCGATCGGCGTGAACACGTTCGTGGAAAACACGGCGGCGGCCAGCGTGGGCGTCACGTTCAACTACCTGCAGGCCTGGAGCGCGGGTGTCCAATACACCAACCACTTCCCGGTGTTCGCGGGCGGCAAGTTCTACGGCCTCATCGACAGGGATTTCGTCTCGGCAACGGTGTCCTACGAGTTCTGAGCCTTACTGCGATATCGATACAGGAGACACCGTGAAGATATTCACGACAGGCAACCCCTTTGCCCCAGGCATCCCGAACCTCGAAGCGTTGAAGAGGCGCGCGGCCGAATGGGAAGCGTCCGAGGCCATCGACATGGTGCTGGTCGGGTATTCCTCGATCTGGCCGCAGAACATCGTCACCGGGTCGATGATCGCGTCGCTGACGCAGCGCCTCGGCCTGATCGTCGCCCATCGCCCAGGCGTCATGCACCCGGCCCATGCCGCCCGCATGTTCGCCACGCTGGATTTCCTCTCCGGCGGTGACAGGCTCGCGCTGAACCTGGTCAGCGGCTCGTCCGACAAGGACCTCGCGCGCGAGGGCGACTACACGCCGAAAGCCGAGCGCTATGCGCGCGCCACAGATTATGTCGAGTTCCTCAAGCGCGCCTGGACCGAGGAGCGGTCGTTCGACTACGAGAGCGCCTACGCCAAGGCAGCCGGCGTGCGCCTGCTGATGAAGCCGATTGGCAACCACATACCCATTTTCATGGGCGGCGAGAGCGACGAAGCCGTGGCGTTCGGCGCCAGGCACGCCGACACCTACATGCTTTGGGGCGAGCCCGTCGCCGGCACGCGGGAGCGTATCGAACGCGTACGTGCGGTCGCACGGAAGCACGGCCGCGACCCGGCGTTCTCGCTCTCGCTGCGCCTGTTCATCGGCGACACCGACGAAGATGCCTGGGCACAGGCCCGAGCGGTCGAGGACAAGGTCATCGCCGCCGCCGGGACGGGAAAGTTCCTGCGCTCGTCAGCCACCGACAAGTCCGTCGGGCGCGACCGGCAGCTGGCCACCACGCAGCAGGACGTGCACGACGATTGCTTCTGGACAGGTCTCGTCAAGCTGCTCGGCGGTTTCGCCAACTCCGCAGCCCTTGTCGGCACGCCGGACCGCGTGTTTGAATCATTACGCGCTTATCGCGACCTCGGCGTCAGCGCCTTCCTGCTGACCACCGGCGACGAAGGCTTCTGGGAACCTTCGCTCGAAGACTTCGCCCTGCGCGTCAAGCGCGATCTGTGACGATGGCCGCAATACGCCTACGCGACATCGCACCGCGCCTGGCATTCCAGGCGCGCATGGTCGAGACCTCCGTCAAGGTCGAACTGGTGGATCGCCTGACCGCCGCAGGCATCACCGCGGTCGAAGTCTCTTCCTTTGTCAGCCCGAAGCTCGTGCCGGGCGTGGCCGATGCGGCGAACGTCTTCGCCCGCGTGCGCCGCGGGCCCGGCATCAGCCTGGAATGCTGCGTAGCCAACCTCACCGGAATCAAGCGCGCCATCGATGCCGGCGCGCACGCCGCCTGGTTCCTGCTGGCGGTGGATGACGGTTTTTCCCGCCTGAACACCGGCCGCGGTATTGAAGAGTCGCTTTCCGAGCTGGAACGCATGCGCGTAGCCGCCGCAGGCTCGGGCACGCAGCTCGGCACCTACCTGATCCACGCGTTCGGCGGACCCGTTGGTACGCCGCGCGGCCCGGCCGACCTGCGCGCGTTGATGGATAGACTCGTCGCCATCGGCGTGCGTGACTGGATACTTGCCGATTCAAACGGCTACGCCGCGCCGCCGCAGATGCGCGCGATGGTAGGCTTCGCCGCCGGCTACGTAGGCCAGGACCGATTGCGCGTGCAAGTGCATGACAGCCGCGGCATGGGGCTGGCCAACCTGGCCGAACTCGGCTGCATGGGCGTGGCCGGCATCGACACGGCACTCGCCGGTTCCGGCGGCCACCCCGCGGCACCGGACGCGCTGGTCGGCGGCACCTGCACGGAAGACGCGGTGCAGATGTTCGAGCTGATGGGCATCGACACCGGCACCGACCTGCAGGCGCTGATCGAGGCGGCCAACTGGCTGGACGGCGTGCTGGGCGGCGCCGGGATGGGCTTCCTCCGCCGTACCGGCCGGGTTCCCACGGACGCACAGCAAGCAACACAGGCCGGCACCCGCATCGCGGCGTCCTGGCAGACCAGGTGAGGCGACGCGCCATGCACGCAAACAACCTCAACGATCTCGGCGGCGGCTCTGCCAGCGGCATGCTGTCAGACCGGGCGCTCTGGGCGCCGGACAACGTCGCCCTGATGTTCGAAGGCGCGCACTGGACATTCCGCGAATGGGACGCGCAGGCCACGCGCGTGGCCGCCGGGCTGATTGCAATCGGCATGAAGCCGGGCGACGTGGTGGCCAGCTTCATGACCAACCGACCGGAATATTTGTTCGCGACCTATGGTTGCAACCGCGCGGGCCTCGTCGGCGTGTCGTGCAACACCGGCTTCAAGGGCGCGTTCCTGCATTTCCCAATCGATCACAGCGGTGCCACGCTGCTGGTCACCGAGGCGCGCCTGGGCGACGCGGTGATGACGATGGACCCGTTCCCCGCCGCGCTCGCCACCATCGTCTATCTCGACGGCGTGCCGGACCGCGTTCCGGCCGGCATAACCGCACTCTCCTGGGACGAGTTGCTGGCCGGCGGCGCCCCCGGCCAGGCGTTCCCGATCGTCCGCCCGTCCGACACGATGGCCATTAGCTTTACGTCGGGCACCACGGGCCGCAGCAAGGGCGTGCTCGGCCCCAGCCTGCAGGGACTCGTCATGGGGCGCGAGGCCGCCCATGCCTTCCAGCTCACGCCGCGCGACCGCCTGTACACCTGCATGCCGCTGTTCCACGGCATGGCGCAGGTCACCACCGGCTACGCAGCGATGTATGCCGGCGCCACCATGGTGCTCTCCCGCGGGTTCAGCGTGACGCGCTTCTGGCAGGAGGTACGCGAGTCGGAGGCCACGCAGGCCAGCGCGCTCGGATCGATGATGCACATGCTGATGACGGCGCCGCCGGGTGAAGCGGACCGCGCGCACCGCGTGACGCGCGTGTTCTCCGCGCCGGCGCCGGCCGACGTGCTCTACAAGTTCGAACGCCGTTTCGGCGTGCATGTGATCGAGGGTTACGGGTCCACCGAGATCAAGAACGTCCTCTATAATCCGATACACGGCCGCAAGATCGGCTCGATGGGAAAGCCGACCGCCACCACAATTTTGGAAATCCATGATGACGACGGGCACAAGCTGCCGCCGGGTCAGGTGGGCGAGATCGTCTACCGTCCCCGCCAGCCCGACATCATGCTGAAGGCATACTACAAGGAACCCGAAAAGACGCTCGCCAACATGCGCGGCCTATGGTGGCGCACCGGCGACATGGGCTGGATGGACGAGGACGGTTTCTTCTTTTTCCACGACCGCACTGCCGACCGCCTGCGCCGCCGCGGCGAGAACATTTCCTCGGCCGAAGTGGAAGGCGTGCTCTCGGCTTTTCCCGGAGTGGCCGAAGCGGCGGCGGTGGCCGTGCAGTCCGACATAGGCGAGGACGAGGTGATGGTGGTATTGGAAGCCGCGGCCGAACCTGACTGGCGCGCCGTGTTCGCGCATTGCGCGGCAAGGCTGCCGCGCTTCATGGTGCCGCGCTATTACCGCGTGCTGCGGCCGCTGCCACGCACCGCCACGGGCAAGGTGCAGAAGGCCGTTCTGCGCGCGCAAGGCATGACGGCGGACACGTGGGATCATGTGACCGAGGGGTTGCGCGTAGAAAAGAAAGCAGTTCTTTTTTGAAAAAAGGACCAAAAAACTTTTGCTCCCTGCCGGCGGCTCACAGGAAAATCCGCGACAGCGGAGTCAAAAGTCTTTTGGTTCTTTTCTTCAGAAAAGAAGGCCTTCCTTTCTTTTATGAGGACACAAGATGAAACTAGGAATAGTAGGCGCCGGCTACATAGGCCGCGCCGTAGCCCGCCTCGCGATCGCACACGGCCACGAGGTGATGCTCAGCAACTCCCGCCACCCGCGCACGCTGGCCAGCGCCATGGTGGCGCTCCGCTGCAACGTCGGCTTCGCGGCGGATGCAGCACAGTTCGGCAACCTCACGCTGCTGGCGGTGCCGTTCTTTGCCATACCTGATCTCGACCCCGCGGTGTTCGCCGGCCGGACTGTCATGGACGCCTGCAACTATTATCCCGGCCGCGACGAGGCGGTGCCGGCGTTGGACCAGGCCGCGACCACCACCAGCGAGATTGTGCAGCGCCAGTTGCCGCACGCGAAGATCGTCAAGGCGTGGAACGCAATCCTGGAGCGCGACATCGAGCCGGATGCCGCACAAGCCGGTACCCCGGGCCGCCGCGCGTTGCCGATCGCCGGCGACGATGCAGAGGCGAAGCAGCGCGTGACGGCGTTTTTCGGCGATCTCGGCTACGACGTCATCGATGCCGGCCCGCTCGTGGAAGGCTGGCGGTTCGAACGCGCGCAGCCCGCCTATTGCGTGAAGCTGGACCGCGCCGGGCTGGAAGCCGCGCTCTCCAAAGCCGGCACGCGGGTGGCCGAGGGGTCCTGGCGCACACCGGCCGCGACGACCTGAGCGTCGAATGCCCAAAGCTGGCCAATAAGCGCACATGCGCAGCTCTATGCGGAGAAGCTCATGACAACGTGGTCGCCGGGATTGGACGACGTACCAAATCCATCCCTGACCCGTCTGGCGACCGGCAGGTGGCGGCAGATCCATGCCGACAACGTGCCCGCCGAGATACGCGCGACGGCGGCAACCTGCCTGCTCGACTTCCTGGGCGCCTGCATAGGCGGTCTGTCGTCGCCGTGGGCAGGAGCCGTGCTGCGTTACGTGGAGGGCAGACACGGTGCACCGCAGGCGCACCAATGGGGGCTCACACGCTTGGTCTCCGCGGAGGACGCCGCGTTCGGCAACGGCGCACTCGGGCACAGCCTGATACGCGACGACATGCACGTCATGAGCGCGAGCCACATCGGTGTTCTGGTCTTGCCGGCGGCGCTGGCCCTGGCGCAACGCGACCGCTGGTCGGGCAGAGCCCTGCTTGCAGGGGTCGTCGGCGGCTACGAGATGGCGACGCGTCTCGGCGTGGCCGTGCGGGCAGGCGTGGTCAACCAGCACTTCCGCCCGTCCGGCATCAACGGCCCGTTCGGCGCAGCCGCAGCTTGCGTGGCGGCAGCCGGCCTCGACGAGGAGACGGCGGTTGCGGCTCTGGGTTTCGCGGCCAACGCCGCTGCGGG
>CAXUHU010000131.1:0-1219 GCA_964250925.1 uncultured Acetobacteraceae bacterium
ACCTCCTCTCCATCGCCGCTCGTGCCGCAGTGCCGAGACCCGGATGACGATCATCCAGCACCGCGCACACCGCCTCCACAAACGCCTCGACCCCGTCGGCCACCAGCAAGTCCATCCCAGCGTCCGCCCGCACACCCTCGAACGCTGCAGGTGAGGCCACCACCGGACGGCCCATCGCCATGCCCTCCAGCACCTTGTTCTGAATGCCGCGCGCGATGCGCAGCGGGCACACGATCACCGCCGCATGCGCCACGTAAGAGCGAACATCCTCCACCCGACCGGTCACGTGCACGCCCGGCAGGGATCCAAGCGCGCGCACGGCCTCGCCGGGATTGGCGCCGACGACCCAGAAGCGCAACGCGGGCACGCGGGTGCGCAACAGCGCCATGACATTGTTGGCGAACCAGATCACCGCGTCGGCATTCGGCCAGTAATCCATGTTGCCGGTGAAGACCAGACACGGGCCCGCATCGCCGAACGGCCAGGCATAGGTGCCGCCTGGCGAAAACCGGTCCAGATCGACACCGTTCTCCATGGCCACCACGCGGTCTGCCACCTCGGGTGCCAGTTGGCGAAAACGCGATGCTTCCGGTTCAGAAACGAAGAACGTCCAGGCGCAGGCCGCGGCAGCGGCGCGTTCGTAGTCCAGCAGCGTGCGCGCTTCGCGCTTCCAAACCAGGCGCATGGGAAACGATGCCGTAAGCGCGTACTCGGCCCATTTTTCGGAATCGATGTCCTGCGCGTCGAGAATTTTACGGCCGTGCTGCACGTGTAATGCATAGGGCGCCATGGCAACGGAGTAGATGTAAACCACGTCGATCGGATGGCGCGCCAGTGTCTCGTCCACCCAGCGCTGCAGGGCCGGCGCGTAGTAGAAATCCGGCATCAGCGGCCGGCCAGGGCGGGCATGCAGCAGCGCGCGAACTTTCTGGCCGCGCCTGTCGATCGGAAAAGCCCCGACGCTGGCACATACGTCGCGCAATCGGTCCACATGGCCCATGTCGGCAGGATCATCGACAACGCACCCAAGATGCACGGTGATGCCGATGGCGCGCATATGCTGGATCAGGTTCCAGCCGCGAATCTTCTCACCTTTGTTCAGGGGCCAGGGGATGCGATGGCTGATGAAGAGCAGGTCAGGCACTGAAGGCGGTCGCTGTCTGTCTTTTTGACGTCGTAGCTGATGCCCTCACCACCCGGTCAAACCCGGTCACGACCG
>CAXUHU010000131.1:1229-1802 GCA_964250925.1 uncultured Acetobacteraceae bacterium
GGGGCGGCGGGGGGGGTTTTTTGCCGCGGCGGCCCCGCCCCCCCCCCCCCGGGGACCCCCCGGGCCACGACGGCATCAGCTCTGTGCGCGCAACGACCACGTCTCGCTCCCCCGTTCGGTGAACTTCACCGGATACGCCACAGCCCCCTGCTCCCCCAAAGCCGTGATCAGCCGATACCGCCGCTCCGTCGGCACCACGAACATCATGAACCCGCCGCCGCCGGCCCCCGACACTTTGGCGCCGATGGCGCCCGCCGCCCGCGCCATGCCTTCCAGCCGCTCGATGGTGGGGTTGGTGACGCCGGGGGCAGTGCGCTTCTTGGCCAGCCAGGATCGTTCCAGCAACCGCGCCACGCACGCGATGTCGCCCAGCAGGATGGCCCGCTTCATGTCCACCGCGTCCTGCCGCATCTGGTGCAACGCCTCCATCACCTCGGCCGAATGGGCGTCCACGCCGCTGGTCTGCTGGCGGATGATGGCGTCCGACGAGCGGGACTGGCCGGAGAAGCTCACGACCAGCGAGCTCTCCAGCTCCAGCGCCACGCCTTCGGAAAACCGCAGCGGGTTCACGAT
>CAXUHU010000131.1:1812-7768 GCA_964250925.1 uncultured Acetobacteraceae bacterium
TGATGCCGCCGAACGCGGCCGAGTACTGGTCCTGCCGGCCGCCGGCGAGGTTGAGGTCCACGCGCTCGATCTCGTACGCCAGGTGCGCCACGTCGTAACGTGCCAGCGGCAGGTCGAGATAGGTGCGGTAGGCCTCGATGAGGGCGACGACCAGCGCGGAGGAGGAGCCGAGGCCGGAGCCCATCGGGGCATCGACGGCGGTGGTAACGCTGATGGCAAGCGGGCGGCCGTCATGGAAATCGCGCACCATGCGCTCGTACACGCCGCGATGCAGCAGCAGCGTGCTGCCGGGCAGTGTGGCGCTGGCCGCATGGATTTCCTCGCGGCCGAGGTCGCAGGCCTCGAAATACACCTGCTCATCGTCGCGCGCCCGGATCGAGGCGAAGGCGAAGCGGTCGATCGTGGCGTTCAGCACCGCGCCGCCATGCTGGCTGGAGTAGCTCAACAGGTCGGTGCCGCCGCCGGCCAGGCCAAGCCGCAGCGGCGCGCGGGCGCGCACCACGGCCCGCCTGCGGCCGGCAAAGTCGATGGTGCTGCGGGCAGGGGCAGTGTCCATGGCGTGATCGTTTCCAATCCGGCGCGTGCTTGGCAGTGTTGCCCGATTAAGGCACATGGAGCGCAATGAACAGCACCCTTGCCGCCCACCTGGCGTCGTCCGCCGAAGCGGGCGCGGCGCTCGTTGCCGACGCGCACGCCATTGCGGTGCTGGCGGGCATGGCCGACGCGCTGGCCGGGGCGCTGCGCGCCGGCGGCAAGCTGCTGGTGGCAGGCAACGGCGGCAGTGCGGCCGATGCGCAGCATATCGCGGCCGAGTTCGTCAGCCGGCTGATGTTCGACCGGGCGCCGCTAGCGGCCCTGGCCCTATGCGAGAGCGGCCCCATCCTGACCGCCTGCGGCAACGATTACGGGTTCCAGACGGTGTTCGCGCGCCAAGTGGCGGCACTGGGCCGCCCCGGTGACGTGCTGCTGGCGCTATCCACCTCGGGCAACTCCGAAAATCTCCTGCTGGCAGCCGGGACAGCGCACGCCGCCGGACTGGCCACGCTGGGGTTCGCCGGCCGGTCTGGCGGCACAATGCCAGCCGCGTTCGACCGGGTGTTCCGCGCCCCGGCAGACAATGCCCAACTGGTGCAGCAGCTGCACATGGCCGCTGCGCACGCCGTGCTGGCCCAGATCGAGCACACGCTCTTTGCCGGCACCGCGGCGTGACGGGCCGTCCCGCCACCCTGCGTCAATGCGCCATCCTGGCCGGCGGGCTGGCGACCCGCCTGGGCGACATCGCGGCCGAGACGCCCAAGCCGGTGCTGCATGTCGCCGGCCGCCCGTTCATCGCCTGGCTGATGCGCGAGATGCTGCGCTTCGGCGTGGAGGAGTTCGTCATCCTGACCGGCCACCTGCCGCGCGCGGTGGAAGACGCGGTGCTGACGGCGGCTGACGGGTTGCCGAAGCGCGTGACCGTGCGCTTTTCCGAGGAACCGCAGCGGGCCGGCACCGGGGGCGCGCTGCACCACGCTGGCCCGCTGCTGGCCGAACGCTTCCTGCTGTGCAACGGCGACTCCCTGTTCGACTGCAACATCGCGGCCCTGCTGGCCGGCTGGGCACAGGACGCGCCGGACGTGCTGGGCCGCATGGTGGTGCGCGAAATCCCCGACGCCAGCCGCTACGGCACCGTGACCCTCGAGGGCGACCGGGTTACCGCCTTCAGCGAACGGCCGTCGAACCCGCAGGCGGCGCCGGGCCTGATCAACGCCGGCATCTACGCGCTGGACCGCCGCGTGCTGGACCGCCTTTCCCCCTCCTGCTCGCTGGAGCGCGACCTGCTGGCGCCGCTGGCCGGCGCGGGCGCGCTGCGGGCCACGCGCCAGCACGGCTGGTTCGTCGATATCGGCGTGCCCGACGACCTGGACCATGCGCGGCGCGAGATGGCCGGCTGCATGGATCGCCCCGCCTTGTTCCTGGACCGCGACGGCGTGCTGAACGTCGATCACGGCTATGTCGGCAGCCGCGACCGATGGGAGTGGATGGAAGGCGCACGGCAGGCCGTGGCGCTGGCCAGTGCGCATGGCTGGCACGTCTTCGTCGTGACCAACCAGGCCGGCGTGGCGCGCGGCCTGTACGGCGAGAGCGACGTGGATGCGCTGCAGGTTTGGATTGCCGACGAGTTGCGCCGCGCCGGCGGCACGCTGGACGATTTTCGATACTGCCCCTACCACGTCGAAGGCCGCGCGGACGCTTACCGGCGCGAAAGCGAGTGGCGCAAGCCGGCACCCGGCATGATTCTGGACCTGATGCGCGCGTGGGAGGTCAACCCGCGCCACTGCATCATGATCGGCGACAAGGATTCCGACATGCAGGCCGCTGCCCGCGCCGGCATCCCCGGCCACCTGTTCAGCGGCGGCGACCTGCTGGCGTTCACGCGGCCCCTGCTCGGGTTGCCCGTCGAATGAGCGAGCTCGTTCAACTCACTCGAAGAACCGTGCTGCTGACGAGCGTGCCGCTGGCCGCGGGCCTGTGCGCCCCAGATACGCGCACTTCGGCTTGGCGGGCGACGATCAGTGCCCGCGTGGCGGCGTTGGGTGGGGCAGGGCTGCTCGCCAGCTACGACGTGGCCGGGGACGGCGATTTCGACCGCACGCAGGCGGGCTGCGCCTATGTGTACGACAACGCGGTGGCGGGCCTTGCGCTGCTGGCCGCCGACGACGTGACCGGCGCCATCCGTATCGGCGACGCGCTGGTGCGCGCGCAAGCGCATGACCGCTTCTGGCACGATGGAAGGCTCCGCAACGCCTATCGCGCGGGCCAAGCACAGGGGCCGGGCGCCTATCCGCTGCCCGGCTGGTGGGATGCGGCAGGCGGCCGCTGGGCAGAGGACGGCTACCAGGTCGGCTCGGCCACCGGCGTGCTCGCCTGGGCGATGCTGCTGTGGACCGGACTGTTGGCGCACACGAAGGACGCCACCTATCGCGAGCCCGCGCTGCGTCTGGCCGATTGGGTTGAGAGCAACACGCGTGGGCCGCGCGGCTATGCCGGCGGGTTCATCGGTTTCGAACCGCAGCCGCAACGCCTGACCTGGGTCAGCACGGAACACAACATCGACCTCTACGCCGCTTTTACCGCCCTTGGCAGGACCCAGGCCGCAGCCCATGCGCGTGCCTTCGTCGAGGCGATGTGGCTGCCGGGCGAGGGCCGCTTTGCCACCGGCCTGCGTCCGGACGGCAGCCTGAACGATCACTCCGCGGTCGATGCCAATCTGTGGCCGCTGCTGGCGCATGATCCGCGCTCGGAATGGCAAGGCGCGCTGCACTGGGTACTCGCCCGCCACGGCCTACCCGCGAACGGCCCGGCGAGCGCTATGGACGGCGTCGATTTCAACGACGACCGCGACGGCATTTGGCTGGAGGGAACGGCCATTACCGCCCTCGTTGCGCGGCGCCTTGATCAGGACTCGGTAGCCGCGCGGCTGATGGCGACGCTGCGGGCACAGACCTCGCCCGGCGGGCTGATATACGCCACGACCACGCCCCAACTCACCACCGGCCTGTCGATCGGCCTGGACGCGCATGCGCCGGATTTTCTCTATTACCGGAGGCCGCATTTGGCGCCGACCGCGTGGGCCGTGCTGGCGCAACGCGGCGCCGATCCGTTTCCGAGCTAAGCGGCCTGCTACGGGGCGTCGCGCAGCTCGAGCGCCCGCGCATAGACCTGCCGGCGCGGCAGGCCGGTAGCTTCGGTCACTGCGGCCGCCGCCTCGCGCACGGTTTGCGTGCGCAGCGCGGCAGACAGCAGCGCGTCCAGCTCGCCGGCATCCGCAGCCTCCTCCGGCGCGGGCCCCACCACCAGCGTGATCTCGCCGCGGGCAGCATGTTCGGCATAGTGGGCGGCCAAGTCGGGCAACGATCCGCGGCGAACCTCCTCGAAGCGTTTGGTGAGCTCGCGGGCCACCGCGGCCGGGCGGTCGCCAAAATCCGCCGCCATGTCGGCCAGCGTCTCGGCCAGGCGGTGCGGCGCCTCGTAGAACACCAGCGTCGCCCGCAGCCCTGCGCGCTCGGCGGCCCGCAGCCGGGTAAAACCGGCGCGGCGGGCGGCCTGGCGCGGCGCGGCAAAGCCCAGGAACAAGAACGGATGCGGCGGCAGGCCGGACAGGATCAGTGCGGTGGTGGCCGCGTTGGCGCCCGGCATCGCCTCCACCCCGCATCCCGCGGCAATCGCCGCGCGCACCAGCCGGTAGCCGGGATCGCTGACCAAGGGCGTTCCGGCGTCCGAAACCAGCGCCACGCGGCCACCCCGGGCCAGGCGGGCCAGGATGGCCGGCACGCGCGCCGCTTCGTTGTGCTCGTGCAGCGGTTCGGTGCGGGTGGCGATGCCGTAATGGGTCAGCAGCCTCGCCGTTTGGCGCGTGTCCTCGCACAACACCAGCTCGGCTTGGCGGAGCGCCTCGATGCCCCGCACCGTCATGTCGCCCAGGTTGCCGATGGGGGTGGAAACCAGCACAAGACCGCCGTGGGCTGCGAACGCCGGGCCGGCATCGTCGGGCGCGGCATCCGTGCCATCGGAGGACATACATGCGTCATCGGACGACAGGGCGGAGCGCGGCGGGACGGGTTCTGACATGCGGGCTTCTCGCGTCCGGGCTGCTGCTCTCGGCCTGCGGGCAAATGCCGGAGGGGCCACCGCCGATGGTGACGAACACCGTGGCACCCCTGCCGGTCCAGCCGCAAGGCCCGCGCCGCCTGGCCCTGCTGCTGCCGCTAAGCGGTCCCAATGCCGGCGTGGCCGCAGCCATGCAGCAGGCGGCGGAACTGGCCGCCAGCACGCCCGGCGCGCCGCCGCTCGACATACGCGACACCGGGGGCGACCCGTCGCGTGCGGCCGAAGCGGCGCGCGGCGCGATCGCCGCTGGCGACCCGGTCATCCTGGGTCCGTTGACCGCGGAGGAGACGCAGGCGGTGGGCAGCGTCGCAGTGCCGGCCAACGTGCCCGTGCTCTCGTTCAGCTCAGACCCCAGCGTGGCGGCACCCGGGGTTTGGGTGTTCGGCGTGACCGCCACCCAGCAGATGCGCCGCCTGGTGGCGGCCGCGCGGGGCGAAGGGCGGCAGCACCTGGCCGCCCTGCTGCCAGAAGGCCCGTTCGGCGACGCGCTGCAATCCGCGCTGGCGGATGCCGCAAGCCAGGCAGGCTTCGACCCGCCTAACATCCAGCGTGGCAGCGGAGGCAGCGCCGACGTGGCGCTGAAGACGCTGACCGACTACGAAAATCGGCGCAGCGAGCTCGACGGCCGCATCAGCGCGATGCACGATTCCACGGACCCGGATTCCCGCCAGCAAGCCGCGATGCTGGCCGCTCAGCCGGCGCAGCCGCCGCCCTTCGACACGCTGCTGCTGGCGGCCCGCGGCGACGAGCTGCGCCGCCTGTCCGAACTGCTGCCGCATTACGACGTGGTCGCCCCGCAAGTGCGGCTGCTCGGCCCCTCGTTCTGGGCCGCAGGCGCCAGCCGGCTGCACCACTTGGCCGGCGCCTGGTACGCCGTGCCGGACGCCAGCCAGCGCGACGGGTTCGTCGCCGCCTTTCAAGGCAAGTATGGAGCACCGCCGATGCCCATCGCCGACATCGCCTTCGACATCACGCTGATCGGCAAATCCCTCGCCCAAGACAACGATTTTTCCGCCGGGGCGCTCACCAAGCCGGACGGCTTCTCCGGCGTGGACGGTGCGATGGTGCTGCTGCCGGACGGGCACGTGCAACGCGCGCTGGCGATCTACCAGATCGGCGCCGACGGAGGCGCCACGCTGGTCAGCCCGGCGCCTGGCGACCTTTCGGCGCCGGGGTCCTAGGAGGCAAGGCCAGGGGCTCTGCCCCTGGACCCCGCTAAGGACAAATCCTTAGAACCTGATTAGGGGTAGGAGGATGAGGGGCCGACTCGTTCTATGATCTCCGCCCTACTGGTCCTATGCGCCGC
>CAXUHU010000131.1:7778-8301 GCA_964250925.1 uncultured Acetobacteraceae bacterium
ATCAACGACGGCGTGACGCCCGGGCCGGCCCCGTTCTTGTTAAGCCGGCCGGTCCTGGAAGCCGCGCAGGGGCTGGCCGACACGATGGAGGCGCGAGCCGCCCTGGTCGACCGGCTGTTGCGCGCGGAGGAGTCGATCGTGGAGCGGCTGCCTGACCCGTTGATCGTGCTGGGGCAGGACCGCGGCGTGTTGCGCGCCAATGCAGCTGCGCGGGCGGCGTTCGGGGCGGACATGCCGGCCGTTCTGCGTCACCCGCAACTGCGCGGGGCAATCGACCGGGCGATAGCCGGTGGCCCCTCGGCGCCGGCGCAAATGGCCGACCTGCGCGTGCCGGTGCCGGTGCCCCGTGACGTCCAGGCCGTGGTGGTGCCGCTTGATTCGCCGCTGTCGGGCGGGGGCGGCGTGTTGGCGGTGCTGTCGGACCGCTCGCGCGAGCGTGCGGTGGAGCGGATGCGCGCCGACTTCGTAGCCAATGCCAGCCACGAGCTGCGCACGCCGCTGGCCAGCCTGATCGGCTTCATCG
>CAXUHU010000132.1:0-8299 GCA_964250925.1 uncultured Acetobacteraceae bacterium
GCCGTAATAGGGCGGGGGCGGCTGCGGCGTGGTCGCTACGCCTGTGCCGGCGCCCAGCACACCGCCGGCCAAAGCGCCGATGGCCGCGCCGCGGCCGCCACCGGCAATGCCGCCGATCGCCGCACCTGCGCCTGCACCCAGCAGCCCGCCGCCGACCGCGCGCTGGCCCGGATCGTAGGGGTTAGTGCAGCTGGCCAGGCCCAACAGGCCGGTCAGCCCTACGATGATGACTGAATTACGCATGAACGTCGTCCTTTCTCATGTCGTCTCAACGCGGCGTCGTTACCGCGCCGCCAATGGCTCCGGCTGCTCCACCGATCACCGCACCTGTTCCGGGACTGCCGCCCAGCAGTGCCCCTGCCCCTGCGCCTGCACCAGCCCCGATCAGACCGCCGGTGACCGCGCGCGTCCCCGGGTCCTGCCCGCAGGCGGCAAGCGAGGCTAAGATGGCCGCCAGTGTCAGACACCGTATCATGGTAGTTGCTCCTCAAGTACTAAAGCGCTGCTCGGTCGGCGCACGTCGCCGGTTGCAAATTGCAATGCTTGGAGTGGATAGCGGGTTCCGCTGGTCTTGCTCCGCGGGGGGGCGGCGGGTAACCCCCGGCGCTTCATACGGCCCGGGGCGGTGCCCCTGGACCCTGCGGGGGCCAGGCGGCCCCAGACCCCGATTTTATCGAGGCCTTGATGAGGGCTTTGGGCGAAGCCGGGGTCTGGGGATCACTCCTCAGCGGGGTCGAGGGGCGTCACGCGTAGGCGTGCTTCCGCACGCCGCCCTTGCCCACTTAAGGGTAGTCTCAGCATGTTCTCCCGCCTTCTGGGCGCCATGTCCGCCGACATGGCCATCGACCTCGGCACCGCCAACACGCTGGTCTATGTGAAGGGTCGCGGGATCGTGCTGGCCGAACCCAGCGTGGTCGCCATCGCCGACGTGCGCGGCAAGAAGCAGGTGCTGGCCGTAGGCGAAGAGGCCAAGATGATGCTGGGCCGCACGCCGGGCAACATCTCCGCCATCCGGCCCATGCGCGACGGCGTGATCGCCGATTTCGAAGTGGCCGAGGAGATGATCAAGCACTTCATTCGCAAAGTGCACAACCGCCGTAGTTTTGCGTCACCCATCATCATCGTCTGCGTGCCATCGGGCTCGACCGCTGTGGAGCGCCGCGCCATCCAGGAGAGTGCGGAATCGGCCGGCGCCCGCCGCGTGCTGCTGATCGAGGAACCGATGGCGGCTGCCATCGGTGCCGGCCTGCCGGTCACCGAACCCTCCGGCAGCATGATCGTCGATATCGGCGGCGGCACCACCGAGGTGGCCGTGATCTCGCTGGGCGGCATCGTGTACTCCCGCTCGGTCCGGGTGGGCGGTGACAAGATGGACGAGGCGATCACGAGTTACATACGGCGCAACCACAACCTGCTGATCGGCGAGAGCTCGGCCGAGCGGATCAAGATCGGGCTGGGGGCCGCCCGACCGGCCGAGAACGGCGAGGACGGGCCGTGGCAGGAGGTGCGCGGCCGCGACATGATCAACGGGGTGCCGCGCGAAGTGCTGGTCAGCCAGCGGCAGATCTCCGAGAGCCTGGCCGAGCCGGTGTTCCAGATCGTCGAAGCCGTGCGCACCGCGCTGGAGATGACGCCCCCGGAGCTGGCCGCCGACATCGTGGACAAGGGCATTGTGCTGACCGGCGGCGGCGCGCTGCTGCACCGGCTGGACCAGGTGCTGCGCGAGGCCACCGGCCTGCCCGTGGTGGTGGCCGAGGAGCCGCTGTCCTGCGTGGTGCTGGGCACCGGCCGCGCGCTGGAAGAACTGAAGCGCCTGCGGAACGTTCTCACGACCATGTATTAATCGTGTCATAATGCTTAAGGGCTCGAAAGGGACCGTTTGAGAATGCGCTACGGCGAGTCATCCAACGTGCCTTTTGAGAACCGGCGCGGAGCGGCCGTTGGGGCCGTGAGCACCGGAAGCGCGGAAAGGCGCGTTGGATGGCCGCCGTAATAGCATTGTCGGACGGTCCCGCTTGATCAGGCTATCGATACAGGCCCGGCAGGCGCTGGCCCGCCTTACGCTTCCCGTGCTGATCATGGCCTCGCTGGCGCTGATGCTGCTGGGCCGCGCCACCCCGCTCGTGCCGGAACGCGCGCGCATTACCCTATCTGATGCGCTCGCCCCCCTATACGCCGTAGTGGATGCCCCGTTGCGGGCCATGCGCGGCACGGCGCGCGCGGTCCGCGAAACGGTGTCCCTCCGCTCGGAGGTCGACCGGCTGCGGCTGGAGAACGAGCGCCTGCGCCACTGGTACGACGTGGCCATGGCGCTGGACGCCGAGAACGCCACGCTGAAGGACAACCTGCACTGGGTGCCCGACCCGAAGCTGAGCTTCGTCACCGCCCGCGTGGTAGCCGATGCGGGTGGGGTGTACGCCCGCTCGGTGCTGCTCTCGGTCGGCCCGCACAGCGACATACGCCGCGGCGAGGTGGCGCTGGACGCCGCCGGCCTGGCCGGACGCGTGACGGAGGTGGGCGCCCGCAGCGCGCGCGTGCTGCTGATCACCGACATGAACAGCCGGATTCCGGTGCTGCTGGAACACAGCCGCGCGCGCGCCATCCTCGTCGGCGCCAACGCGCCCAACCCGCGGCTGCTTTACGTGCAGGACGGCATTCATGCCCAGGAGGGCGAGCGGGTCATGACCTCGGCCGAGGCCGGCGCCTTTCCTGCCGGCCTGTTGATCGGGACGGTGCATTTTGGTCCTACCGGCCAGGTCGAAGTGGCGCCAGCCGCCGATCTTGGCCGCTTGGAGATTGTACGCATCTTCGACTACGGCCTGGCCGGCATCGTGCCGCCGGAATCGGCTGCCGGCCGTCGGCCGTCGATCGCCGTCACGGCCTCGACGATCGGCAACTGAAGGCCGGCGGCCGGGATGGACAACAAACCTGGCATTCGGCCGCGGCTGGGGCTGTGGCACCGGCTTGACGTGGCCTCCCGCTACGCCTTTCCGGCCGTGCAGACGGTTGTTGTGCTGCTGCTGCTCTCCGCTCCGTTCGGCCTTCCCGGCCAGGCGCAGCTGCAGCCGGCCTGGGCGATGGCCAGCGTGTATTTCTGGTCGCTGTATCGGCCCGCATCGATGCCGGCGCTCCTGGTGTTCGGCGTGGGCCTGCTGCTCGATCTGCTCGCGCAGGGGCCGGTCGGCATACAGGTGCTGGTGCTGCTGCTGATCCACGCGGCGGCGCTGCGGTTCCGCCGCGCCCTGACGCGCAGCGGGTTCGCGGCCGTCTGGCTGGTGTTCGCGAGCCTGGCTGCCGGTGCCGCCCTGGCCGAGTGGCTGCTGGTGGTTCTGCTGACGTGGAGCGCGGTGCCGCCCTGGCCCGGGCTGTTCGAGTGGGGGCTGGCGGCCGGCCTCTACCCGTTCTTGGCGCTGCACCTGATCACCCTGCACCGCGGCCGCGCCGCGCCTGAGCAAGCGAGCTGATGACCGAACGTCAGACAGCATCATGAAACAGGAAGGCACCCGCAACGGCGTGTTTACCCGGCGCGCCCTGCTGCTGATGGCGGGGCAGACGGCCGCACTCGGCACGCTGGGCGTAAAACTCTACCGCGTGCAGGTGGAGCAGGGCGCAAAATATGCGACGCTGGCCGAAAACAACCGGGTCAGCGCCCGGCTGATCGCGCCGCCGCGCGGCCGCATCCTGGATCGCTTCGGCGAGGCGCTCGCCGGCAACACGCTGAACTGGCGCGCCCTGATCCTGGCCGAGGAGACCACCGACGTCGCCGCCACCCTGGCCGCCTTCGACCGCCTGGTGCCGCTGGAAGACCACGACCGCACCCGCATCGAGCGCGACCTGAAGCATAACCGGCGCTTCATCCCGGTTACCTTGAAGGAGTTTCTCGACTGGGACCAGATGGCCCGCATTGAGGTGAACGCGCCCGACCTGCCCGGCGTGTTCGTCGATGTCGGCACCACGCGCCACTACCCGTTCGGCCCGGATCTGGCTCACATCGTGGGCTACGTGGCCCCGCCCAGCGATGCCGATCTGGGCTTAGACCCTGTGCTGGCACTGCCCGGCGTGCGCGTCGGCCGCGCGGGCGTGGAGCAGTTTCACGAGGAGGACCTGCGCGGCGACGCCGGCGAGGTGCAGATGGAGGTCAACGCCGTCGGCCGCATCATACGCGAGCTGGACCGCACCGAAGGCGCGCCGGGCGACGAGATCGGGCTCACCATCGACATCGGCCTGCAGCGCAGCGTGCTGGGTCGCCTGGCCGACATGGCAGCCAGCGCCGTGGTGATGGACTGCACCAACGGCGAAGTTCTCGCCATGACGACGACGCCCAGCTTCGACCCGGCACTGTTCGACAGCGGCGTCAGCCAGGCGCAGTGGAACGAGTGGACCGCGGACCGCAAGACGCCCCTCATTAACAAGGCGACGGCCGGCGTCTATCCGCCCGGCTCCACCTTTAAAATGGCCGTGGGGCTGGCCGGATTGCAGTCCGGCGCCATTACCGAGACCGACCGGATCAACTGCCCGGGCTACCTCAATTTGGGCGACACGCGGTTTCACTGCTGGAAGAAGCACGGCCACGGCTCGCTCGACCTGCACGGCGCGCTGAAGCATTCCTGCGACGTGTTCTTCTACGAGACGGCGCGGCGCGCCGGCATCGATGCGGTGGCGCAGGTGGCCAACCAGTTCACCCTTGGGGTGGATACCGGGGTCGATCTGCCCGGCGCCCGCAAGGGCTTGATGCCCACCACGGCCTGGCGCCGCCGGCATGGCCATCAATGGACCATCGGCGACACCATCAGCTGCGGCATCGGCCAGGGTTTTGTTCTGGCCACCCCCCTGCAACTGGCGGCCTACGTCAGCCGCATCGCGACCGGCCGCGCGGTGGTGCCGCATGTGACGCGGCTGCTCGCCGGGGCGACGCAGACCGGCGGCAAGGCGGAGGACTGGCCGGTGCTGGACGTTCCTGAAGCTGGCCTGCAACTGGTTCGGGGCGGCATGTTTGCGGTGGTCAACGAAGCCGGCGGCACTGCGCCGCATGCCCGATTGGGGCTGCCGGGCATGCAGTTGGCCGGCAAGACCGGATCCAGCCAGGTGCGCCGCGTCAGCCGCTGGGCGCGCGAGCATGGGCATTTCAACAGTGCGAGCCTGCCTTGGGAGTTCCGCCCGCACGCGCTGTTCGTATGCTACGCGCCGTACGATGCGCCGCGCTATGCGGTGGCTGTCGTTGTGGAGCACGGCAACGCCGGTGCGGACGTGGCTGCCCCGCTGGCGCGTGACATCATGCGGGACACCATCCTCCGCGATCCTGCGCGGCGGCAAGTGGCGCCGGGGCAGACGGTGGCTTCTGGATAGCAAGACGTCCTTTTTCGAAAAGGAATGACCAAAAAAACTTTTGTTCTTGTGACGTGCAATAGACAAAAGTCTTTTGCTTCTTTTCTTCAGAAAAGAAGTTCTTGCTTACCACGCCAGACCCCGCCCAAGGCGCATCGCCCGCGGTAAACCTTTCGCAAGCTGGGGCATACGTGTGGCGCTCGGCCGCGTTCACTCGGCGGAAGTCGCTACCGGCTACCGTCACCGAGGATCAACGCCGATGTTCATGCGCATAGACAAGCTGCAAGCCGCCCTGCCGGAGCCGAAGAGGGCGGACCCGAACGCCGCGGCTGCCTTGCAGGAATTGCTGGGCGGAAAATACGGCGAGATGTCCACGCTGGGCAACTACATGTTCCAGAGCTTCAACTTCCGCAGCAAGAGCAACCTGCGGCCGTTTTACAGCCTGGTGGCGAGCATTACGGCCGAGGAACTGGGCCATGTGGAGCTGGTCAGCAACGGCGTGGCGATGCTGAACAACGGCCCGGGCGACCCGACGGAGAACGTCGACATCTCCAAGTCGCCGTTTGAGGCGATGCAGGACATACGGTTGGCAGCCTCGTTCCTGTCCAACGGCGGCGGTGCCATGCCGATGAACTCCAACGGCGCCTCGTGGAACATGGATTTCGTGACCACCACGGGCAACGTGATCATCGACCTGCTGCACAACTTCCACCTGGAATGCGGCGCGCGAATCCACAAGCTGCGCGTCTATGAGACGGTGAGCGACCCGACGTCGCGTGAGGTATGCGGCTACCTGCTGGTGCGCGGTTCGGTGCATGCGCACGCCTATGCGCTGGCGCTGAAGAAGCTGACCGGCGTCGAAATAGAGAAGATGCTGCCCACGCCGAACATCAACCTGAGCCGCGTGCCCGAGTGCCAGAAATATCTGAACGAGGGCAGCCATCGCAGGCTGTACCGTTTCAGCCCGGACGACTACAAGGAGATGTCGGGCATCTGGGGCAACGGCGAAGTGGCGCTGCCCGGCGACCCGCCCGGCGAGCTGGAAGTGGTGGACGGCTGCCCGGAGGGCGGCAAGATCTCGGACATGGTGGGCAATTACGGCGCGTTCGCGCCCGACTACGCGCCGGAGGAAATGTTCGAGGTAGCAACCAAGCTCTACAAAATGTCACGCTGAGCAGGGTGCGGGCGAGGGCGAACGCCTTCGCCCGGCAGCGCAGACAGAGCAGCGCTGACTCCGTATCGAAATTGATACTTGACCGTCTCTAATTTTGTCCGTATGCGTTCGTTCTGTTGACCAAACGGACGCTGGGGACATTCGATGCGCACCACTCTACTGGCCTGCCTGCTCGCGGCTCCGCTGCTTGCCCCTGCCGCAGGGCGGGCGGCAGTGATTACGGACGTGGAACTGTACGGGGAGGCGGTGACGTTCGGCAGCGACGCGTTTTCGACGGCGAACGGGTTCGCCGGGCAGAGCGGGCTGGCTGGGCAGATCGTGCTGACGACCGGCGGCGGTACGACGGTGGATGCGTGGTGCATCGACCTGTTCCACGACGTCTACCTCGGCGCCGGCCAGGCCCTAAGCTACAATGGCCAGACCCTGGTCGGCTCCACCAACGGCGATGACGGGTTTCTCTCGGCGCAGCAGGCCCAGGAGATCGGCGGCCTGGTCGATTACGGCAACAGCATCGTGGCGCACGGCGCCAGCACCGACCAGGCGGCCGCCATTCAGATGGCGATCTGGACGGTGGAGTTTCCCACCCTGACGTTTTCCGCCCCAACCGCCGCGGTGGCTGACGAACAGGCCGACCTCGCGTTGGCGCCCTCGCTGTACGGTGGCGTGGAATCCTATGTCAGCCTGACCGGCACGCAGGAGCTTGCCGCCGACACGAGCCAGGTGCCGGAGCCCGCGCCGGTCGGCGTGCTGGGGGTAGGCTTGCTGAGCCTGGGGCTGGTGCGGCGTGCGCCGGCCGACGGACGTGCGTCTAGGCGCCCAGTAGGGCCGGAGCGGCCCTAGCGGCCCAAGCGATCGCGCTATGACCGGCTAAACGGCTTCGACATCGCCAATCGGGGCGGCTGGCGAGTTGGGGCAAGGTGGTTGGGTGGCGGAGGCGGATGGGAATCGAACCCACCGCCCGCTTTTGGCGGGCCGCTGGTTTTGAAGACCAGGGGGGCCACCAGACCCCAATCGCCTCCGGGCGTAGCCGCCAATGCTGCGCGGCGGCCGTCGATGCGCGTCTGCATCCGGTGCTCACGGCCGGAGCGGTCGATGCCGTGCGCGCGTGCGATGCAGGCCTGCTTGCCCGAGCAGCGTACCGGGGCGGATTACCCGGATTGGCGGTGGCTGGCTAGAGCGCGGCGGGTTCTGGCAGCCGAAGCCGCTGTGTTCCAGTCCCGTTTCGACGGAGCGTGTCCGTCGCTTGTGACGGATCGCTTGACCGTAAGCTTGGGGCGGGCTGGCGGTTTACGGTCGGCCTGAAAGCGTCTTAAGCAGCGCCGCGTTCCACGTTGCGGAGCTTGCGTCATCGAGATCGTCGTTCTGGATCCCCGTGTCCACACGTGGGGGCTGCCGCGCTATCACAGCGCCATGGCGGCGGCCATCGACCTGCATGCCTGCCTGGACGGGGCGATGCAGCTGCATGGGCAAGCGCCGGCGGTGCTGATACCGGCAGGCTTCGCGCTGCACATGGCCGATGCGGGCATGGCAGCGGTCATCGTGCCGCGGTCTGGCCTGGGGCACAAAAAGGGGCTGGTCGTAGGCAATTTGGTGGGGGTGATCGACGCGGATTACACCGGCCCGATCATGGTCAGCGCGTGGAACCGCAACCCGCCCGGCAGCCCGCCGGTGACGATCGTGCCGGGCGAACGGATTGCACAGATGATGTTCGTGCCGGTGCTGCGCCCGGCCTTCACGGTGGTGGACGGGTTTTCTCGCAGCTCGGCCCGTGGCGAGGGCGGCTTTGGCTCGACCGGCTGA
>CAXUHU010000133.1:0-8263 GCA_964250925.1 uncultured Acetobacteraceae bacterium
CCCTGAACTCTTCGTTGGGGGTGTTTAGCCCGTCTGCATGGCGGGCAGCCAGGGGGCCGGGGGCGGCGCAGTTCGACCTGTGTGGTGTAGATCTCATTTGTACACCAAACATAAAAAAAAATTCCGGCACAGTCCGCATCCCGCAGGATGATGCAGGATGGCAAGCCCGGCCCTATGGTCCCGGCCGATGCTTGTCTCCCGCCATCTCACCCATCGTCAGGCACGCCGGATTGCCATCCTCTCGCAACGCTGGCGCCGCCGCATCCTGTTCGTGGCGGGGGGGCTGCTGGTGGGCGGCACCGCCGTCGGGCTGGCGATTGCCGCCGACCTGGCCGGCCGGGCGTTCGACATCGTGCAGACGCATCGGCCCCATGCCGCATTGCTACTGACCCCGGCGGGTTTCGCCCTGGCCAGCCTGCTGTCCCGTCGCTACTTCCCAGGCTCGGGCGGCAGCGGCATCCCGCAGGCGATCGCCGCGCGACAGATGGTCTCCCACGGCGCAAGGGCACGGCTCGTCTCGCTGCGGCTGGCGGCGGGCAAGATCGCGCTGCTGCTTCTGGGCCTGCTGTGCGGCGCCTCAATCGGGCGTGAGGGGCCGACGGTGCAGGTTGGCGCCTCCATCATGTTCGCCGTCGGCCGCCTCTCGCCGCGCCGGCAGCCCGGCCTCATCCTGGCGGGCGCGGCGGCCGGCGTCTCGGCCGCGTTCAACACGCCGCTGGCCGGCATCGTCTTCGGCATCGAGGAGATGAGCCGGTCGTTCGAGGCGCGCACCAGCGGCGTGATCATCAGCACGGTCATCGCGGCCGGCCTCACCTCCCTGGCCTTGCAGGGCGACTACACCTATTTCGGCACGACGCATGCCACCTTGCTGCACACGGCCGAGGGCTGGGCCGCCTTGCCCCTGGTCGGGTGTGCCGGCGGGCTGCTGGGCGGTGGGTTCAGCCGCGTGCTGATCGCGTTTGGCCGAGGGCTGCCCGGCGCCACCGGTCGGGCCATCGCGGCGCGCCCCGTGCTGTTCGCGGGCTTCTGCGGCTTTCTGGTTGCCTGCTGCGGCCTGCTGTCGCACGGCGACGCCTTCGGCACCGGATACGCGCAGGCCCGCGCCCTGGTGCAGGGTGGGCAGGATGCGCCGGCGCTGACCTTCGTGGCCCTGAAGCTTGCCGCTACCCTGGCCTCCTCGGTCAGCGGCATTCCCGGCGGCATCTTCGCGCCCTCGCTTGCCGTGGGGGCGGGTCTCGGCGCGGACATGGCGGCGCTGCTGCCGGGCGCGTCGGCACAGGCGCTGGTCGTGCTGGGCATGGTCGCCTATTTCGCCGGGGTGGTGCAGGCGCCGATCACTGCGTTCGTTATCGTGACCGAAATGACCAACGACCATGCGATGGTGGTGCCGCTGATGCTGGCGTCGTTGATCGGGTATGCGACGTCTCGGCTTGTGTGTCCGGAGGGCGTCTACCATGCGCTGGCTCGCGGCTATGAAGGCCAGTAAGCGCTTCTTTCTCGCAAAAACAAGCAAGAGCTTTTGACCCTAGATCTGCGCCAGCAACGTCTCCAACCGGTCCGCCTCCTCGAACGGCTTGTCCCATCGCAACCGTGCCACCCGCGGAAAACGCAGCGCCACGCCCGATTTGTGCCGGTTGGAGTACTGCGCCGCATCGAACGCGATCTCCAGCACCAGGCCGCGCTCCACCTCGCGCACCGGGCCATACGCTTTCACCGTGTGGTTGCGTATCCACCGGTCCAGCTTGACCAACTCCTCGTCGGTGAACCCCGAATACGCCTTTCCCACCGGCACCAGTTCGCCGTCCGCGCGCCATAGGCCGAACGTGTAGTCGCTGTAGAAGCTGCTGCGCTTGCCGTGGCCGCGCTGCGCGTACATCACCACGGCGTCGATGGTCAGCGGATCGCGCTTCCATTTCCACCACAGGCCTTTCGGGCGGCCGGGGACGTAGGGGCTGTCGAGGCGCTTCAGCATCAGCCCCTCGATCGAGGCGGCGCGGGTGCCCTCGCGTATGACGGCCAACTCGTCCAGCGAGGCAAAGCGGATCAGCTCGGACAAATCCATGCGGTCCGATGGGTTGCGCGCCATCCAATCCACCAGCCGGGCGCGGCGCTGGGTGAACGGCAGGGCGCGCACATCCTCCGCATCGTCGAACAGGATGTCGTATAGCCGAACGCGCAGCGGAAACTCGCGCACCAGCTTGGCCGACGCGGTCTTGCGGTTCAGGCGCTGCTGCAGATCGGCGAACGGCGCCACCACACCATCGCGCACCACCAGCAGTTCGCCGTCCAGCACCGCGTCGCCGGGCAGCACGCCGGCCAAGTCGGGGAATGCGGCCGACACGTCCTCCGCACCGCGCGAAAAGATGCGCTCGCCGCCAGGTGCCCGCACCAGCTGCACGCGTATGCCGTCCCATTTCCACTCCGCGGCGTACGCTGACGCCTCGAGTGCCGCGAAATCCGGCGGCTCCAGCGGATGCGCCAGCATCGGCGGCCGGAACACCGGGGCGCCGGCCGCGTCGGGTGCACCCGTGCGGCCCTCCAGCCAGTCGAACAGCGGCTGGAACGGTGGCGTCAGGCTGTGCCACACCTCCTCCACGTCGTCCGGAGCGACCGTGCGGCCATGCGCGCCGGCGAACTCGGCCAGCGCGGTCTTGGTCAGGCGGGCGGAGGCGCCGACGCGCAGCTCGCCGGTGATCAGCTTCAGCAACGCGTAGCGCACGTTGGGGCCGGAGGTGTCGAGCCAGCCGGCCAGCAGGTCCGGCAGGTCGGTCTTCGGCCGGGTGCCGAGCGCGTGCACGATCTCGGTCACCGTGGGCGGCGCGGCCTCCGTCTTGGCGGGCCAGATCAGCGAGACGGTCTCGGCCAGGTCGCCCACGAAATCGTACGACCAGCCGAGCAGCACGGGATCGACGCGCGCCTCCGCCACTGCCCGAATCAGCCCGGCCTTGGCCGCGGTGAAAGAGAGCTCGCCGGTCAGCGCCGCCAAGGCCCAGCCCCGGTCGGGGTCGGCCTCGGTTTCGAAGAAGCGGCGCAGCAACGCGATCTTGGCTAGGCGGCCGGGGGTTAGGGTCAGGCGGTCTAGGAGCTCGGCGAAGGCGATCACAAGACAAAGGCCTTCTTTTCTGAAGAAAAGAAGCAAAAGACTTTTATGAGTGCTGTCGCGGACCTTGCCGACGGTACACACCACAAAAACAAAAGTCTTTTGGTTGTTTTCTTCAGAAAAGAACGGTTAAGCTGCCTCTTCAAGCCCAGCATCCCCATACCCCAACAACCGCAACGCCCGTCCTTTCCGCCCGCGCTGACCGATGGCGTGGATCAGCGCCTCCTCCGCCCCATGCGTCACCCAAACCTCCGGCGCGCCCACCTCGTCAAGCGTCACGAGCAGCTCCGGCCAATCCGCGTGGTCGGAGATCACCAGCGGCAGCTCCACCCCCTTGGCGCGCGCGCGCTGGCGCACCCGCATCCAGCCCGATGCCAGCACCGTCACCGGCTCCACCAAGCGGCGTGCCCAGCGATCGGCGATGGCCGATGGCGGCGCCAGCACGATCGCGCCGGCCAAATCTGCCTTGTGCGCGCCGGTCGCCGGACGCAGATCGCCTAGCGGAACCCCGAGCTGTTCGTAGAGCGTGCAGAGCGGGATCAGCGCGCCGTGCACGTAGATCGGGCGGTCCCAGCCGGCCTGGCGCAGCAGCGCGATCAGGCGCTGCGCCTTGCCCAGCGCGTAGCAGCCCACGACGTGGGTGCGCCCGGGAAACAGCGTGACGCTGTCGATGAGCTTCCGCGCCTCGCCCAGGGCCGGCGGATGCACGAAGATGGGCAGGCCGAACGTGGCTTCGGTGACGAACACGTCGCAGGCGATCGGCACGAAGGGCGCGCAAGTCGGGTCGGACGCGCGCTTGTAGTCGCCGCTGACCACCGCGCGGCTGCCCTGGTGTTCCATGGCGACCTGCGCGCTGCCCAGCACGTGCCCGGCCGGCTGCATCCACACCCGCACGTCGCCGATCGTCAGCACCTCGCCGGGGATCAACACCTGCTGCGTGTCGCCGGCCCGGCCCGGCCCCATGCGCACCCCCATGATCGCCAAGGTTTCGGCGGTGGCCAGCACCGCGCCGTGGCCCGGGCGCGCGTGGTCCGCATGGGCGTGCGTAATCATCGCGCGCGGCACGGCCACCACAGGATCGATGAAGAAGTCGCCCGGCGTGCAATACAGACCTTCAGGGCGAACGCAGAGCCAGGTGTCGGGGTGCGGCATCGCCTTCCGGTCAGTGCGGGGTGTCGGTGATGTCGGCAATCCAGATGACCAGATCGGCGAAACGCGCGCTTGCGACCGCGGCCCTGATCAGCTTGCGGTCGTCACTGACCAGGGGCGCACGCAAACGTTCGGCTAGCGCCAGATACAGCGAATCGTAAACCGTCAGCTGCAGCTCGGCCGCGATTGCGCCGGCCTCCACAAGCAGTCCCGGCAGCGGCGCGGCCAGAACAGGCATCTTGGCTAAAAAGCTTAGCCGGGGAGCAAGCAATCCCGGGGCCAGCGTCCCACGAATGGTCGCCTTCGACCAGAGCGTATTCGCAGCCTCGGCCAGCCAGTGAGCAGGCGCATGCAGAGCCTGCACCGTCCGCAGCAGAATAAGCGTATTGGGAGAGTAATCTTCCAGCGTGGCCGCCTTGACCGCGATGCTCGCGTCGATAACGGCCTCCCGCATCATCGCGTGTCGCGATAGTGGCGCACGATTTCGGTGCTGTCGGAAGCTGTCTGCCCAGCCGTCTCCTGCTGAAGCCGTTCGGCTACCACCCAGAACGGCTCACCGTCGATCAGCAACGCCGCTTCTAGGATGGCGCGATGCTCCGCCTCGGCCGAGCGATTATTGGCCGCCGCACGCTGCCGCAGCAACCGCACCAGCGTGTCGTCGATGTCTCTCACCAGAAGCTGTGCCATGACGCTTTCCGAGGCCGCTATCATCCATGATAGCATCGGCATGCCTTGGCGCAAGCGACCTTCCCTTTGCCCAGCCGCAAGCCCGCCCCACATCCGTGCCATGATTGGACCCCTGCCGGACCGCTTCGCCACGTGGTTCGCCGATCGCGGCTGGTCCCCCCGCCCCCACCAGCTAGCCAAGCACGCCGCGGCGCGCGCCCGTGAAAGCGTGCTGCTGATCGCCCCCACAGGCGGTGGCAAGACGCTGTCCGGCTTCCTGCCCAGCCTGGTGGCACTCGCCGAGCCGCATCAGCCCGGCCTTCACACGCTGTATGTCAGCCCGCTGAAGGCGCTGGCGGCCGACATCGCGCGCAACCTGACCGTGCCGGTGACCGAGATGGCGCTGCCCATCGCGATCGGCACGCGCACCGGCGACACCTCGCACGAACACCGCAAGCGCCAGCGCGAGGCGCCGCCGGACATCCTGCTGACCACCCCGGAAAGCCTGGCCGTGCTGCTGAGCCAGGAACAGGCCGAGACGTTCTTCGACCGGCTCGACACCATCGTCATCGACGAGATCCACGCCCTGGCCGGCACCAAGCGCGGCGACCAGTTGGCGCTAGGCATCGCCCGGCTGACGGCGCTGGCGCCGCGCGCCCGACGGGTCGGGCTGTCGGCCACCGTGGCGCATCCCGCCGCCCTGCTGGCCTATGTGGGTGCCGGCGGGTCGGCGCGGCTGATCCAGGTAGCCGAGGGCGCACCCCCGGCCCTGCGCATGATGCTGCCCGAACAGCGCTTCGCCTGGGCGGGCCATATGGGCCTGGCCTCCGCAAGCGTGGTGCTAAAGCAGATCGCCGGCGCCGGCATGACGATCGTGTTCGTCAACACCCGCGCCCAGGGCGAGATGATCTTCCAGGAGCTGTGGAAGCTGAACGAGGCCACCCTGCCGATCGCGCTCCACCACGGCAGCCTGGACCTCGCCCAGCGCCTGCGCGTGGAGGCGGCAATGGCGCGTGGCGACCTGCGCGCCGTGGTGGCCACCTCGTCGCTCGACCTCGGCATCGACTGGGGCGGCGTGGATCAAGTCATCCAGGTTGGCGCACCCAAGGGAGTCTCGCGCCTGCTGCAGCGGGTCGGGCGATCGAACCACCGGATGGACGAGGCGAGCCAGGCGATCCTGGTGCCCGCCAACCGGTTCGAGGTGCTGGAATGCCAGGCGGCCATGGCCGGCGTGGCGGCCCACGAGCTGGATGGCGACCCGCCGCGACCCGGCGGGCTGGACGTGCTGGCGCAGCACCTGCTGCTGACGGCCTGCGCCATTCCCTACCACCCGGACGCGATGTTCGCCGAGGTGGGACGCGCCGCTGCCTACGCGGCGCTGGACCGCGCGACGTTCGACAGCGTGCTGGAGTTCGTGGAGACCGGCGGTTACGCACTCGCCAGCTACGAACGCTACAGAAAACTGTTCCGTGACTCCGAAGGCCGCGTACACGTGCGCCACGCCCGCATCGCGCGCCAGGCAAGGATGAACGTCGGCACCATCGTGGAAGCGCCGCTGCTGCGCGTGCGGATCGGCGGCATGCGCGGCCAGGCGCTGGGCGAGCTGGAGGAGATGTTCGCCAACACGCTGCGCCCCGGCGACACCTTCATGTTCGCCGGCCGCCTGCTGCGCTTCGACCGCATCCACGAGACCACGCTGCTGTGCACCGACGGCGGCACCGGCACGCCTGCCGTTCCCGCCTATGCGGGCACCAAGATGCCGCTGACCACCAACCTGGCCGCCCGCGTGCGCGCCATGCTGCACGACCCCTCCGCCTGGAGCGCCTATCCCGAACCGGTGCGCGAGTGGCTGGAGCTGCAGCAGGACCGATCCGAACTGCCCGGCCCCGACGATTTGCTGGTGGAGATCTTCCCGCGCCAGGACCGCTGGTACCTGGTCGCCTACACCTTCGAAGGGCGCAACGCGCACCAGACTCTGGGCATGCTGCTGACCAAGCGCATGGAACGTGCCGGCACCGCGCCGCTGGGCTTCGTCGCAACCGACTACGTAATCGCCACCTGGTCGGCCAACGAGCCGGGCGACATCGCCGACCTGTTCGACCACGACATGCTGGGCGACGACCTCGAATCCTGGATGGCCGAAAGCAGCATGCTGCGCCGCACGTTCCGCAACGTCGCCGTGATCGCCGGCCTGATCGAGCGCCACCAGCCGGGCGCCGAGAAGAACCGCCGCCAGGTCACGGTGAACAGCGACCTGATCTACGACGTGCTGCGCCGCCACCAGCCCGACCATATCCTTCTGCGCGCCACGCGGGCGGACGCGGCCAGCGGGCTCACCGACCTCAGCCGCATCGCCCTGCTGCTCGACCGCGCGCAGGGCCACGTCCGCGTCCGCCGGCTGGACCGCGTCTCCCCGCTCGCCGTGCCGGTCATGCTGGACATCGGCCGCGAGGTGGTCCGCACCCGCGCCGACGAGGACGCGTTCCTGCAGGAAGAGGAGGAAGCGCTGATCGCCGAGGCTACGGCAAGGCCCAAGCTCCGGGCGCCCCGCGCCGCGGATATTGCGGCAGGTGTCTAACACCGGTATTCTGGCCAGGTATTGAGAGCGACTCTCAATTGGAGGTATAAATTGGTTGAGATCGGACGCCGCTGCGAGCGCGCCGTCGTCACTGCCTACCGCGAACTGCGACGCGGCGGCACCGACGATATGGCTGCCTTCCAGAGTTGCACCACGCTCTACCGCATCCACCATCCCGAAGCCCGCCTCAGCGAAGCCCGTGCCCTCGTTGCCGAGTGGATCGACCATCACATCACGCGCGCGGCCGTTGGCAAGACGCCCGGCTGCGACTGCCCGGAGTAGCAAGCCCAAAACATAGGTTATGACACTGAATCAAGTCCCGCCGGCGCTGCGAAGGCAAGCAGTCCTTTTTTAAAAAAAGGACTAAAACTTTTGTTTCTCGAGTCCGCGATAGCACCGAGAAAAGTCTTTTGCTTCTTTTCTTCAGAAAAGAAGGCCTTTCTGTCTTCTGATAGGCCGGCTTAAAAGCGGGTTGATATAATTAGGCCAGCCAATTTTTGGTTACCTCGCCATCTTTCAGCGACCATCGAGCGGCACGTAATCCCGCTGCGCATGCCCGGTATAAACCTGCCGCGGCCGCCCGATCCGCTGCAGCGGGTCCTCCATCATCTCCTTCCACTGGCTGATCCACCCCACCGTCCGCGCCACCGCGAACAGCACGGTGAACATGCTCGTCGGTATCCCCATCGCCTTCAGAATGATGCCGGAGTAGAAGTCGACGTTCGGATACAGCTTCTTGCTGATGAAGTACTCGTCGTGCAGCGCGATGT
>CAXUHU010000134.1:0-8166 GCA_964250925.1 uncultured Acetobacteraceae bacterium
ATGCTGGCCACCTCCGCGCGCTGCGCCGCATCCGGCGCCGGCCCAAGCACGGCCATGACGCAGGATCCGCCCGCGGCCGCCAAGCCGCGTGCGAGCGCCATGCTGTAGCTCCATACGCCGCCCACCGCATCCGTCGTGATGAAAAGGGGCTCGCACCGCAGCCGCGTCATGCCGCCAGGCAGTCGGCTTCCAACGCCGCCAGGCCGAGGGGTGCGGCGTCCTGGATGTCGGAAAAGACGGTGAACTGCGCCAGGTAGCAGTCGAGCGCACGCTCCCACGCATCGTCGTCCGGGGCGCCCCAGCGGCGATGGTAATCAGGGCTGCTGGGATAGGGGAACATCGGCACCGGGGCGTTGGCCCAGACGCCGCCCGATTGCAGCCGGGTGCGCCAGGCCTGTATCTGCCCCGCATCGTCGCCCGGAGTCTCGATCAGGTTGGCCTGCACGAACGGAACGTAGCGCCTGGCCAGCACCAGCCGGTCCGTAAGGTCGTCCGTGCTCATCCTGCACAGCTTGTCGAGTGCGGCGCGGCCGTCCTCGGTCAGGCTCTCCACGCCCGCCTCGATCGATACGCAGCCGGCGCGGCCGAGCAGTTCGAGCATCGGCGGTTTCCACAGGTCGATGCGGGTCTGCATGCCGAACAGGATGCCGCGTGTCGCGAGCGCTTCGAGCAAAGCCGGCTGGGGCAGGAAGATCTCGTCGATGAAGTAGACGTAGCCGGCGCCCTGCGCGCGGAGGCGGTCGATCTCGTCCAACACGATTGCCACGTCACGCCGCCGGTAGCCGTCGCGAAAGTCGATCTTTGCGCAAAACGTGCAGTGATAGGGGCAGCCGCGCGAGGCTTCCACCTCGGCGCCCGGGCCGGCCGGTGCCGCGTCGAACCGATGGTGATGATGGTGGTGACGCGCCACCCAGGATTGCGGCCACCGCAGTGCGGGCAGGTCGGTAAAGCGCGTGGCCTGGACGGGACCAGTCAGATGCAGCGTGCCGCGGTCGAGCACCGCGGCACCCGGCACCCCGGTGCGCGGCCATGCATCGGCCAAAGCCGCCACGGCCTCCTCGCATTCGCCGCGTATGACCACGTCGGCGCCAAGCTTGCGCAGCGTGGCGCGCGGGGTTGCCGAGCCGTGCGGACCGACGGCCACGATGCGCCCGCCGCGCCCGTCCAGCGCGGTGATCATCTCGCGCGGCACGCGCAACTCCGGCGGGGCGCAGCGCCAGAACAGGTAGCTGGGCGCGGTGGGGATCACCGTCATGCCCGGGCCGAAATCGGCGATCTCGTCGGCCAAGTCCGGCAACGCGGCAGCGTTCAAGTGCCCGTCCAGCAGCAGCACCTGGTGGCCGGCCTGCTCCAGCAGGGTCTTGCAGGCGCCGAGCTCGATCGGCAGATGCGGTTCGCGGCAGCCGAAGTAGATGCTGTGCTCGAAATGCCAGGGCGGGTTGACCAGCGCTACCCTCACAGGGCCGCCTCGACTTGCGCCTGTTCGGCGACGGACACGCCGAAATGGGCCGCCAGCCGTTGCAGGCCGGCGTGCCAGCCCAGAGCGGCGGGCAAATGCAGATCCCGCCGGGCCGCCGTGGTGTCGGCCACGAAATAACGCTGGTCGCCCGGGCGCCAGGCGGAGAACTCAACAGCGACACGCCGGCCGAGTATCGTCTCGATGTGTTCGATCAGCTGCAGCAGGCTGACCGCGTTGGCCGGACCGCCGCCAAGATTATAGGCCCGGCCTGCAATCCTATCGATGCCCTGCCAGGCAGCACGATAGGCTGCGACGGCATCGCCCACATGCAAGATGTCGCGCACTTGGCGGCCATCGCCATAGATGGTGACGCGCTCGCCGGCGATGGCGCGCAGCAGGAAATGGGCGACCCAGCCCTGGTCCTCGGTGCCGAGCTGGCGCTCGCCGTAGATGCAGCTCATGCGCAAGACGGCGGTGCGCAGCCCGAAGCTGTGGGCGTAGTCGAGCACGTACTGGTCGGCGGTGCCCTTGCTGCAGCCGTAGGGCGTGTGGAAACACAGCGGGCGTGTCTCGCTGACACCGCGCGCGCGGTAATCGGCACGCTTGGGCAGGTAGCAATCGCCTTGGCGTGCCAGCTCGATGTCGGCCAGGTCGCCATAAACCTTGTTGGTGCTCGCAAAGATCAGCGGTGCGGTGGGGTTGTGCTGGCGCAGCGTCTCCAGGATGGCGACGGTGCCGCGCGCGTTGACCTCGAAATCGGCCGTCGGGTGAACCATGCTGGTGGTCACCGCAACTTGGCCGGCCAGGTGGAAGACCACGCCGGCAGACCGGGCTGCTTGCCGCGTTGCCGCTTCGTCGCGCAGGTCGCCGAGGACGAAGCTGATCTTCGACGGATGCCGGCGCGCCAGCCAGCGCAGGTTGCGTTCCACCCCCGGCCTTGCGAGCGCGTCGAAGATTTCGACGTGTTCGCCATCGGCGGCCAGACGGTCGGCAAGGTTGGCGCCGATGAAGCCGGCCCCGCCGGTCACCAGCACCGGTTTGATGCCGATGACGGCCGGTGATTTCGCCCCGCGCGTCAGGCTCAACAGCGGTTCGATGCCCCGCGTGCCGCCGTCCAGCAACCGGCCGAGCAGCTTGGGGCCGTGCGCATCATCGACGCCGAAATGCGCCTCGCAATCACGCGAGTCGCGGGCGGTGTCATCGGTCAGCGTGTGCCAGTACACGCGCTCCGCACGCGACGACAGCGCGTCGCGGAACACCTCGATCTGCTCGGCGATCTCATGGCGCCACGTCGAGCGCCCGACCGCGCTGAGCCATAGCGGCAAGGCCGGGTTGTAGCGATCCACCACCGGCTGCGCGAGCGCAAGCGCGTGATCCGAGGCAAGGCGGCCTGCCGCGCCCAGGCGGCACAATCCCACGGCCGAAACCAGCGTCAACAGACCCGCTTGGCCGTATGCGGTCATGCGCGTTGCGATGTCGTCGCCATCGAGCGCGATCACCATGCCGCAGCCGGCCGCGTTCGCCATGGCTGCACCGGCGCGCAAGACGCAAGGCTCCACGTCTGCAGTGTCGCACGTGTCGCGCAACTCGACGAACTTGAACGTTGCCGCATGGTGCAGCACGCGGCTCAGCGCACCCTCCGGCGCCACGTTGTCAGCACCCGATGCAACGCTGGGCAGAAGCTCGAAGTCGCGCGCCAGCCGGTCCAGCGCCCAAGCGAGCCACCCGCCATCCGCATGATCGGCGGCGGAAAGCTGCAAGCGAACGTGACGCACGCCCAAGGATTGCAAACGGCGCGCGGCGCGCTCGGCGTGTGCGCGGTCGCCGGTCTTCAGCTCAACGGAAAATCCCAGCCGTTCTGCGTGCTCCGGCTCGATCATGCAACCAAGCCGTGCGTCTCGAGCTCGCGCCTGGCTTCGGCGACACGGTCGGTGGCGGTCTGACGCGAAACCCAATCCGCCAGCTCGTCGAAGCTGTCGTCGAAACCGCGCCGCGGATGAAAGCCCAGGGTCTGCCGCGCATGCCCGATGTCGGCAAAGCAATTGCGTATGTCGCCGGTGCGTGCCTTGCCCGTAATGTCCGGCGAGAGGTCGCTGCGCCCCATGGCGGCGGCGAAGCTGAAGGCGACTTCGGCGACGCTGACGCTTTGTCCGCTGCCGATGTTGAAAACGCCGCCGTCGGCGGCGGGCTCGTCCAATGCCAGCAGGAACGCACGCGCAACGTCCTCCACGTGCACGAAATCGCGCCGTTGCGCACCATCCTCGAACACCATGGGGCGCTCGCCATTCAGCAGGCGCGAGGCGAAGATCGCCAGCACGCCGGTATAGGGGTTGGAGAGTGCCTGGCCGGCGCCGTAAACGTTAAAGAGCCGCAGGGCCACGGCCTGCATGCCGTATGCCGGCGCCACGTTCAGCGTCAGCCGCTCCTGCACGAATTTCGAGATCGCATACACCGACGCCAAGCTTGCCGGCTTGCGTTCCGGCGTCGCCACCGGGATCAGCGTTTCGCCGCTGGGCCCGACCGGATTCCAGTCCTTGTCGGCCGGCTTGCGGACCGCGTCGTCCACGATCGTGCCAGCCTGCGTCACGTAGCGGCCTTCGCCGTAGATGCTCATCGAGGAAGCGACCACGACGCGCTGCACCCGATGCTTGATCAGCGCCTGCAGCAGCACGGCGGTGCCGTGATCGTTCACCGAGACGTAGCGGTCGATCGCATACATGCTCTGGCCGACGCCGACCTCGGCCGCCAGATGCACCAGCTTGTCGGCGCCCGTCAGCGCGCGCGCTACCAGATCGGCATCGCGAACGTCGCCGTGGAAGAACTCGACGTGGTCCAGGACCGGATTGCGCTCGGCCTCGGGCGGGTGAACCTGCCCGATCAGGCTGTCGAGTACACGCACGGAATGTCCGGCCGCCAGAAGCGAGCTTGCCACGTAGGTGCCGATAAAACCGGCGCCGCCAGTGATCAGAATGGTCTCTGGCATACCCGGTCCGTTCCACCTGCAGGATTGTTCATCGTCGTGACACTATTCACACCCGGCATCGCGGGGAAAGTAGATGTTCCTTCACAGCGCCGTGATGTCAACCATGTGCGGCGGCCCTCCGCCGGGGCCGGCTATGACTGGCTGGTGAAAACCACCGTCCCGTTTGGGATCGTCATGCCGTCGGGAGCCTGCTGCAGCAGGTGCGCCTCCACCAGCTTGGAGTCGCGCCAAGGGCTGTGTGGGCTGGCTTCGCCCGGTATCGTCTGCGTCGCGTCTTGGCAGTGCCCGCTGGCCAGGTCGCGCGCTTCGGCCTCGTCGGCCCCGTTCACCCAGCACTCGCCGCGAAGCCGGCTGGTTTTCCAAGCCGGGTCGGCAAGCAGCGGCAGGACGGGTGTCAGGTGGTAGATCGGCATCGCAGCCTCCAGGGTGGCAGTGAGCCTGGCTTACGCCGGGTAGGTGGGGCGGTTCCGGTTCAGGCGTGGCGGACGGCCCACAGCCACGCCACGGCCAGGGCGGTCACCGGTATGGCCATCTGTATGGGCCGCAGCCGGGCGAAGAACAGCGGCGCCTCCTGCCGGCGGGCGGCCGACGGATCGAGCACGGCGAGGCTGGCAAAACCCGTCGCCAGCAAGCCGAGGCTCAGCAGGCGAGACGGCACGACCAGGGAGGCGATGGCCAGGAGGAAAAGCCAGAACACCGTCGCGATCTGCGCTGGCCGCGCCCCGCCGGGTATACGAAAGCTCAGGCCGCGCCGGACGCCGGCCAGGAAGGCCAGGATGGCAGCGCCCCAGGCCGTCAGCCAATGCAGCGCCGTCGCGGCCCAGTCGGCCGGCCCGAACCAGAGCCCCAGCACAAGCAGAACGAACGGCACCATCGCCGCGCCGCCCATCAGCAGCCCCAGCACCGGCACCTCCGGCCGTTCCTGAACGGCGAAGCCGACCCCGCCGCCTTGCCCGTCTTGAACCATCGCCATCCGCCTTGCCTCTCCGTGCGGCGGCAAACCATCGGGTGCACGCAAGGTGGCACCGCCGCGGCCACGCGGCGGCGGCGATCAACGACGCCTGACCGGGATCGTGCCCGGTCAGGCGCCGGCGACCTACGCGCGGCGGAGCAGGAGAACGATCAGCACGATCAGCAGGATGGTGCCCAGGCCGATCCCGCCATAGCCGTAATGGCCATAGTCGGCACCGCCCCAGCCGCCGAACGTAGTACCAAGGCCGCCGCCGAACAATAGAATCACCAGGATGATGAGAAGGATCAGGCCCACGGTTGCTCCTCTGGATTAGCCAAGTCTGCCTTAAGACGTTTGTGGCCCGGAAAGTTGCTGGATAGGCATCCCCGGGCGTTTGCGCCTGTGCTGCGATGGCTGGAGCCATCGCACGCGGACCGGGAAAGCCGTGGTGAGCGAAATCGCTCGTCCACCGTAAAGGCGGGCGCGCCGCCGGTTCTCGGGCCAGCGCGCGAGCCTCCTGTGCGCGTTTCCTTTCGCTCACGGTTCCGCTACAGCCTCGCCCATCAGCGCCCGGGTCGCCGCCTGCGAGTCCCGCGCCTCTCAGGAGTGAGCCTATGAGCCTGAACGAGACCACCGCCGGTGCGCTGGACCGCGAGATCGAGACGGACCCGCAGGCGGCGCACGGCGACGCAACGGCGCAGCCGCGGATCATGCTGGTCGATCCCGCGTGTTACCACGTCAGCTACGTGATCAACCCCTGGATGAAGCCGGGCGACTGGGCGGCCGACCCGGCCGGCCACGCATCGGCCGCGCGCGCCAGTTTCGACGCGCTGCGCCGGGCGCTGGCCGAGGCGGGCGCCCGGCTGGAGGTGGTGCCGGGCGTGGCGGGGCAGCCGGACATGGTGTTCCCCGCCAACGCGGCGGTGGTGCTGGACCGGCGCGCCATCGTCGCGCGCTTCGCCTGCCCCGAGCGGCAGGGCGAGGAGCGGCCCTACCTGGAAGCGCTGCGGCGGTTTGCCGCGGCCGGGCTGCTCGACGAGGTGGCGATGATGCCGGAGGGGTGTTTCCAGGAGGGCGCGGGGGACGCGATCTGGGACGCGTCGCGGCAGTTCTTCTGGACGGGGTACGGCCAGCGGTCGATCAAGGCCGCCATCGGCGAGCTGGCCGCGTTCTTCGACCGTCCGGCGGTGGCGCTGGAACTGGCGACCAGCCGGTTCTACCACCTCGACACGTGCTTCTGCCCGCTCTCGGGCGGGGAAGTGCTGTTCTACCCGCCGGCCTTCACGCCCGAGGCGCTGGCGCTGATCCATGCGCATGTGGCGCCGGCGCAACGCCTGGAGGCGAGTGCGGCCGATGCGGCGGCATTCTGCGTGAACGCGGTCAACATCGGCCGCACCGTGGTGATGGCGCGGGCGCCGGACCATGTGCGGGCGATGCTGGGCGAGCGCGGCTATGCCGTGGTGGACGTCGACCTGGACCCGTTCATCCTGTCGGGCGGGGGCGCGTACTGCATGACGCTGCGTCTGGACCGCTCAAGCGTCTAGGGCGCGGCTGGGGTTCCATGGCCGGCCCGCCGCTTACGGCACGAACTTGAACACCGTGCCCGCATTGCTCGTGTCGCTCGGCCGCGTGGTGCCGTAAAAAGCCTGGCCGACATGCAGCAGGGGTGCTTTGGGGTATCCGCCCGTAGCACTGGCGAAAGGGTAGAGCTGAACACCGCCGCCGGCCGCCTTCAGCCGCAGCACCGCGCCGTAGGGGGCCGGGCGGTTGTATGCAATGCCGAACAGCTTGTCGCCGGCTGCTGCAAGGGGAGCGTCGAGGGTCAAGTGCTCGTTGAAGTTTTGGACGGTCGTCTCGGACGCCGTGGCCAGGTTGAAGCCGATCACCTTCGTCGGCGAGTGATAGTATTGCGTTTCGCCGAACAGCACGCCGTTGCTGTAAAGCAGGGGACCGTCTGGAAACGTGCCATCCGCCCCGCCCTGGAACGTGTACAGGGTTGTCAGCGCGCCGGTCGCGGGATCGAATTGATACAGCGTGCCGGCTGGATGTGAATCGCTGCCGGCCGCGCCGTACAGCAATCCATTGGCCGAAACGACGCCGTAGGGCTGGATTAACGTGTCGCGACCCCCGCTGAAAACGGTCGAGAACGCCCCGCTTGCAAGGTCGATGCTGAAGACGGTGCCGAAATAGGCTCCGTCGCTTCCGGACGTTGTTCCATAGAGCGCTCCATTGTCCAGCGAGAGGGCACAAATGGGGCTGCCGCCATCTGCGCCTCCGGCGAACTGGTACAGGGTGGTCAGCCTGCGCGTGGCCGGATCGAAGCTGAACACCGTGCCGGAGAATGACGACCCGCCGGCCGAGGTCGTCCCGTAGAGAATGCCCGCCACGTCGATCAACGGCCCCATCGGTTGCGCGCCGTCCTGGCCGTTGAAGGAGTGCACCGTCTCGATCGCGTCGGTGGCCGGATCGACCTTGAAGATCGAACCCAGGCCGCCCGACCCGCCGCCCGAGGCGGTGCCGTACAGCGAAGCACCGACCTTTATCACGCCGGACGTGGACGACGATTCCTGGCCGGCGAAACTGTGCAGCGTAGTGAACGAACCGGTCGCGGGATCGACCGAGTAGACGATGCCCAGGTCGGCCGCACCACCGGTGAACAGCGTGCTGTAGAGCAGCCCATTGGCCGCGACGAGGGTCGCGGTCGGTTCCTCGTCGGGGTAGCTGAAATTATAGACCGTCTGGGTCCGGCCGTTGGTGGGATCGACAGAAAAC
>CAXUHU010000135.1:0-7986 GCA_964250925.1 uncultured Acetobacteraceae bacterium
CCGGCCGGGTGCTGATGCGGGCATTGTACGCCTCGTTGACCAGCACGCGCGGCATGGTGTCGGGGTTCAGCTCCAGCAGCCAGTCGCCTTTATGACCTCGTCGCATCAGCACTTCCGGGATCACCGGCTGCAGCGGCGCCTCGTCGCGCAACGGGAGGTGGCGCGATGGCCGGTTTGTCGGCGCAGACGCGGGTGACGGTGGGCGCAGCCTCGTTCGACAATGCCGCGCCGCTATCGGTGATTGCCGGCCCCTGCCAGATCGAAAGCGCCGCCCATGCGATGGAGTGCGCCCAGGCTCTCCAGGAGGCGTGTTCACGCCTGGGTGTAGGTTTCGTGTTCAAGAGCAGCTACGACAAAGCGAACCGCACCAGTGCCAAGGGCGCGCGCGGCGTGGGGCTGACGGCCGCGCTGCAGATCTTCGCCGATGTCGCGGCAGGGCTGGGCGTGCCGATCCTGACCGACGTGCACGAGCGGGAGCATTGCGCGCCGGTCGCCGAAGTGGCCGACATCCTGCAGATTCCCGCCTTCCTGTGCCGGCAGACCGACCTGATCGTGGCCGCCGCCCAGACCGGCAGGGTAGTAAACGTGAAGAAGGGGCAGTTCCTGGCCCCCTGGGACATGGCCAACGTGATCGACAAGGTGACCAGCGCCGGCAACCCGCGCGTCCTGGTGACCGAGCGCGGCACCAGCTTCGGCTACAACACGCTGGTGTCGGATTTCCGCGGCCTGCCGGTGATGGCGGCCATGGGCGCGCCGGTGATCTTCGACGCCACCCATTCGGTGCAGCAGCCGGGCGGCCAGGGCAGCGCGTCGGGCGGACAGCGGGAGTTCGTCGCCGTGCTGGCGCGCGCCGCGGTGGCCGTCGGCGTGGCCGGGCTGTTCATCGAGGCCCACCCAGACCCCGACCACGCTCCCAGCGATGGCCCGAACATGATCGCGCTGCGCGATTTCGAGCCGCTCTTGGCCGAACTGATGCAGTATGACGCGATACGCAAGTCGGCCGTATCGCCGCGATGAAGACGCTGGTGCTGATCCCGGCGCGCATGGCCGCCACCCGCCTGCCGGGCAAGCCGCTGGCCGACATCAACGGCACGCCGATGATCGTGCACGTCTGGGCCCGTGCGATAGCGGCACGGCTTGGGCCGGTGGCCGTGGCTACCGATCACGACGACATCGCCCAGGCCGTACGTGCGGCCGGCGGCACGGCATTCCTGACCCGGGCCGATCACCCGTCCGGGACCGACCGGATCGCCGAGGCGCTGCATCGGGCCGATCCCGACGGACGCTATGATATCGTCGTCAACTGCCAGGGCGATCTACCCACCATCGCCTCCCGCGTGCTGCGCCAGACCGTGCAGTTGATGGAGGATCCTGCCGTGGAAATCGGCACCGCGGTCGCACGGATCAGCCGACCCGAAGAGGGCGAGGAAGCGAGCGTGGTGAAGATGGTGGGCACCCACTGCGGCCCTGCCCGGTTCCGCGCGCTGTACTTCACACGCGCACGCGCGCCTTGGGGCGATGGTCCGCTGTACCACCATATCGGGCTGTATGCGTGGCGCCGGGCCACCCTGAAACGTTTTGTGGCGCTGCCGCCCTCTGCCCTGGAATTGCGCGAGAAGCTCGAGCAGTTGCGGGCACTCGAAGCCGGTATGCGCATCGACGCGGCGTTGGTGGACGACGTGCCCCTGGGCGTGGACGTGCCGGCCGACCTGGAGCGGGCGCGCGCCGCGCTGGCGGGCTGAGGCGGCGCGTCCAAGCGCCGCCTGGCCCCTACCGATTGGCGTTCCTGATGGCCACCTGGCTGAACTGCTGGCACCAGCGCGCGACGGTGGAATGCATGGTCGCAGCGATCGCCTCGACCGGCCTTTGCGACGCGGAGCCGATCAGGATACCCTGCCGGCCCGTTGCCTCTGCAGCCTCGACCGGCCCGCCGGGATTTGTGTGGTTGATGGTGTTGCGTTGCGCCTGGATGGCTTCGGCGCTGGAGAAACCCTGCGCCTGACAGTATTCCAGGACGCCGAGATGGTTGGCCTGTATCGACCGTGGCGTTTCCTGGCCGAAGGCAGCCGTACCGGTGAAGGCCGAGACAGCCAGGCCGAGCAGTGCGATGCGGAATGACATGGACGCTCCCGTTTGATCCTGCATCCGAACGTTGCACCGTGGCTGGCGTTCCTGAACAAACTCGGCGCTGTTGCGCTGCGAGGATCAAGCCATGCCAGTCGCCGATCAAGCTAGCCACCCCGATCCTCGATCGGCAGCGACGCACAGGGTGGACGACAGCGTCGCCCGCACCATCGCGCTGGAACAGCAGGGTCTGGTGGCCCTGGCGCAAGCGCTGCCGCACGGGCTGGGAGCCGCTTTTGCCAGCGCGGCCGACAGGATCGCGGGTGCGGCCGGCACCGTGATCGTCAGCGGCATGGGCAAATCCGGCCATGTCGGGCGCAAGATCGCGGCCACCCTTGCCTCCACCGGCACGCCCAGCCACTTCGTGCATCCCGCCGAGGCGAGCCACGGCGATCTGGGCGTGATACGCGACACCGACGTGGTGCTGGCCCTCTCCTGGTCGGGCGAGACGCCGGAGCTGGCCGACATCGTGGCCTACACGCGGCGTTTCGGGGTGACGCTGATCGCGATGACGGCGCACGCCGACAGCGCGCTAGGGCGTGCCGCCGACATCGCGCTCGTGTTGCCGGAGGCGCAGGAGGCGTGCCCGAACGGTTTGGCGCCTACCACCAGCACCACGATGCAGCTCGTGGCCGGCGACGCGCTGGCGGTGCTGCTGCTGGAACGCCGCGGCTTCTCCGAGCGCGACTTCCAGCGTTTCCACCCCGGCGGCAAGCTGGGCGCCCGGCTGACCCAGGTAGGTGCGCTGATGCATACCGACGACGAGCTGCCGATCGTGCAGATGGGCGCTACCCTCTCGGAGGGGATCGTGGAGATGACCTCCAAGCGCTTCGGCATCGCCGGGGTGGTCGATGCCACGGGCAGCCTGGTAGGCGCCCTGACCGACGGCGACCTGCGCCGTGCCTTTCGCGCCGGCTTCGTCGACCGGCCGGTGCGCGACGCCATGGGCCAGCGCCCCCGCACTCTGCCGGCCGACGCGTTGGCGATGACGGCACTCGCGCAGATGAACGAGGCACGCATCACCTGCATTTTCGTGGTCGAGGCAGGCAAGCCGGTCGGGCTGGTGCACATCCACGACCTGCTGCGGGCCGGCATTGCTTGAACGCCGGCAGGGCTGTGTACACAATAAACTATCGATGACTACACGTAGAGGCCGGTATGCCACTGAATATCCGTAGCGAGGCGGTGAACCAGCTTGCCCGGCGCAAGCATACAAACAAGACGGAGGCGGTGAGGATGGCGCTCGAGAACGAGCTTCGCCTGACCGACCCAAGCGTGTCCCTTCGTGAGCGCGTCAAGCCTCTGCAAGAGCGCGTAATGGCCCGGCCCGACACAGGATTGGCAGCCGATAAGGGTTTCTATGACTCGTTGTACGAGGAAGACTGATGTTCATCGATGCCTCGGCAATCGTGGCCATCTTGACAAGTGAGCCCGAGGCCGATGCCATCGAAACTGCCCCGGACCCGATTACGTCCGCAGTGGCCATCTACGAGGCAGTGCTTGCGGTCAGCCGTAAGAAGCAGGGGCAGTTACTCCAGGCTAGACAAGATGTTGCCGATTTCCTCCTGACCGCCAGCGTCCGCACTGCGCCGATAGCCGGTATCGAAACCGAGGCCGCTCTGGACGCCTTTGCCAGGTATGGACGAGGACGTGGCCACCAGGCGCGATTGAACATGGGCGACTGCTTTGTCTATGCCGTCGCCAAAACAACCGGGTGTCGGCTGCTGTTCAAGGGCGACGATTTTATTCATACCGACATACAGTCAGCCATTCCCAGTGCTGACACGCAGTAGTTTCAGCCTGAACCGGCACCGTCCAACTCGAATTGCCTTCGCCCGTCCGGACCGGTGCACAAAGCAGATGATCGAGCAGAGCCGAGATCGCAAACCTGCAACAACCGAGGTGGCCACGTTAATCGGTGCCGCAACGCATTCCTGCACGCCGATCCTGACGAAAAGCGATCTCGGTCGAAACGACCAAGATGAACGTCGGGCCAAACAGCAGCGCGTACCGAGTGGTTGTCCTCAGTAGCCCTCGCTCGCCGTGCTCCACATCGCCCACTACAGCCCTCGTCCCCGCCCGATAACCGCCGTCCCGAACCTTGCCCTCAACCCATCGATAGCCTCCTGCCGCGCGCGTCTGCGTCCGGCGTCGGGGTCGGCCAGGTCGCCGGCATCGGCCGCGTCGAGCGGCGCCAGGCCCGAAGCGCCGATGCCGATCAGGCGGAACGCCGTGCCGTCCGCCTCGCGCGCCAGCAGCGAGCGTGCAGCCGCGAACAGCGTATCGGGCAGCGCCGTGGGCTGCGGCAGGCGGGTGGTGCGGGTGCGGCTAGCGAAACGCGCGGTCTTCAGCTTCAGCACCACGCCTACCGCCGAAAACTCCTTTTCACGCAGGCGCAGGGCCAGGCGTTCGGCCAGCCGCCACAGGTGGCGCTCCAGCGCCGCACGTTCGGTCAGGTCCTCTGAAAAGGTGGTCTCCGCACTGATGGATTTGGCCACGCCCACTGGATCGACGCTGCGGGCATCCTCGCCCATGGCGCGCGCCACCAGCGACGGCCCGTCATCGCCCAGCAACCGGCGGGCCTGATGCGTGTCCAGGGCTTGCAACTGTCCCACGCGCGTAAAACCCAGCTTGGCCAGCCGCCGCTCCTGCGCCGGCCCCACGCCGGGCAGGATGCCCACGGGCTCGCCGGCCAGCGTCTGCGCCGCTTCCCGCCCCATCACCGCGAAACCGCGCGGCTTGTCGCGCCCGGCCGCCAGCTTGGCCAGCAGGCGGTTGTGCGACAGGCCGATGCTGACGGTGACGCCCATCGCTTCCTCCACCTCGCGGGCGAAATGGGCCAGCACCGCGGCGGGCGAAACGCCGTGCAGCTTCTCGGTACCGGAAAGATCGAGCGCCGCCTCGTCGATGGAGAGCGGCTGCACCAGCGGCGTCAGCCGCGCCATCATCCCGCGCATCTGTCGGGCGGCGGCGGCATAGGCGGCCATGTCGGGCCGGATCACCACCGCGTCCGGGCACAGCTTGCGCGCCTTGAACATCGGCATGGCGCTGTGCACACCCGACAGCCGGGCGATGTAGCAGGCCGTGGTGACCACGCCGCGCGTGCCGCCGCCCACGATCACCGGCCGGTCCGCCAGTTCGGGCCGCCGGCGCTTTTCCACGCTGGCGAAGAAGGCGTCGCAATCGACATGGGCGATGGCGAGCGTGAACAGCTCGGCGTGGCGCAGGACGCGCGGCGATTGGCAGGCGGGGCAGAGCGCGCCCGGGATGGGACAGGCTCCGCAATCCCGGCATAGGCTTTGGTCGATCGGTTCGTGGCACGCCCGCATGGCAGCAAGACTAGCTTGACCCGCCTGCCCCTGCACGGGAGAAACGGCCATGGGCAAATTGGTCATTGGCAACCAGCGCTACTCGTCCTGGTCGATGCGCGGCTGGCTGGCGGTACACCTAGCCGGCCTGGATGTCGAGCTGGTCGTGATACCCATGCAGGAGGGGCCCACCCAGGCGATCAGCGACGCGACCCCCGCCGGCCTGGTGCCCTACCTTGAGCACGATGGCGCCCGCATCTGGGAGAGCTTGGCCATTTGCGAGTATTGCGCCGAGCACCGGCCGGCGCTGTGGCCTGCCGACCGCGCCGCCCGTGCGCATGCCCGTTCCATTGCGGCCGAGATGCACGCGGGCTTTCGCGCGCTGCGCCAGGCGATGCCGACCAATTACGTGCGCAGCGACTATGCCGGGCTTGGCCACACACCCGAGGCGCTGGCCGACGTGGCACGCATCGATACGATCTGGACGCAGACCCGGAATGCCTATGGGCATGGCGGGCCGTTCCTGTTCGGTGCGGATTTCGGCGCGGCCGACGCGATGTTCGCCCCTGTCGTCGCTCGCCTGCTGACCTACCGTCCGCCGGTGTCGCCCACGGCCCACGCTTATTGCGCAGCGGTGCGCACCCATCCCCTGGTGGCGCGCTGGTACGACGAGGCCGGGCTGGAGCCGGATGCGTGGCTGTTAGACAAGTACGAGAGCCTCGCGCCCCGGGGCTGACGCCCACGCCGGTCGTCACCGTACTGCCGCCGCGCGAAGGGTTTTCGCCAGAGGCGGTTGGCGCCGTTGGGTTGCTGGTGCATCGCCTGGGGCAGCCGGGCGACGTGGTGCTGGGCGAGCGCGCCGCCACGACCCCGTTTGCCGGCCGCCGTTTTATCCCGGCGGAGAAGGTGTTCTGGCCGCTGGGCCGCACCGACCGCTACATGATCGGAGTTATACGCAGCCTGCGGCCGCTGAACCCGCGCGTGATCGAGGTGCACAACCGCGCCAACCTGGCGTGGCGGGTGTGCCGGGCGCGCCCGGAAGCACGCATAGTGTTGTTCGTGCACAACGATCCGCAGGCGATGCGCCAGGCGCGCCGTCCGGCCGAGCGTGCGGCTTTGCTCGAGCGGCTGACGGTGGTTTGCGTCAGCGATAGCCTGGCCGCCCGGTTCATCGACGGGCTGACGCCGGGCGGCCTAAAGCCGGAGGTGCTGCCGAACGCGCTCGATCTAGATGACCTGCCGCCGCTCCTCGACCCGCAGGACAAGGCGCCGGAAATTCTATTCGTTGGCCGCATGGTGGCCGACAAGGGTGCGGACGCTTTCGTGCAGGCCTGCAGCGAGGCGCTGCCCTGCCTGCCCGGCTGGCGTGCGGTGATGATCGGGGCAGACCGTTTCTGGCCCGGCAGTACGCCGACGCCGTTTGAGCGCGCGCTACGCCCCCGCGCGGAGGCAGCCGGGATAGAGCTGCGCGGCTACCTGCCGCACGCGGCCGTACTGCGGGCCATGGCTCGGGCGGCCATCGTCGTGGTGCCCAGCCGCTGGGCGGAGCCGTTCGGTCTGGCGGCGCTGGAGGCGATGGCGTGCGGCGCGGCCCTGATATGCAGCCTGCGAGGCGGGCTGGCCGACGTGGTGGGCGAGGCCGCACTGGTTGCCGATCCGGACGCCCCCGGCGCCCTGACGGCAGCCATCGAGCGCCTCGCCCGAGATGCCGGCCTGCGGGCGTCGCTAGGGACAGCCGGCCGGGCGAGGGCAGGGCTGTTCGACGCAGCCGGCGCTCGGGCGCAGCTCGGCGAGTTGCGCCGCCGCTTGCTCAGCACCTAGTAGCTCACGCTGATCCCTTTCTCCGAGAGGCTACGATGTCCGACGCCCTGGTTCCCGTCACCGTGCTCACCGGCTACCTCGGCGCCGGCAAGACGACGCTGCTCAATCGCATCCTCACCGAGAACCATGGCCGGCGCTACGCGGTGGTAATCAACGAGTTCGGCGAGCTCGGCGTCGATAACGACTTGGTGGTCGATGCCGACGAGGAAGTGTTCGAGATGAACAACGGCTGCATCTGCTGTACCGTGCGCGGCGACCTGATCCGTATCGTCGGCGGGTTGATGAAGCGGTCGAAGAAATTCGATGGCATCATCATCGAGACGACAGGCCTGGCCAATCCGGCACCGGTGGCACAGACGTTCTTCGTCGATGAAGGCGTGCGTGCACGCACGCGGCTGGATGCGATCGTCACCGTGGTGGATGCCAAGAACCTGCCGGCCCGCCTGCACGACACCACCGAGGCCGCCGCCCAGATCGCCTTCGCCGACGTGATCGTGCTCAACAAGCTCGATCTCGTCTCGCCCGACGAGCTGCGCGCGGTGGAAGGCAGCATACGCGCCATAAACCGGTTCGCCAAAATCCACCACGCCACCCGCAGCGACGTCTCGGTGGCCGAAATCCTCGATCTCGGCGCGTTCGATCTCTCCCGCATCCTGCAGGACGATCCGTCGTTCCTCGAAACCGACGAGCATGAGCACGGACACGATCACGCGCATGATCATGGGCATGAACA
>CAXUHU010000136.1:0-5188 GCA_964250925.1 uncultured Acetobacteraceae bacterium
CCGTTCAGATCCGACCATCTGTTCTCGACGCATAAAACGAAACAAGTCTGATCCTATCCGCAAGCTTCGCTTTTCGCGGCACGCCATTGAGCGTTACGGGGCGAAGGGCCTGTGGTTCACCCGAACGAGGTGGTCGGCACAGCGTCAATTGGCGCATCCATGTGTGGGGCCAAGCAACGCTTTGTCTGACGCTTTGGAGTGATCGTGCAATTACAACATCGGTTACCGGCTTAACCACCGGGCCTTGCACAACCGGCCGATGAGTTCTCGAGCGCTCGCTGATCACCAAAGCTGAGCTACAGGGGAACGTTCAACTGTGACAATGAGCACCGGCGCGGTGCGTAGTCCAGCCGGCGTGTCATCCATCAATGATTCCGGCCGCAAAGAGCAAACCAGCGTTCGCAACTACCCCTTTGCCCGCTCCACGTAGCTGCCGTCCTCCGTGCGCACAACCACGCGCTCGCCAGCCTCCACGAACGGCGGCACCAGCGTCTTCACGCCGTTCGACAGCTTCGCGGGCTTATACGAAGAGCTGGCCGTCTGGCCCTTCACCACCGGGTCGGCTTCGATGATCTCCAGCGTCACCTGGGGCGGCAGGTGGGCGCCCACCGGCTCGCCCTCCACCATGTCCACGTCGATCTTCATGTTGTCCTGCAGGAACGGCGCCTGGTCGCCCAGCAGGTCCAGCGGCACGGTCAGCTGCTCGAACGTCTCGGGGTCCATCAGAACGATGTTGGTGCCCTCGGTGTAGGAGTAGGTATAGTCCTTGTTGTCGGTCATCAGGCGTTCCACCGTGTCGGCGGTGCGCCAGCGTTCGTTGGTCTTGTTGCCGGTCTTGAGGTCGCGCATCTCCACTTGGATGAAGGCGCCGCCCTTGCCCGGGGTGATGATCTGCTGCTTCAGCACGGTCCAGCGCCGGCCGTCATGGTCCAGCACCTGGCCGGCGCGAATCAGGTTGGCCTGCTGCTTCATGGGCGATCACTCTCTTTGGGCGGCGACGAAGGGTGGCGGGCTGTCTAGACGCTGGCCGCCCCATTCGGCAAGCCGAGCCCATCGAGGCTGTGGCGCTCGCCGTTGGGGTCCCGCACGGCACCGTCCGGGTCCAGATACACCGGGCCGATCGGCACCTTGCCGTGGCCGCCCGGTATGTCGAGCACGTAAGTGGGCCAGGCCAGGCCGGTCACCCGGCCGCGCAGCCCGGCAAGCAGCGCCTGGCCCTCTGCGATCGGCACCCCGAACCGGGCGGTGCCCGGGGCCGGGTCGAGCTGGTGCAGATAGTAGGGTTTCACGCGGGCCCGCAGCATGGCGCGGAACAGGTCTTCCAGCGCCGCCTCGCTGTCGTTCACGCCGCGGAGCAGCACCGATTGCCCAAGCACCGGCACGCCCGCCTGCTGGATGCGGCGCAGGCCAGCCTGGGCGGCCGCGGTGAACTCCCGGGCGTGGTTGGCGTGCAGCACCAGCCACAGCGGCTTCTGTGTGGTGATCGCTGCGCACAGAGCCGCGCTCACCGACGCGGGGTCGGCGACCGGAACCCGGCTGTGGATGCGCAGAGTCTCGACGTGCGGAATCGCCTCGATGCCGGCGAGCAGGGCGGCCAGCCGGCGCGGCGAGAGCAGCAGCGGGTCGCCGCCGGTCAGGATCACCTCGCGGACACCGGGCTGGCCGCGCACGTAATCGAGTGCAGCATCGATCTGCGCCTGACTCAGCAGGCCGCCGCCCGGGCCCACGTGCTCGCGCCGGAAGCAGAAGCGGCAATAGACCGGGCAGACGAGCAGGGGCTTGATCAGCACGCGGTCCGCATAGCGGTGCACCACGCCCGCCAACGGCGAGAACGCATCGTCGCCCACAGGATCGGCACGCTCATGCGGGGCGGTGTCGAGCTCGGCCGCATGGGGGATAACCTGCAGCCCGATCGGGTCGCCTGCATGCTCGACCAGGGCCGCAAAGGTCGGCGGCACGGCCACCGCATAGCGAGCGGCCACACGCTCCAGCGCCGGGCGCGCCGCCTCGGGCACCAACCCGGCAGAGACGAGGTCGGCGGGCGTGCGCAGGCAGGTGTCGATTGTCAGTTTGCAGTATCCGGCTATCAGGGCGGGCGAGGGGCGGTCCTCTGCACTGGTGATTGGCAACTGGCAACTGAAACCTGATTGGCACCCCGACAGCCTGGCCGACCGGCTGCCCTTCCTGCGCCGCCGTGCGCTGCTGACCCAGGCGACCCGCGCCTTTTTTACCGCCCGCGGCTATGCGGAGGTGGAGACCCCCTATGCCGTGCCCGCCCCCGGCGAGGAGGTGCACCTGCAAACCTTCGCGACCGCGTATCTCGGCCCGGACGGGCTACATCGCAAACTATGGCTGAACACCAGCCCGGAATTCGCGATGAAGCGGCTGCTGGTGGCCGGCGCCGGGCCGATCTTCCAGCTCGCCCGCGTGTGGCGCAACGGCGAGCGCAGCAGGACCCACGCGCCGGAGTTCACCATGCTGGAGTGGTATCGCCCAGCCGCCACGATGGACGCGCTGATGGACGAGACCGAGGCGTTCTGCCGCGCCGTTCTGCCCCCGGCCGTCACATGGCGCGGCGTCACCGCCGACCTGGCCCGGTTCGAACGCCTGACCATGGCCGATGCGTTCGCGCGCTACGCCGGCGCCGACCTGCTGGGCACGTTGGGCGATGCGGGCGCCCTGGCGGCCTCCGCCGGCGCCCTGCTGCGTCCCGGCGAGGGCTGGGAGGACCTGTTCTTCCGGCTGCTGCTGGAACGCGTCGAACCCGCGATCGGCCGTATGCACCCCACCTTCCTCACGCACTGGCCGGCCGCGCAAGCGGCACTGGCGGTGCGCGATCCGGCCGACCCGCGCGTGGCCTTGAGGTTCGAGCTGTATGCCTGCGGCCTGGAGCTGGCCAACGCCTTCGAGGAACTGACCGACGCGGCCGAGCAGCGCGCGCGTTTCCTGGCCGACCGCGCCAGGCGGCACGCCGTCGGCGGTCCCGACTGGCCGATGGACGAGGATTTCCTGGCAGCCTTGGCGCACGGCATGCCACCCTGCGCCGGGATCGCGCTGGGTTTCGACCGGCTGGCGATGCTGGCATCCGGTGCAGACCGGATCAGCCAGGTGCAGTGGCTGCCCAACCTGTCGCTACCAGAGCTGTAACACAAAGTGTCGGTCAACGTCAGGCGGCCAGTGGCGCGCCATCTGCGTTGCACCCTGTAGACTGACCGCAAACGGAGCCGAAGATGCGTAACCTTGTTCCCGTCCTGGCACTGGCCAGCACAGCCTTGCTGGCCGCCTGCGCCTACCCCAGTCCGCAGCACGTCCAGGCGCTGGATGCGCTGATCGGCAAGTCGGAAACCGACCTGGTGCGCGCGCGCGGCGTGCCGACCAAGACTTACGAGACCGGCGGGCTGAAGTTCTTGGCTTACGACATGCACCGGATCGACAGCCTGCCGGGCGACGCGGGCTTCTACCCCGGCTTCGGCTATGGCGGGTTTGGTTATGGGGGCTTCGGTTATGGCGCATTCGGCGGCGGCTTTGGCGGATTCGGGCCGGAGATCGTGCAGCGCGACTGCAGCACGACGTTCGAGCTCAAAGGCGGCAGCGTCCAGCGCTGGAGCCTGCGCGGCAACGATTGCTAGGGATCAGGAGTCAGCGCTCTGCCATCAGAAACGAAGCGTCTGACGCTGACAGCTAGTTTGGCGCCGTCACCTGCGGCGCATTGCCGGCCTGCTGACGGCGGCTCTGCCACAGCCCCACGAAATCGATCGGCTGCAGCAGCACCGGCGGGAAACCGCCCTCTCGCGTCACGTCGGACAACACCGAGCGGGCAAACGGAAACAGCAGGCGCGGACATTCGATCAGCAGCAACGGCTCCACCGCCTCGGGCGGCACGCCGTTCAACGTGAACACGCCGGCATACTGAAGCTCGGCAATGAACACCGGGCGGCCCTCGGGCGGCGGCGTGGCGCCGTTCTGGGCGGCGCCGTTCTGGCCGGTGGGCGTCGGTGGCGTCTCGCGCGCCTCGGCTTTTACGGCCAGCACCACCTCGAACACGTTCTGGCCCTCCTGCAGCGCCCGCGCCTGGACGTCCAGGTTGATCGCCACGGATGGCTGGCTGCGCAGCGTGGCGTAAATCTCGGGCGCGTTCGGAACCTCGAAGGAGAGGTCCTTGATGTATTGGACATTGACGACCAGTGGCGGCATCTGCTGGCCTGGCGCGGCTGCGGTCGGATCGGTCGTCTGCGACATCGTAGGGCTCCTGGAATTGGCGCGCCGGTAGCACGCGGCCGGAGTGCACGCAAAGCCTTGCTCGGCCGTGGGCCGTCAGGCGCCGGCTGTGAGCGCGCCGTTCGGGTCGAATCGTATCCATTGGCCGTTTTCCAGGCTCTGGCCGGTCAGCGCCAGCAGGAACGCCCAGTGGCTGACCACCAGCGTGGTGGCCCATTCGGGCGTGGCCAGCATTTCGGCGCGAAACGCCATCGCCCGGGCATCGACACTCTCGGGTGTCTCGGTGCCGCCTGGCCACCACACCTCATCCAGGGCGGAAAAGTCATGCTCGGGCCAATCCTGTGCGAGCGCCGTGCGCGGGCTGCCGACGTCGCAGGTGAAATGCGCCCGCTCACGCACGCCCGGATGGACCTGCACAGGCAGGCCAAGCGTGCGGGCGGCGGGTGCAGCCGTCTGCAGCGCCCGGGTGTAAGGGGAGGCCAGGATGCGCGTGATGCCGTGACCGCGCAGCGCCTGGCCCGCCGCTTCGGCCTGGCTCTGGCCCAGCGGCGTGAGCCGCGGGTCCTCTATCCCGGGATCCCGCTTTGTCGCCGAGAAGTGCAGGTTGAATTCGCTCTGGCCATGCCGCATCAGGATCATGGCGGCCTGCTACGCGCCTGGGGCCAGAAAGCCAACATGCGTTGCCGTGCGCGTCCCCAACGCCTATGTGCATTGACGGCCTACAGGAGAGCGATGTGCAAGCGGCGGGCGGCTTCCCGATCGATCTGGTGTTGTTCGCGATGATCGCGGCGTTCCTGGTACTGCGCCTGCGCAGCATCCTGGGCAAGCGCACGGGGTTCGAGGGCGCGCCGGCAGCGCCGGCCAGGCCGGCGGCCGCGGCTGGCCGCGGCCCGGTCGATGCTACGGCCGCTCCGGCGGCCATGGTGCGGCCGCCCGGGCGGGAGCCGACGATGATGACGTCGTAGTGCTG
>CAXUHU010000136.1:5198-7864 GCA_964250925.1 uncultured Acetobacteraceae bacterium
CGGTCGATGCGACGGCCGATCCGGCGGCCGACGCGCGCGCTCTGCCAGACCCCTCGGGACCGGTCGGCCGCACCATGGCCGCCATGCGGGGGGTGGACCGGCGTTTTGATTCCGCGCAGTTCCTGGCCGGTGCCGAGCAGGCCTTTCGTCTGATCGTGACGTCGTTTGCCGCCGGCGAACGCGCCAAGCTGCAGCCGCTGCTGACGCCGGCGACCTACCAGGCGTTCGAGGGGGTGATCGCCGCACGCGAGGCCGCCACCGAAACTCAGCGCACCGAGATACGCGCCATCGACGAAGTCACCATCACCGACGCCACCCTGTCGGGTACGCTGGCCGCCATCTCGGTGCGCTTCGTGTCGCGTCAGGTGAACCTGACGGCCGACCGCGCCGGCAACCCGGTTTCCGGCACCGATGCGGTGATGGAGATACACGACGCCTGGGTGTTCGAGCGCAACCTCGCCGGCGCCGACCTCACCTGGCAGTTGGCCTCGGCTCGCAGCGCGTAAGCCCGGCTCGCCAGGCAGCGGGCAGTCGGCCTTCAAGCGACGCCGTCAGCCGCTTTCATTGCGTTCTCGATTATGTTACCCGCAGGAAGCAGGGTATCGGCGTGTGATCCGTGCGATTTCCAAACGTTCGGAGCATGACATGCGTTGTTTTCCTGTTCTGGCGCTGGCTGCAATGGTGTGCAGCGGCTGCGCCCTGACGACGGCTCATATCGACGTGCCGTACCAGCCGATCGCTGCGGCCAGCCCGGTCCCCAACGCCTCGGCTTCGACCGTCGCCGTCACCGCCATCGACGACCGGACCACTTATCGTGACAGGGTCGGCACAAAGAAGAACGGCTACGGCATGGAGATGGCCGCCATCGTGCCGAACAACGACATTCCGGATGCGGTGCGCGATGCGTTCCGGCAGGAGCTGATGGCGAGAGGATTTCGGATCGGCAACGGGCCGGGAGCCGTTCAGATCGAAGTAGTCCGTTTTTACAACGATTTCAAACCAGGCTTCTTCTCCGGCGATGCCGTCGCTACCGTCGCATTTAACGTGAAAGTGTCGTCGCCCTCGCACCCAGGCAGCTTCAGCAAATACTACGAGGGCACAGGGACGGAGCCGAATATCCAGATCATGGGTGCAGACAATACCCGTGCGGCGCTGGTCAAAGCCTTTCAATCGGCGGTCGGCAGCGCAGTGAACGATCCCGAGCTGATGAATGACGTGCTCCAGGCCGGCCTGTCCTCGACCGGGCCGTACCCTGGTACATGAGGACGGTCCGGGCGGTTTTCGAATGGGCCTTGGTCGCCTGCCTGTGCGGATGCGTGCAGCCGGATCAGGCGGCCGTTGAGAAAGGTGTGGTCCTGGCTGTCCACAGCGTGGCTCAACCGGGCGAGAGCAGCGGGGTGGGGGGTGCAGCCGGTCTGGTGATCGGTGTCGCAGCAGGCGCCACCCTCGGACACGGCGCCGGCCAGGTAGCCAGTGCGTTGGCAGTCGGCTTAGTCGGCAGTACTGCGGGCGCGGTCGCCGAAAGCGCGGCCGAACCGTTGGACGGCGTGGCCTATACAATACGTCTGTCGGACGGCCGCGTGGTCACGCTCGCTCTGCACCACCATCCGGCGGATCCGGTTTTCGAGCCGGGAAGCGCAGTCCAGGTCGAGACGACAGGGCATACGCAACGGGTGATTGCCGGCTGAACAAGCCACGTGTTGGGTCGATGGCTCGCCTTGGCTCGGATCGTGTCGTCAACTCGGGCCATGGAACCGACTCGGCTCGACAATCACGTTCTCTGGCGGGGGGATTGTCTAACCGTGCTGCCGCGTTTGGCCGCACACTCCGTCGATGTTGTGGTGACCTCGCCACCGTACAACCTCGACATCGGCTACAACACTTATCGCGACGCAAGGTCCGAGGCCGATTACTTGGGCTGGATGGTCGATGTCGCCCGGGCCGTGCGCCGTACGATGCGGCCGGACGGCTCGTTCTTCCTCAACATATCCGGCTCCAACAGCCGCCCCTGGCTGCCGTTCGAACTCATCATTCGTCTGCGCCCCTACTTCGTGCTGCAAAACCACATCACCTGGATCAAGTCGGTCAGCACCGGCCAGGACAGCGTGGGCCACTTCAAGCCGCTCGGCGGCCGGCGCTTTCTCAACCATAACCACGAGCATGTCTTCCACCTGACCCTGGCCGGCGACGTGCAGCTCGACCGGCTGGCCATCGGCGTGCCGTTCAAGGACAAGTCCAACATCGCCCGCCGCGGCCATGCGCAGGATGCGCGCTGCCGCGGCAACACCTGGTTCATTCCTTACCGCACGGTGCGCAGCCGCACCGCCAAGTACAACCATCCCGGCACCTTTCCGATCGACCTGCCGCGCTGGTGCATTCGGCTGCACGGACGCGCCGGAGCAGTCGTACTAGACCCGTTCGCCGGCACCGGAACCACGCTGGTGGCCGCGGCATTGGAGGGCGCGTCCGGTATCGGGATCGAGGTGGATGCGGCCTATGTGGCGACAGCGTTGGAAAGGTTGGGGGAGATAAGCGTTTTTTCTTGAAGGAACCGAAGAGTTTTTGGACGTAAAGTTGGTTTGCGGTTGGACAGTGTACTACAAGAGTTCAAAGTCTCTTGCTTCTTCTTCAGAAAAGAAAGCCTTGCCTACCCTAAAGCCCCCCGC
>CAXUHU010000137.1:0-7362 GCA_964250925.1 uncultured Acetobacteraceae bacterium
ATGTGGGAGACGGCGTGGGAAAAGAACGGTGTGTTGACGGCTGGCGGGTAGACCGTGCTTACGCGGATCGGGCTTCTCGCCATGCGCAATTCGGCACGGAGCGCCTGGCCGAATCCGCGCACCGCCGCCTTTGCGCCTGCATACGACGTCATGAGCGGCAGGCCGTGGAAAGCTGCCGCCGAGCAGACGTTGACGATGGTGCCGCGTCCCCGTGTTGCCATCAACGCCAGGGCGGTCCTGGTGCCATTGACCGTGCCGCCATAGGTGACCGCGGTCACCTGGTCGAACTCGGCCTGCGGAACGTCGGCAAACCGGCCGTAGACACCGTTGCCGGCGCAGTTGATCCAGACGTCGGGATCACCGAGCTCTGTCGCGAGGAGGTGGGCAGCAGCAGCCAAATCGGGCGCTCGGGCAACGTCGGCGCTCGCAATGGCCGCGGCCGATCCGGTTTGCGCCACATCATGGGCGACCTCTTCAAGACCGGCCTCGCCACGCGCGATGAGGCCAACCCGCCAACCGCGCCTGGCGAAGACCATGGCCGTGCATCGGCCTATGCCCGAGGTGCCACCGGTGATGAAAACGACACGTTCGCGTTCTCCGGGCGTCACGCCGCCCGGCCCCGCGTGGAAAAGGTCAGATAGGCGCCATACCCAGCAGGCTGAGCGCTGCCGTGGCGCAGACGATCCAAAACTTCATAATCCGCTCTCCCACGCACTACGTTACGATTCAACGCCCTCCTACGCATCAGGGGTAACGCCGGTTTTGCACACGCGTGACAGATTGTCATAACTCGCCTTCCAGTAGCGGGCGATCCATCTTCAAGACCTCCCCGGCGAGGTAGAGGCTGCCGCAAACCAGCACGCGTGCGCGCCCTGCCTCGATGGCGCCAATCTGCCGCAACGCCCCGCTGACGTCCGGCCCGGGGCGTGCAAGGCCGCCGGACGCTTCGACGATGGAGGCAATGGGCAGGGCCAGATGCTGCCCAGGCTCCTCAACAGCCCAGACCGAGGTGGCCAGCGGCATCAGCGGGCGCAAAAACGCCGACACGTCTTTGCTCTGCTTCATGCCGATGACGAGGTGCACCGGCTGGTCGGCCCAGCTTCTCAAATGTTCCGCCAACGCTAGGCCCGCCCCGGCGTTGTGGCCGCCGTCGAGGAACAGGGCCACTGGTCCGGACAGCGACGCCGCCAGCCGGCCGTGCAGGCGCTGAAGCCGCGCCGGCCATTGCGCTTGCGCGATGCCGGCAACGGCGGTGTCGGGAACAGCCAGGCCCGAGGCGCGCAAGGCCGCTATTGCGATGCCAGCATTATCTATCTGGTGTGCACCCGCCAGGCCCGGCGAAGGCAGGTGCAACGACCCTACCGCGTCGGCGAACCGCAAGCCGTCGCCGGTCGAAGTCACATCCCAATCGCGGGCGCGCTCGAGCAGCGGCGCCCCCGTCTCCTGCGCGCAACCACGCAGCACGGCCAACACCTCCGCACTCTGCCGGCCGGTCACCACGGGGCGACCAGGTTTCATGATCCCCGCCTTCTCCCAGGCGATCCGGTCCAGCCGGTCGCCCAGGAATTCTTGGTGATCCATGGAAATCGAGGTGATGGCGCAGGCAGCCGGGCGCGGCACCACGTTTGTAGCATCGTAACGGCCGCCCAGCCCCACTTCGACCACGCACAACTCGGCCGGCACGCGGGAGAACAGGAGGGTGCCCGCTGCCGCCAAGGCCTCGAAGACGGTGATAGGGGCGCCTGCGTTCACCTGCTCGATTTCGGCCAGCGTGTCGGACAGCACCTCGTCGCTGACCAGCTCGCCCGCGAGGCGAAACCGCTCGCGCAATTCGATCAGATGCGGCGAGATCGTCACGTGCACGCGCCATCCCGCCGCCTCGCCGATCGCGCGCAGGAAGGCGCAGGTGCTGCCCTTTCCATTGGTGCCGGCCACATGGATGACCGGAGGAAGGCGAAGCTGCGGATCGCCCAGCTGGCGCAGCAGGCGCAATACGCGGTCCAGGCTGAGGTCGATCAGCTTGGGGTAGAGCGTGTGCAGGCGCGCGATGATCGCCTCGGAGCGGCCCGGGGCCGCCTCGGGCGCCGGACGGGGCAACAGGCCGCTCAATGGAGACCGTGGGGGCTCAGGCGAGCGTGGGCGCGGACTCTGCCGCAGCATCGTCGGGCTCTGCCGCGGCTACATCGGGTTGCAATGCCTCGTGCGGGCGCAACAGCCCCAGCACGCGCGCCAGCGTCTCCCGCATCTCGGTCCGGCGCACAACCATGTCGACAATGCCATGCTCGTGCAGGTACTCCGCGCGCTGGAACCCCTCGGGCAGCGTCTCGCGCACCGTCTGCTCAATCACCCGGGCGCCTGCAAAGCCGATCAGCGCGCCGGGTTCGGCGATTTGCAAGTCGCCCAGCATGGCGAAACTCGCGGTGACGCCGCCCGTGGTGGGATCGGTCAGCACCACGATGAACGGCAGCCCAGCCTCACGCAGCAGCATGGCCGCGATCGTCGTGCGCGGCATCTGCATCAGGCTGACGGCGCCCTCCTGCATGCGCGCGCCGCCCGACGCCGTGAACACCACCAGCGGCGATTGCTGTAGCAGCGCAAGGCGGGATGCTGCTACCAGGCCCTCGCCCACGGCCGCCCCCATGGAGCCACCCATGAAGCCGAACTCCATGGCCGCCACCACGGCCGGGTGGCCGCCAACGGTGCCGTGCGCCACCACCAGCGCGTCGTCCAGCCCGGTTTTGGCGCGAGCCTCCCGCAACCGTTCGGCATAGCGTTTCTGGTCGCGGAACCCCAGCGGGTCGGCCGGCGCCTTGGGCAGCTCGATACGCGTGAAGCTGCCCTCGTCGAACGTCCAGTCCAGCCGTTCCAATGCGGTGCCGCGCATGTGGTGGCCGCAATGCGGGCAGACGCGCAGGTTCTTTTCCAGCTCCTTGGTGAAGATCATCTGCTGGCAGCTCGGGCATTGCGACCACAGGTTCTCCGGCACGTCGGGGCGCTGGCCCAGCAGGGTGCGAATCTTGGGGCGGACGTATTCGGTAAGCCAGCTCATGGCGTGCCTTATCGGCCCGTTCGGGGCAGCTTTTCAACGGCGCGCACAGCGTCGGCCAAGTCGCGCACCTGATCCAGCACGCGCCGTATGGTGTCGGGGCCAGCCCGCCCGGCTCCGTCCAGCGAGGCGGCCAGCGTGTCGATCAGCGCCGATGCCACAACGGCCGCGTCGCCCGAACGCACGGCGGACGCCGCCTGGGCGGGAGAGCGGACGCCGAAACCGACGGCGATCGGCAAGTCGGTCACCGCGCGAATACGGGGGATGGCCGCTTCAAGCTCGTCCGCGCTGGCGGTGCGCGTGCCGGTGACGCCGGTGATGCTGACGTAATAGACGAATCCCGAGCAGCCCTGAAGCACGGCCGGCAGGCGGGCATCGTCCGTGGTGGGCGCGACCAGCCGCACGATGTCCAGGCCGTGCTCTGTCGCGTGACCCGAGAGCAGTCCTGCCTCCTCGGTCGGCAGATCTACCACGATCAGCCCGTCCACACCGGCCGCAGCCGCGTCGAGGCAGAACCGGGCCGGATCGTAGGCGAGGACTGGATTGAGATAGCCCATCAGCACGACCGGCGTGCCGTCATCCTCTGCCCGGAACTCACGCACCATCTCCAGCGTGCGGCACAGCGAGGCGCCGGCCAGCAAGCCGCGCCGGCCAGCAGCCTGTATCGTCGGGCCGTCGGCCATCGGGTCGGTGAACGGCATGCCGATCTCGATCAGGTCGGCACCGGCACCCGGCATGCCGTGCAGGATGGCCATGCTGGTGGCAGCATCGGGGTCGTAGGCTTCCAGAAACGGGATCAGCGCGCCACGGCCCTGGGCGCGCAGGCGTGCGAACGTTGCCGCGATCCGGCTCAAATCGCCACCCGCACACCCAGCTCAACGACGCGGTCGCTGGGGATGCGAAAGAACTCGGTGGCGGGCACGGCATTGCGGGCCATGATCAGGAACAGCCAAAGGCGCCACAGCGAGAGCTTGGGCGCCAAGGCGCGAACCAGCACCTCGCGGCCTAGAAAGTAACTGACCTGCATGGGGTCGTATTCGACACCGGTGCCTTTCAGGTCCTCCAAGGCGCGTGGAACGTTGGGGCTTTCCATGAAACCGTAGCGCAACAGCACGCGGTGTATGCCGGGTGCCAGCTCGGTCACCTGGGTCCGCCGGTCCTGCCCAGCTTCCGGCTCGTCGAGCGTGGAGACGGTCACAAACAGCACGCGCTCGTGCAATACCTTGTTGTGTTTGAGGTTGTGCAGCAAGGCGGCGGGCACGTAGTCCGGATTGCCGGTCAGGAACACGGCCAGACCCGGCACGCGTATGGTGCGGCTTTGCGGCAGCCGGGCCAGGAAGCTGGCCAGCGGCAGGCTGTCCTGCTTCCAGCGGCTCAGCATCAGCTCGCGGCCCTGGTGCCAGCTGGTCATCATGGCCATCAAGCCCAGGCCCAGCACCAGCGGCACCCAGCCGCCTTCTATGATCTTGAGCGTGTTGGCGGCGAAGAACACGCCGTCGATCAGGAAGAAGCCGCCCCACACCGAAATCGCCACCCAGGCCGGCCAACCGAACTGGTGGCGGAACACGATGCTGGCCAGAAAGCAGGTGCATAGGAAGGTGCCAGTGACCGCGATGCCGTAAGCCGAGGCAAGGGCGGTGCTGCTGCGGAACACCAGTACCAGGATCAGCACGCCGACCATCAGCGCGTTGTTTACCTGCGGGACGTAGATCTGGCCTTCCTCCCGCGTGCTGGTGTGCCGCACCGTGAGCCGGGGCAGGAAGCCGAGCTGCATGCACTGACGCGCAATGGAGTAGCCACCCGAAATCAGCGCCTGGCTGGCGATCACGGTCGCCATCGTAGCCAGCACCACCATGGGCAGCCGCAGCCAGTCGGGGCCGAGCAGGAAGAACGGGTTGGCCGCCGCCAGACGATTCGACATCACCAGGGCGCCCTGGCCGAAATAGTTCAGCACGAGGCACGGCAGCACGAAAAACAGCCAGGCGAACCGGATCGGGCTGGCGCCGAAATGGCCCATATCGGCGTAGAGCGCCTCCGCTCCAGTGACGGACAGCACAACCGCGCCCAGGGCCAAGAAGGCCAGCCAGCCATGGTGCACGCAGAAGATCACGCCGTGCTGCGGCAGCATCGCCTGCAGCACTATGGGATGCTGGGCGACCTCGATTGCACCGAGCAAGCCTATAGTGGCGAACCAGACGACCATGACCGGGCCGAAAATCCGGCCGACCAGGCCCGTGCCGCTGGACTGCACGGCGAACAGCGCCAGGATGATGACGACCGAGGCCGGAATCACGACCGCATGGGCCTGGGGTATCGTCACCTCCAATCCTTCCACCGCCGACAGCACGGATATGGCCGGTGTGATGACGCCGTCGCCGAAGAACAGGCAGGCGCCGCCTATGCCGATCAGAACGACCGCCGCGCGCAGGCGTGGGGTGGCGGCCACGCGCTGGGCCAGGGCCATCAGCGCCAGTATGCCGCCCTCGCCCTTGTTGTCCGCACGCATGACCAGCAGCACGTATTTGATCGTGACGATTAGGATCAGCGCCCAAAAGATCAGCGAGAGGCAGCCGATGATCTCTCCATTGGAGATCGCGTGGGAGCCAAACAGCGCGAGCGTCGCTTGAAAGGCGTACAGCGGGCTGGTGCCGATGTCGCCATAGACGACACCGAGCACGCCGATGACCGCCCCAAAAGCGGGCAGGCCACGCTGGCGGTTTAGCCGGTCGGCATGGGAAAGCCGGGCCGGGTGAGAGACGGAGGCGCTCAGGAGTTTTACCGCGTGTTGGGGTGGATCAAGGCCAGCGTAGCTCGCGACGACATGGTGTCGGGTAGGGTGGTCTTTAGCGGCATACAGGCTTGGGCAGGGCCACTACAATGGTTGTGAACGCGATGGCAAGGTGCTGTGTTGCACCGCAGCGAGCCTGCTTGGGCGGCGGTCGGCACCAGTGATCGCTAGCCTGCTACGAGGCGCGGTTCCCGAAGACGGCCGAGCCCACTCGGACGTGGGTAGCCCCTAACCGTATAGCCGTTTCGAAATCGCCCGACATGCCCATCGACAGCCAGGACAGCCCATGGCGCGCGCGCATCTCGGCCAACCGCACGAAGAACGGGGTCGGGTCCACGGCCTCGGGTGGGATGCACATCAGCCCGCGCAGGCTGGCGCCGAAGCGGGTTTGGCAGGCGTCGATAAATCCGTCTGCCAGGGCTGTCGGGATGCCGGATTTTTGCGGCTCGTCGCCGATGTTCACCTGGATCAAAAGGTCGGGCAACCTGCCCACGCGCTGCGCGGCCGAGAGGATGGCGTCGCTCAGCCGCGGCCGGTCGAGCGTCTCGATCGTGTCGGCGATGCGCACGGCCTCATCGGCCTTGTTGGTCTGCAAGCCGCCGATCAGGTGCAAGCGGAGTGCCGGGTTGCCGGCCTGCAGCGCTTCAAACTTCTGGGCCGCCTCCTGCACCCGATTCTCGCCGAAGCAGGCCTGCCCGCAGGCAAGCGCGTCCAGCACCGCCGAAGCAGGATGGGTTTTCGAGACGGCAACGAGGGTGATTTCAGCCGCCGTGCGCGAACTGGCGCGCGCCGCCTCGGCGATGCGGCCGCGGACCGCCGTAAGCGCGCGTGAGACCGAGGTTTGGGTCGTGCAAACCGTCTGCATGGCCTAAGGCTGGGTGCGCGAGGCCGGTGATCAAGGCTGGCCATGCTTGGCGGGGCGAATGTCAACGGCTAGAGAGGCGCACCACGGCGATTGCGCCAATCTGCGACCACTTCAGGATGCCATGGCCCTTAACGCACTCCGCCCGACCGCCCGAATGGTTTTGCTGGCCGGACTGCCATTGCTGGCCGGGTGCGGCGGCGGCGATGCCGGATCGACCAAGGCGTTGCCCGATACCCCCTATACCGACCCTAACAGCGGCGTGCCGATCGTTCCGGAGGCTGGGAAGGCCAACACGCAGCAGGAGGCAGGAGCCTCGCTGCAGGTCAATAAGTACCTCTGGCGCGGCGCGCTCGAGACGTTGGGCTTCATGCCATTTGCCTCGACGGACCCGTTTGGCGGCGTGATTGTGACCGATTGGTACTCGCCGCCGTCTACGCAGGGCGAACGCTTCAAGGCGACGGCGTATGTGCTTGGGCGCGAGCTGCGAACCGACGGGCTGAAGCTGACGATCTTTCGCCAGGTGCGCGAGGGCGGCCAGTGGGAGGACGCGCCGGTGAGTCCGGCTACGGCCGCCGACATCGAAGGCAAGATCCTGGCCCGGGGCCCCGGGCCGGGGGGGCGCCGGCCGCCCTAGGCGCGCCCCCCCCCCGGGTTGGGGGGGGG
>CAXUHU010000137.1:7372-7836 GCA_964250925.1 uncultured Acetobacteraceae bacterium
CGCCGCGTACTACTACGGCACGAGGAGCCCGCGCCCCCGCGCGGGGGGGCCCCGCGGCACGAAGTAGGCGCAGCCCAGCGCTTGGTTCTAGAGCGCCTGGTTCTAGAGCGCCCGTTCTTTCTTAGTGCTGGCCTGGCTGATAGTCTGGCCGCATGAACGAAGCCTCATCCCCTGCGATCTATGATTTCGCTGCCGCCGAGCCGGCATGGCAGCGGGCCTGGGAACAGGCAGGCTGCTTTCTCGCCGACGACGTGCCGGCCGGGAACAAGCCTAAATATTACGTCCTTGAGATGTTTCCCTACCCAAGTGGCAAGATCCACATGGGCCACGTGCGAAATTATACGTTGGGCGACGTGGTCGCGCGCTACAAGCGGGCGCGCGGCTTTAAGGTGCTGGCCCCAAAGGGCGGGGCTGGGTTAGGGCTGCCGGCCGAAAACGCGGCGCGTGAGCGGGGCGGGCCCCCC
>CAXUHU010000138.1:0-972 GCA_964250925.1 uncultured Acetobacteraceae bacterium
TAAGAGTGCTGAGCCGATGCGGCGCAGGGCGTGCCGTTCGCACTCGGCCGGCAGCTGACGGTCGCGTCAGATGACGGCGTTCAGCAGCGAGCCCGGCGTGGTGGAAGACTGGGCCGAGTCGGCCGACGCGGCGGGCGCGCTTCTGCCGCCGCCATGATGATGGTGGGCTTTGCCGGCCTGCTGGCTGGCGCCGCCCTGGGCGGCTTGGGTCTGCTGCGGCTGCAACCGCTGGGGTTGGAAAGCGGAGGCCGCGGTCGAAACGCTGGAAACACTCATCTGCACGCTCCGGGTTGGGTGACGTCACCCGAACCCTAGAGCGGCTAGGTGAAGAAACCCTCTACTCCGTATCGGCCGGGTGCGAAATCTGGCGCTCCTGGTCGTGCAAGCTTTCGAGCTGCTGGTGCTTCTCGGCCGCCTGGGCCAGTTGCTGCGGGGTGAGCACCTGGCGCATCTGCAACGCGCTGGTCAGGCGCTGCTCGTCGAGCTGGGCGCGCAGGGCCTGCTCCTGCTGCATCAGCGGCGCCAAATCGGCTTCGCTCACGCTGCCGGGGGCCAGCAGCCGGGCCATGATCTGCTCGTGCACGGCGCGCATCTGCTGAAAGCCGGCCTTCGCCTGAGTCCAGCCGGCCTGCTCGATCTCCCGAATCTGGCCACGCTGCGCGTCCGACATGGACACGCCGGCGAACATGCCGTCTGCACCCCGATGGTGGCCGTAGCCGGCTGGGTCGGCGGCGGCTGTTCCCGCCACGCCGATCAGCGCGGTGGCCAGCAAAATGGGAAGGCGCATGGTCGATCCTTTCTGAACTTGGTTGTGGACGACACAACCTAGGCCCGCGGGTTCGGCAGGGAAACGGCATCAGCGTGACGAAGTATGACGTGCCGGCACGTCACGGCGCACCACGCCCGCGAACGCGTCCCAAAAACAAAGGGCCGCCCCCATACGCGCGGCCCATACAACAGGCGAGACGGTGC
>CAXUHU010000138.1:982-7746 GCA_964250925.1 uncultured Acetobacteraceae bacterium
GCCACGGCGCCCAAAAAAAACCGGGCCGCGCCGTGGGGGGGGCCCCTTCCAACTGGCGTGACGGTGCGATCAGAAGCGAGCGCTGACCGTAAAGAAGATGCTGAACGGCTGGCCGGGGATGCCGTCGGCGAACTGGGGCGAGCAGTTATACTGGCTTCCCACGGGGTTGGCCTTGGTGGGCGAGCACGCCGAAGGCGAAACCTGCCTGTAGTAGTATTGGAAGAAGTGCTCGTTGAACAGGTTCTGGATGTTGATGTCGAACTTCACCCGCTTGAGCGCGGGCAGGAACGGCGTGGGCAGGGTGTAGTTCATGTCCAGGTTGAACACGGCAAACGGCGAGATGCCGCCATTCGGGTCGTAGACCGTGGCGCCCGATAGCTGGCTGAACCGGGTGCAGGCGGGCGCCGGGTTGGTGCCCTGGCACCCCGTGTAGGGCGAGTTGGGTATGGCGCCCGTTCCGGGCAGGGCGGTGCCGATGTTGGGCGTCAGGCCGGGAAAGTTTGCAACGGTCGCGTCGCCCGAAATGTCGTAGGTGGTGAACTGGTGCCCCGTATAGGTGCCGCTGAAGCGGACATCGAGGGAGTCTGAGTCGCGGAACAGGTTCTTGCGGCCGTAATCCACGCCAAAGGTGGACAGCCAATCCGGGATGCCGGTCACCGGGGCGCCCTTCAAAGCGATGCCGTACTGGTCTTCGGCCACGGTTGCGAACGCGAAGTTGCTCTTCAGGTATTTCGCCAGCTCGTGTGAGAAGTTGCCGAATAGTTGGATGTCCGGCGTGAGCTGATACTGCCCCGCACCTTCCACGCCCTTGAATTCGCGCTGGCCGTTGTCGTTGTAGATGTTCTGCCCAAGCGTCGGACCGGATTCGGAGGTGTAGAAGCCGAAGTCGCGATCCACTTTCTGGTAGAAGTAATCCACCGAGAGAAGCAGTTTGGACGTGTTGTATTTCACGCCGCCCTCGTAGAGGTGCACGATGGAGGCATTCGGCGGCGATCCCGCCGCGTTGGGGCTGAAATCGGTTACGGGTGCGAACAATGCGGACTGCCCGGTGCTGCCATAGACCTGCAGCCCCTTGAGCACCGGCGCTATCTTGTCGAAATCATAGGTGACGTTGAAGAATGGCAGCCACTCGCGGTTGTACTTCGTCGACTTGAAGTTGACGTAGCCGTTGGACGCGAAGTCGAAGATCGCACTTTCCTTGAGGCTGGAGTAGGTCGTCTGCAACGTGCCGCCCGGCGTGATGTGCAGCGTGTTGTCGAGCAGGTCGATCTTGTCCTGGATGTAGCCCTGCGCGATCGTGCGTTGCACGCCTCCGTCGAAGCCCCCGCCGAAGATGTTGTCCAGGTTGCCGGGCGTCTGAGGAACATTGAACGTCGCCCCGAAATAGCTGCGGTCGGACGGAGAGGTCTCTTTTGCGAACAAGCCGCCGATCTTGACGGTGTTGGCAATGCCGAAAATCTCGGGCGCGATGTACGTCACCCTGGGCTGGATGCCATAGGTGGACGACATGTGATGGACCAACTCGCCGTTCAGACCGCAGGGGGCAACACCGCCCGCTGCGGCGTACTCGGCGACGTAGGAAGCGGGACAATTCGGCGAACCAGGAGGATAGACGGCAAGCGGGTTATAGGGATAGACGCCGGCCTTGTAGTTGAGGTTTCCAGGACCGTAATAGGCTCCGTAGTTAAAGCCCGCCGGCGTGTTCAGGAACGGTGCAGCCCCGTTGACGGCATATGGGTTGGGATCCCCGAAAGGCGGGCTTGCCGCAAGCGCACCGAACGTCGTGGAGTCGGCATCATTGCGCAAATAGAACGCCGTCACCCCGACGTTGAGGTTGTCATTGACGTACGTGTCGTCCTTCATGATGACCGTCAGGTAATCGTTCTGCTCGAAGGCCGCCGACGCGTTGGTCGGATAGTTGCTGAACAGCCCGTTCTGATTGAGGTAGGGCGTGGGCACCGGCTCGGTCTGGATATAGCCGTTCCCGGTGTTGTAGAGCACGGTCGTCTGGAACTTGGACAGACCATCGTCGTAGGGCTTGTCGAACGCGAACTCCATCTCGTTCTCACGGTTGCCCGTGTAATCGATGAAGCCGGCGGTCTGCAGGTTTTTGTAGTTCAGCAGAACCTTGGGCGCGTTGTCTCCCGTGCCGAGCGGCCCGTCGAGCGATCCGGAGTTGACCTCGAACCCTTCGGTGTAGGTCTGGAATGAACCGACGCTGCCGAACACGTCGATGTAGAAATCATTGGTCGGGCGCTTGGACTGATAGGCGATCGTGCCGCCAATCGTTCCAAACGTGTTCTTGTCCGGGTAAGCGATGCCGGGATAGATCGATACACCGCTGATCTGGCCGAGCGTGAAGATGCTGCCGATGTTATTTTGGATGGAGGACGATCCCGGCGCCAACAGGTCCTGCGTCGGCACGTCGTCGAGCGTGGAGGCGGTCTCCAGGCCGCGTGCGCCGCGTATGGTCAGCTCAGGCGCCGAGTCGCCGATGCCCTGCTGATAGACGTAGATCGATGGCGCCTGACGCAGCAGCGTAGAGGGGCTGCCGGAAATGCCGACCTGCTGGATCTGCCGTTCGCCAAGTTCGGTGACGGCCGATGGAGAGTTCTTTTCCTTCAGCAGCCGGCGCTGCGCCCTTACGATGATGTTCTCCGACGCGCCACGGCTGACGTCAGGCGGAATGGATTGACTGGGCGTTTGCCCGCGGGGCGGCACGCCGCTCGAGCTCGGCGCCCTGGTCGGCAACGCCTCCTGCGCCAGCCGCACATCCGGCACGCTGCGCGTCTCCGTGCCGAATACCTGCGTGCCCGATGTTTGCGCGCTCTGGCTTTGCGCGCTTTGGGCCGAAAGGCGCCAGGCGGGCATCACGCCGCACGCCACGGCGCACGCTGTCAGCATCAAACGCTGCCTTGAGGTGATATGTCCCAACATGCCCGCCACCTGTCCTTCAAATCGGACCGGCTTCGTTTCGCACCGGCCCGAGACATGCCCCTCGCCAAAACGTTGTTTCGTCTCGGGGCTTACGGCTGAACAGTGCAGCCATGCGGCGACGCGACACAACGCCTCATCGGCCTTAGTCACACGACGGCAATCCGATGTGGTCGCACGGCAACAGGTGCAAGAACGGCCACGTGTTCGCGTGGCACACAAACTCAAACGGCCCCGACGTAGCACGCCGAGGCCGTTCTGCGGTTCTTGAAGACTCTGCCTAGGTTTTAGACAACAACATCATCCACAGCCGCGCAATTTCCGCCGCACCTTCCTTGCCGCCGACGGTACGGAACATCGCAATGGCCCGCGGTTTCTGGCCGGCGTTCATGTAGGCCAGACCCAAATGCAACCGGCTGTCGTCGGGGTGGCGCAAGCCGCTCTTGCGCAGGCCCGCCTCCATGAGTGCGACGCCTTTTGGATACTGGCCGTAGCTTGCGTATTCCTCACCGAGCGCTGTCAGCAGATTGCCGTCGTGGCTCGATTGCGCCTCGGCCTCGCGGCCGGGCAGGGCGGCCAGTTCGCTGGCGTAGGTCTTGTTCACCAGGTCGCGCAGGCGTTGCTGCCGCGGCGCACCTGGCCCGTTGCCGAACGCGCCGGTGCTGTAGGCATGGTCGGTGATCACTTTCGCCTCGCCAGGCACCGGCACCTGCAGGGCAAGCTCCACCATCTCCATCAGGTCGTCCGGCTTGGTCAGCAATCCTGTCGCCAACTCGAAACGATCGATGTCCAGCGTCAATCGGCTGGCGAAACCGGGGCGTGTCTGCGCGCTGTGCACCAGGTTCTGCCAGTAATCCGGCTTGGGGTAATAGGTGACGAGCTGCACCATGGTGTTGCCGAAACCCAGCGTATCGCCGCCTTCGCGCTGGCAGGCTGCCAGCAGTTGCAGCTGCTCCTCGGTCGGGCGGCGGCCGGCCCGCACCGTCGCGGCTACCTGTTCGGCCTGCAGGCGGCCGGCGGTGGCGTAATCCTTGTTCTGATAATAGGCGCTGATCAGGTAGCCGCGGGCGGCCGCGTCGGTGGGAGCAAGTTTGAGGTATTGCTGGTACCAGTTGACGGCGCCGGCAAAGTTCTTGGCGTCGAACGCGATGCTCGCTTCGGCGAGCAGCAGCTTCGGCCGCTCGCTCGCCGGCACGCGGCCGGAAGCGAGCATGTCGGCATACACCTTGGAGGCCGTCGCGTTGTCGTTGAACCTCTGCGCGATCGAGCCGCGCTCCTGCTCGATGACGAAGCTCTCTTCCGAGGTCAGGCCGCGCGCGGCGGCTGCAATGTTGATCTGCTGGATGGCGCCGCGATAGTTGCGCGCGTTCGCCAGCGCTTGCGCCTTCTGCAGCGGCTTGCCCACTTCGGCGCGCAACGTGGCGGCGTCGGCCGCACTCAGGCCGGCGGTGACCAGCCCGGCCGCTAGCGCGGCACAGGCAAGAAAACGAGGTATCATTCCGTCATGGCCCCATGAACTGTTCGTTGCCGACTAGGCCGATATTGGTCACCCCCAGCCGCTGTGCGTCGGCCATCACGTGCGCCACGTATTTGTACGTGGCCAGCTTGTTGGGCTTCAGGTGCACCTCCGGCTGCGGGTCTGCCTTGGACGCCGCGATCAGGTGGTCCTGCAACGACGCTTCATCCGGCATCGCCTCGCCGTTCCAGGAGATCGTACCGTCGAAATCCACGTCGATCGTCACCACGGTCGGCGGCACCGGCGGCGGCGGCGGGTTGCCGGCCGGCAGGTCCAGCTTCACCGCGTGGGTCTGGATGGGTATGGTAACGATCAACATGATCAGCAGAACCAGCATCACGTCGATCAAGGGCGTGGTGTTCATGTCCACCACCACGTCCATGTCGTCACCGCCCCCGGTGGGCATGGTCATAGCCATAGTTGATCTCCCTGCGCGGAATTACCCGGCTATTGGCCGACGTTGTTCGGCGGCGGCTCGGTGATGAAGGCAATCTTGTAAATGCCGGCCCGTTGCAGGGCGACCACTACCTTGCCGACGAATTCGTAGCGGCCGTCCTGGTCGGCGCGGATGTGCACCTCCGGCTGGGGCACCTTCACGGCGACCGTCTTCAGCTTGTCGACCAGAGTCGGGATGTCGGCGATGGGCCGGCCGTTCCAGAAATAGTCGCCATCCTTCGTCACGTTGAGCGTGATGTTCTCGGGCTTGGTCTGCGTCGGCTGGTTGCGGTCCTTGGGTAACGACACCGGAACGGTGTGCGTCACCACAGGGATCGTGATCAGGAAGATGATCAGCAGCACCAGCATGACATCGACGAGCGGCGTCGTGTTGATGGCCGAGACGACCTCGTCCTCGCCCTCGGAGGGGCCGACCTGCATCGACATAAGCTAGGCGACCCGGGCTGCGACGGGGGCAAGTGTGTTTGCGGCGGCACCCTGGGCCACGCTGACACGGCGTCCGCTCAGCAGGATGCTGTGCAGGTCGCTGCCGAAGTTGCGCACCTTCTCGTTGGCCGTCTTGTTGCGGCGGACCAGGAAGTTGTAGCCGAGCACCGCCGGCACGGCGGTCGCCAGGCCGATCGCGGTCATGATCAGCGCCTCACCCACCGGGCCCGCTACCTTGTCGATGCTGGCCTGGCCGGCGGCACCGATGGCCGTCAGCGCGTGATAGATGCCCCACACCGTGCCGAATAGGCCCACGAACGGGCTGACCGAGCCCACGGTAGCCAGGAACGCCAGCCCGCCCTGCAAACGCGCACTGACTGTTTCTTGTGCACGTTGGATGGCCATCGTCACCCAGGTGTGCAGGTCGATAGCGTCGGTCAGCTTGCCCTCGTGATGCTGGGTGGCCGAGATGCCGTTCTCGGCGATGTAGCGGAACGGACTTGCCGGCTTGAGACGCTGCACGCCGTCGTTGACCGAGGCGGTCTTCCAGAAGTCCCGGTTGGCCGCGCGTGAGGCGGAGAACACGCGCGCCTGCTCCCAGAACTTGGTGATCATGATGTACCAGGTGCCCAGCGACATGATCGCCAGCATCACCAGCACGGTCTTGGAAACGTAGTCGCCGGTCTTCCACAAGGCGGAGAGGCCGTAGGGGTTCTCCACCGTCTGCGTTCCGTTGCCGTTATCCACCGCGTTGGTGGTGTCGGCCGTTCCCGGTGCGCCGGGCGCCCCCGGTGCGCCGGGCGAAACGGCGGCCGGGGCGCCTGGGGCGGCGCCGGTCGTGTCGGCACCGGGCGCGCCGGGGGCCGGCGCCGTGCCGGGCATTGCGGGAGCGCCGGCGGCGGGTGGCGTTACGGCCGGTGCCGGTGCCGCCGCTGGTGCCGTGGCGGCCGGAGGTGCGGCCGGGGCTGGTGCGGCAGCCTGCGCGAAGGCGGCAAACGGCGCGAACGAGCCGGCGCCCACGGCGAGCGACAGGGCCAGGGCGGTTGTGCGATTGGATTTGTGCATACTCACTCCTTTCTCGCGCCATCGCATGGATGACGCCGGTATCGATATCTGTTGAGTCTGGCGCTAGCCGCCCAGCTTGAAGACGATGTTCCACTGATGGGCTGCGGCCATCGGAACACCATTATGCGTGCGCGGCCGGTAGCGTGCGTGCTTGACGTAAGTCAACGCCGCCGTCCCGAAGGCCGATCCGCCGCTGACCGAATCGATCTTGCAACCGCTGGTGCTGCCGTCCGTATCCACGTTGCACGACACCCGGGCCGACCCTTCGCGCTCCTCCTCCTGCATCTGCGGCGGATACTCCAGCGGAGCGCCGGCGATCGGCCGCTCGCTCACGTCGCGGTCGGGCTGCGCCTGCACCACTGGCGCC
>CAXUHU010000139.1:0-7740 GCA_964250925.1 uncultured Acetobacteraceae bacterium
GCTCGCAACTTCCTGGCAGGCCTCTGCCTCGCCATCGCCGTCACACAATGGATCACATGAGTCCACACCCTAATAGAGGTAAATTGCGCAATTTTAAAAAGCTAGCTGCCGAGAGGCGAGTGGTAGGCCATATCCTGGCGGCCTTAACCCATCCCGCGGCTCCAGCAATTGATAGGAAGGTCTAATGACATTTTTCCGGTGGAGTATTTTTGGCAATCGATCGGATGGTAGCGATAGGAATATCCATCGCAAACATGCTACAATCAAAAATCTTGCCTCTTGATCGTTCCGCACTTCATCAAGGTCAATAAGCAGCAAGTTAATCAGATCGTGCAAAACGCTGCTTAGTTGGTATTGACACTCTGGTTGCAAGCCAAGGGCTAAACTCCCGGCAATGTAGTTACAACAGGCTTTTATGAAGCGAGCCGTTTCCGCCTCGACTTCCGCATCAAATTCAGCCTTTCTTATTGCGAAAAAGAGTTCCCAAGCCTTCCTAAAATTAAGGACATTCCGTTCAAAAGCAAACAATGTCGCCATTTCAGCATAACAATAATAGTTCTTACTGCGCGCACCCTCCCGCAGCAAATCCATTGCCCGTCGCCGTGTACCAATGTCTTTTCGAGCGACATACAGCCCTATGTAGGTCTGGCCAAGCCGCTCGTAGGCAATCAGCGAGCCACGCACGACCGCAAGCTTGTAGAAGCGGATCGCCTCAGCCATGTCCTGTAAACGCTCACCTGCGCCAAAAAAACATTCGTCGCCGGCCTTCAACAACATCTTGGCTGAACCATCCGCTGCTGGGCGAACATGCGGAGCAGGCTGGTCGGCGGTCTCCAACACCAACCTGATTATATCCGACGGCGGTCCCCGAAAAAATTCTCGATTCAGAGCCACGCGCAAGCCGCGCCGATCCAGTTCATCGTGCACGGCCTTTTCTGCGGCGCAGCAATCGGCAAACGCTTGCTCATACGCTAGAATGAATGGCGTTGCTACTCCCGTCGATTGTAGTTCAGCAACCCGCTCACTGGGGAGACGAAATGTCCGCCCTACCTTGGCCATCCCCGGCATCGAGGAGTTGACAAGAACATACACCCAGCCTTCTTGCATGAGCACTCCGCCATCAGTTTACCGCCTCAAAAAACGTGCTGGCGAGCTGATCTACAACCGTAGGTTAGGGTGCCGCGGTCCGGTGTGGCTGGAAAGAGAACGCACGAAGAACAAGAAATTAAATCGGCTATCTCATCCCACCTCACATGTCGCTCGCAACCATTGCAAAACTGACTCCGCCTTGCTCACGTCAAAGTCTCCGGGCTGCTCAACAGCCAAGTGTATCACTCGCATGTCCTCCACAACCATCGCAAAGCGCTGGCTGCGTATTCCAAGGCCTCGCTGGGTCAAGTCCAGTTCTAACCCTAGAGCACGAGTAAACAGGGCTGAGCCATCGGCCAACAGGGTGATGTCTGTGCTAATGTTCTCGCTCCTGGCCCACGCACCAAGAACGAAGGCATCATTGACGGCCATACAGACGATCGCGCTCACTCCACGCTCTCTAAACTTAGCTACGTTATTGTTGAACCCTGGCAAGTGCTGCGCCGTACAGGTCGGGGTGAATGCTCCCGGCACTGCAAACAACACGACGCGCTTGCCGCGAAACAAGTCATCGGTCGAACTCTCTCTCGGGCCATCCAGTGTTGCGAGAGTCACTTTAAGCGAGGCAAGCACGTCACCTAGCTTGATCATCAGCGTCACTCCCATATAAGGCAGCAGCCTGTAATCATTTTCATCAAGAGTGTCACCACCACCCGACAAGGAGGGATGGTGTTGGGGATCGGCAGGCTTATCTTTGGGCTTAGGCCAACCACGAGGTCGGTCCGAAGCAGGAGACTAGGCAGCATCAATGGCCAAGCCGACGACGTCAAAACTCCGGAGCGCCAAGCCGAAGGTGCCCGACAAGCCGGCTGCACCCACCACTGACGGGTTGCTCACAGGCCAGTTCCTGATCGCCATGCCGAGCATGAGTACGCCACATTTCAGTCAGGTCGTCATCTATATCTGCGCCCATACGCCAGACGGCGCGATGGGTATCGTGCTCAATCGCCCCCTCGCCAGCCCCAGCTTCGGCGATCTGCTGCAGCAGCTCGCCGTAACCCCGGTTCCGCCGGCGCGACAGATCGACCTGTATCGCGGTGGTCCCGTCGATAGTGCCCGTGGTTTTGTGCTGCACTCAGCAGACTGGACCGGAGATGGCAGCCTTATAGTCGACCCGCAGATCGCCCTTACCGCCAGTCTGGACGTGCTAAAGGCGATTGCCGATGGCGGCGGTCCACGTCAGGGATTTCTCGCTCTCGGCTATGCCGGGTGGGGCCCCGGACAACTTGACCGCGAGATCAGCGAGAATGCCTGGCTGTCAGCCCCAGCCAGCATCGATATCCTGTTCGACGCGGACCATGAAACCAAGTGGCGCCGCGCCATGGCCATTCTGAAGGTGGATCCTATTCTGCTGTCAGGTACTGCCGGCCACGCGTGAGCGCCATGTTCTACCAAGCCAACCGCCTCATCATCGCAGTGGGGCAGAGCTTGTAGTCAGACGCCAAACTTCGCGCCGAAGCCTCGTTCACCGCTTGGTCGGCATGCACACCGTCTAGCACCCACACGCTAGCCAAGCCGTAACCGGCCGCACCAGCTACGTCGGTGCGCAATGAATCGCCGATCGCCAGAACTCGATCCGCTGGCACCGCCAGCATCTCAAGCGCCATCCTGTAGATAGCCGGATCCGGCTTGCCAAGCGAGAACACGTCACCCCCCGCCTGCCGATAGTATTCGGCCAGTGCGCCCGCACATAAGAGCCGAACACCACCCCTTACAACCGATAGGTCCGGGTTGGCGCAGATCATCGGCAGCTGGGCCCGCAGGCATTCATCCAGCTCGGGCACGAAAACCGCCAACTCCCGGGGTTCCTTTGCATCGTCGTCCGGCCCCGTGTTCAACAGGAAATCAGCCTTCTCCGGCGTTCCCACCAGCCGCAACCCAAGCCCATCCAGCACATTGCGATCCCGCTGCGGCCCAAGATGATAGACCGTGTGGCCCAGCCGGGCGAACCAGGGGTCGGTCCTGTCCCGCAAGGCCAGCCAAGCGGCTTCGCCGCTGGTAAGGATGTTGCTGTAGAGCTCGTCCCCAACCCCCAAAAGCCGCAGCATGCTTTGGGCCGATACCCCGCGCCGAGGGGCATTGGACAGCAGCGTAATAGGTCGGCCACGTAGGCGCCCCAGGCAATCCAATGCAGCCGGATACGGAGTCACGCCGTCATGCACCACGCCCCATAGATCGATGATAAATCCGTCATAATCGACCGCGATCTCCCGCAAACCTTCGATGTGCCGCATCAGCAATCCACTCCGACAGCATCGGCCACATGCGCAAACCCATCCGCGTCGAGAGCATCCAGCAACTCGGCTTTCATGCGCCCCACCAACGCCGGTCCCGCATAGGCAAACTCGGTATAAAGCTGTATCAGGCCGGCCCCGGCGCGCAGCTGTGTCAGCACGTCTCCACCGGTCCGAACGCCTCCACAGCCGACGAGCGTCAATCGTCCGGAGGCGAGCCGGTAGGCCTTGCGAAGCATCTCCGTCGAGCGCGAAAACAGAGGAGCGCCCGACAGCCCACCGGCTTGATGCGCGTTCAGGCCGCTCAGATCAGGCGGTCGCGAGATCGTTGTGTTGCTGATGATCAGACCGGCTGCCCCTTCTTCCAAGGCCACGTCCACCACTGTCGCCAGTCCGTCGTCGGACAGGTCTGGCGCGATCTTCACCAGCAAAGGCGGCCGCACCGGCACCTGGGCCGCGACCGCGCGCAATATCCCGCGCAGCCGGGCCTCGCCCTGCAAATCCCGCAGCCCGGGCGTGTTCGGCGAAGAGATGTTGATCGTCACATAGTCTGCATACGGCGTCACCGCAGCGACCAGCGCCGGGTAGTCTCGCTCCGGATCGGCGCCCTCCTTGTTGATACCGATATTTGCCCCAAGCCGCCCCGGCCTTGCCTGCAGCGTGGCAAGCCGCGCCACATAGGCATCGAGCCCTAAATTGTTGAACCCCAGCCGGTTGATGACGGCTCTGTGCTGCGGCAAGCGGAACAGGCGAGGCCGAGGGTTGCCCGCCTGCGGCAGCGGTGTCACCGTCCCGCCCTCCACACAACCGAAACCCAGCCGCAACAGCGGGATGATAGCCACCGCGTTCTTGTCGAAGCCGGCCGCCAACCCGATCGGGTTGGAAAAGTGCAACCCCATCGCCCGCACGGCCAACCGCTCCGGGTCAGGCGTCCCCTGCCGCCCGGCCAGCCCCGCACTCAGTGCACGCAGCGCCAGACCGTGGGCAGCTTCCGCATCCATCAACCGCAGCAGCGGGGTCAGGCGGGTGGCGAGGAGCGCTAGGTTCATGAGCGCCCAGTCCTGCCGAAGCGCCGATCATACATCAAGGCTTGCGCTTAACTCCTATCCGCGCCAGTGCAGGGCGATGTGGGATCAACCCTACCTGGAAACCTGCTGCCGCGCCGCCTTGCATCGTCTGATGCTCGCAGGGCCAATCGGCCGCCCGCCCGCGCTGAAAGATGGCCCCTGCCTGCAACGCCTGACAGAAGACGGGTTCGCGCAGCAGCGATCCGATGGCCGCTATGAACCTACCAAGGCCGGCGCGCAGCGTCACACCTTGGAAATAGAGCCGATTAACGCGGCGCGCTGACCAAAGCACTGCGCAAGCGCTCCAAAGCACGGGTCAGCACGTCAGGTGATTGGGCAAAGCACAGCCGCAGGTGTCCTTCGCCAGCGGCCCCGAACGCGCAGCCAGGCGCTAAAGCGACCCCATGCTCATGCACAAGCCGCAATGCGAAACTTAGACTGTCCTGCAAATCGTCAACACTGAAAAATGCATAGAACGCACCGGCCGGCGCAGAGAAACGTACTCCGTCCAATCCGGCAAGCGCTTCGGTCGTCAAGCTACGCCCCGCGGCACAATATATCCGAAATCTCTCGACGAAATCTGTATCGGCCAATGCCGCCAGGGCTGCAGCCTGTACAAAGCTTGCCACCCCCGAATGCGTAATCTCCACCAGCTCCGAAAAACTGTCCCGTGTCGCCTCCGGCACGATTAGCCAGCCGATCCTGAATCCAGTCATCGCCCAGGCCTTGGAAAAGCTACCCACCACCAGAAGCCGGTCTGAAGGCGAGCAGACATCCAGCGCGGATGCCGCCTGCGCCGACCCATCATAGACCAGCCGGTTGTAAACCTCGTCGGCGATCAGCCACGTGCCGGTAGTCCGGCACAGCGTTACGATCGCCTGCAACTCCGCCGCGTCGGCCGTCCAGCCCGTGGGATTGCTCGGGCTGTTGACCCACAGCGCCCGCGCACCCACCAACCGCTTCGCCAAGCGATCGAAATCCAGCCTGAACCCGCCCTCCTCCGCAGGCGACAGAGCGAACTCCTCCACCTCGGCCCCCCGCATGCGCGCTGCATTAAGGGAGTTTGGCCAAGCCGGCGTGATGTGCACAATCCGGTCGCCCGACCGCAGCAATGCAGACATCGCCACATGTACTGCCGCCATGCCCGACCCGGTCACCTGCACCCGGCCCTCAGCAACCGGCAGGCGATGCCGCAGGCTCAGATGCGCAGCCAGTGCCGCCCGCAGCGCCGGCGTGCCGCGCACATCGGAGTACCGCGTCTCCCCCGCCGCCATCGACGCCGTCAATGCCGCATGCGCCACCGCAGGTGCCGCAACGTCGCTCTCTCCGAAACACAGGAAATCCGTATCCGGCCGCGCAAACGCAGCCCGAGACACGGTGATGATGTGCGAGCCTCCTGCTGAAGCGATATCCATCAGGCCCGCCGCATCAAGAACATTGCCTGTTCGCCGAACATGTTGGCCAAACGCAAAGATCGCCGCCAAGGCGATTTCCGCCCCGCCTCGTCGATCGCCAGCCACTGCTCCACAGCGTAGCCATCTTTCGCACACAGCTCGCGAAAGTCGAGGATCGTGCACGGGTGAATGTTCGGCGTCTCGTACCACGGGCGGCTCCAGGTCGCCGTCATTGGCATCCTGCCGGAGCGCAGCAGCTGCAGCCGCACCTGCCAATGGCCGAAATTCGGAAAACTCACCAGCGCGCGTGTGCCGATCCGCAGCATCTGTCGCAGCACCTCGCGCGGCCGTTCCACCGCCTGCAACGTGCGTGTCAGCACCACGTAGTCGAATGCGCCGTCCGGATATTGCGCCAGATCGTTATCCGCGTCCCCGTGCATCACCGGCAGCCCGTGCTGCACGGCGTGCGTCACTTCGGCCATGTCGATTTCAATCCCACGAGCATCGCAGCCGCGAGTGCGGAACAGGTGCTCGATCAGAGTGCCGTCGCCACTGCCGATATCGAGGACGCGTGAGCCTGGTTCGATCAGGCTGGCGATCAGTTTCAGATCTACGCGCATGGAGGGGAGGGGTTCTTTTCTGAAGAAAAGAACCAAAAGACTTTTGTTCCTTGGGGTGCGCGGTGGGGCAGGCGCCATACCATGCATAAAAGTCTCTTGCTTCCTTTCAGAAAGGAAGTGCTTCCCTCACGCAATCCCAGCATGCTCCGCACAACCCGTCAGAAACCCCGCCAACGTCCGGTAAAAATCTGGCTCGTCCAACAAGAATGCGTCATGCCCCCGATCCGTCTCGATCTCCACAAAACTCACGTTCGCGGCCGCCCGGTTCAACGCCCGGGCCACGCTGCGCGACTGCGCCGTCGGAAACAGCCAGTCCGACGTGAACGACACTAAACAAAACCGCGTCTTCGTCCCTGCAAAAGCCGCCGACAGATCCCCATCGTGCTCGGCCGCCAAGTCGAACCAATCCATCGCCCGCGTCACCGTCAAATACGAGTTGGCATCGAACCGCCGGACGAAGCTGCTGCCCTGGTGTCGCAGGTAACTCTCCACCTCGAACACGTCGCCGAAAAAGCTTGCCTGCCCGCCATCCTCCCGACGCGTCTTGCGGCCAAACTTCCGGGTCAGCGCCTCCTCCGACAAATACGTGATGTGTGCCATCATGCGCGCCACCGCCAAGCCGCGCGCCGGCACCCGCCCCTCAGCCCAATAGCGTCCGCCGGCAAAATCCGGGTCAGCCGCGATCGCCTGCCGACTCACTTCATTGAACGCGATGTTCTGCGCCGAGTGGTAAGATGCGGTCGCAATCGGCACGGCCGCAAACACCCGATCGGGGAAGGTGGCCGCCCATTGCAGCACCTGCATGCCGCCCATGGAACCGCCTACAACCGCGAACAGCACCTCCACGCCCAACCGCGCCATCAGCATCTGTTGCGCGCGCACCATGTCGCGCATGGTCAAGGGCGGAAAATCCGTTCCCCAAACCGTGCCATCCGACCGCACGCTACGCGGCCCGGTGCTGCCCATGCATCCACCCAGCACGTTGCTGCAAACTACGAAATACCGGCCGGTGTCGATCGGCAGCCCAGGCCCGACCAGGCTCTCCCACCAGCCAGGCTTGCCCGTCACCGGTTGCTGCTCGGCCACATACTGGTCGCCCGTCAGCGCGTGGCACACCAGGATCGCGTTCGACCCCGCGGCATTCAACGCGCCATATGTACAGTACGCGAGTGCGAACGTCTCAAGGCGCTGTCCGCAATCCAGCGCAAGCCCCTCGGGAAAATGCGCCTCCTGGTGCTCGATCGTCGGAAGGGCAGCAATCGTGTCCATGATCGCC
>CAXUHU010000140.1:0-3622 GCA_964250925.1 uncultured Acetobacteraceae bacterium
CTTATGGTCGATTGACCTGTTTCGAAGCATCAGCGGCATGCGTTGATCGCTATGATGCGCCGCTGTCAGGAAAAAGCGGAAAGCCGTCTCCGGAAAACGGCGAGGTGTCCAGCCACAGGTATTGAAACGAGCGGCTGACGAATACCCAGGTGTCGTTAGAGCGTTTTAGGCGATCGAAGGCGACGCAATGATTCCTGTAGTATTTCTCACCGGGCCCACTTGCGGACTCGTGACAGAAGGTTCGTGTGGTCGCTTCGTCACCGTTGATCTCGATCACCCCCGGCACCGCGAACTGGACGAAAAAGTTTCGTCCAGTTCTCAAACGCCGGAGCATGGCGACAATGTCCTCCGCGCCGGAAGCACTCTGCCCATGTGGCGACTTGCCGATCTCGAATTCTCCATCATCCGCCCACACGCTACGGAACACGTCATAATCACCTCTCGTGGCGCTGTCGGCAAAGAGAGCGATGGTGTTGCGGATGGAGGCTTCGTCCAAAAAACGGCTCAGCACTGCTTGTTGATCGGTCACTTCAGTTCCTTTGGTATGGATCGACTGCGTAAGCTAGTTCGGCAATTCATCGACTGTGGGAGTCCGGGGATGTCATCTGGAAGCTTGGACAGGCTATGAGCTGAGATGCCACGCCCAACGGGATGGGTGCTACGTTGCCGGTTGGGCTGCTGCCCCCTGCCGGTCACTCAGCACCCCGGCCAGTCCATCCGTTAGCAACTGCCGGGGTGCAGCCGAACCATCCACCGGCAGCAGCGTGCGGCTTTGAACCCACCACTCCGGACCGCGCTTCACCAAATGCCAGCGGTTCACCAAAACGCGGTGAATGCGGTAGCCGTGCGACGGTCCGTGGTTCGGCAGATCGCGCAGCGGCGCCTCGCGGTCGAGCTGAACAATCTGCAGATAGGAGGTGACGAACGCCTCGGCCCCTCGCAGGTCAATCAAGGGCAGGCTGACGAAATGGGCGAGCCCGCCGCGGATTGCTTCCTCGTGCTCCGGCTTGAGCGTGAACGAGGCGATCGCATCCACACCGCGCGCGCCTTCTAGGCCGGGACCACGGTCGAACACGCCATCGTCGAGATAGACCGATCGCGTATAGTCGGCAAAAGCAGTGTCCGCGCTGGGCGGGTGCGATGCGATCAGGGTGTAGATGGCCAACCGGTCCTCGATCGCGGCGAGCCGGTCTTCGATGGTCTGGGCAATCGTCGTCATGGTTGTGGCTCCTGCTCCAGCCGGGCCGAACGGCGCGGGATATCCTGGGCTAGGGCTAAGGTCGGGTCGTGTCGGCAGCGCTGCCATGCCGGGGCGTTTATCGCTATCATTCACGTCATGGATTTCCGCGGCTTCGACCTCAACCTCCTCGTCTCCCTGCAGGCGCTGCTGGACGAGCGGCACGTCACCCGCGCGGCGGAGCGGCTGGACCTCAGCCAGCCCGCGATGAGCGCCGGCCTGGCACGGCTGCGTGCCCTGCTCGGCGACCAGATCCTGGTCCGCGGACCCCACGGGCTCGGCCTGACGCCACGGGCCGAGGCGCTGGCCGTGCAACTCCGCCCCGTCATGGCGGGCATCGAACAGATGGTAGCTCCGGCGGCCGGCTTCGTGCCGGCGACGAGCCGGCGCACGTTCAGCCTGATCGGCACCGACTTCGTGGAGTACGCATTGCTGCCCGCCCTGGCGGCCCTGCTGTCCCGCGACGCACCCGGCGTACAGCTGATGTTCAAGGGACCCGACTTCCGTCACATCGAGGAACGGATGGCGAGCGGCGAGCTGGATCTGGCGATCGGCCATTGCCCCGCTGCGCCGGACGCGCTGGTCCGAAAGGCCGCCTTTACGGAGCCGTTCGTGTGCGTGGCCCGTCGCAACCACCCCGCCATCGCGGATGCTACCCTTCTGCTTGAGACTTATGCCGAGCTGCAGCACGCGCAGGTGCTGCCGCAGGACAGCCCAATGTATGCCGATGCCGTGGACGGCGCGCTCGCCGCCGTAGGAATGGTGCGCAAGGTCGCGGTCTGGCAGCCGAGCTTCCTGGCCGTCGTCGCCGTGGTTGCGCGCACCGACCTGATCGCCACCGTGCCGGCCCGGGTGGCGGCCCTGATGGCGCCGAGCCTGCCCGTCGTCATCCACCCTTTACCCTTGGCGCTGCCACCATCCAAGATCGCGCTCTACTGGCATCCCCGCTGCAAAGATGATGCTGGGCACGCTTGGTTCCGGCAACTGGTGTGGCTGCTCCTGCGCGAAGGGCCCGAGAGCTGAAGTTCTGTCGCGGCGGCGACGCCCGTCAGTGCTCGGCCGTCCAGTCGCTAGGGGCCGGGTCAAGCTCAATGCCCAGGATCTCGACAAAACGGGCCACCGTCATGTAGTGGCCGACCAGCACAACCACCGTGGCCAGGTCGCGATCCGACAGCACGGCACGGGCTGCGGTGAAGATGTCGTCCGCCACCTGCGGAGCGGCCACGCAGGAATCGACGAAGTCCAGCACGGCCCCGAAGGTGCCGAGGCTGCCGAATGGCCCCCTACCCTCGATGGTCGCGATCTCGGCTGCCGTCCAACCAGCCTGTTCGGCCTGACCCAGGTGCTGCATCCGCTCGAAGGGGCAGCGGCTCAAGGCAGCAACTCGCAGGATAATGCCTTCCCGCACTTTGGCGTCTAGGCCGCTGGTCCGCAACGCGTTTGCCGTGGAGGGGAGGGCGTTCGCCAGTCGCTGCTCCATAAGCAGCAGCCCACGGGTCAGGTTGGACGGGAAGCGATCGTACTGCTCCCGCTGGGCTGTTTGCATGCTGTCGATCGCGACAAGCGGAAGGCGAGACATGAGCGGCTCCTTGGTGCAACGGAGGTCTGGTTGCGGTCTTGTGGAGGTAGTCCGGTGGCCACTGACGCGATAGCGGCTCTGCTCGATGACGCTCATCCGCTACAGCTATGGCGGCTGATAGGCGCACTAAGCTAACACCGCCGGAGGATCGGCAGGCCTGCGATGCCCTCGTGAACGAGGCGCTGCGCGAGGCCGGTATTCCCGTCATTCGGTTCAAGCCGTCCTAAAAGTCCGACGTCGGGCCGTCCTATACGGGCAAAACGGTCTATGAGGGCGAGCTTGGCATCGTGATTGGAAACCGGTGCAGCCGGGTGGACGAGGCAGAGGCTGCCCGTGCGATCTTCGGTTTCACCTGCGTCAACGACGTTACGGCGCTCGACCTGCTCCAGGAAGATGCGTCATTCGCGCAGTGGGCGCGGGCGAAAAGCTGCGACACGTTCGGCCCGGTAGGGCCCGTGGTCGTGACAGGGCTCGATCCGCAGGCCCTGACCGTTCGCACTCTGCTGAACGGCCGGGAAAGGCAGAATTATGCGGTGTCGGATATGATTTTGCTGCCGGCCAGGATCGTCAGCCTGCTGTCTCGCGAGATGACTCTGATGCCTGGCGATTTTATCGCCTGTGGCACTTCACTGGGTGTGCTGCCGCTGCGACCCGGCACCGAGGTGAGTGTCGTCATCGAGGGCATCGGCACGCTGACCAACCGGTTTGAAGCCAGCAAAAAATTGAGCTTTCAGCCAGCGCGGTGGACAAGCCCTGACGTGGCATTCCTTGAAATCGTCACGTAAAGGCAGCGAGCCGTACGCGGT
>CAXUHU010000140.1:3722-7732 GCA_964250925.1 uncultured Acetobacteraceae bacterium
CCCTGACGTGGCATTCCTTGAAATCGTCACGTAAAGGCAGCGAGCCGTACGCGGTGCCGGCATTCTGGGAGCGCGTTCTGATGGAGTCTACACTTTCAGCACTGATTGCCGGCCTGACCGGTCTGCGTGCCATCGGCGCGCCTGGCCGGCCGTGGCTGGATGGGCCGGCCCTTGCACGGCTCACCGCATCCGTGGCCGGCACGCTCGCCGATCGCGACATCGGTCCAGGCGACCGGGTGAGCATCGTGTTGCCAAACGGACCGGAGGCGGCCACTGCCTTCCTGACGGTTGCCGCGGCATGCTGCGCAGCACCGCTGAACCCGGCCTACAAGGCGGACGAGTTCGAGTTCTACCTGACGGACCTGAAACCTGCCGCTATCGTGCTGTCACCCGGCAGCGCCCAGGCGGCTTCCGAGGTTGCCAGCCGTCTGGGCATTCCGACGCTCCATCTCATCGCGGCCGAGGGCGATGCCGCGGGCATGTTCCGGCTGGACGGTGCCACACCCGATGGCGCAGCCAAGCCGACCCGCGCGGCGGGGCCAGACGACGCGGCTTTGGTGCTGCACACCTCCGGCACCACGGCTCGGCCGAAGATCGTGCCGCTAACAAATTCGAACATCGTCGCGTCCGCCGGTCACATCGCGCGCTCGCTGGCCTTGGGTCCGTCCGACACCTGCCTGAACGTCATGCCGTTGTTTCATATCCACGGGCTGATCGCTGGGGTAACGGCCTCGCTCTCGGCGGGGGCGGGGGTGTGCTGCACGCCGGGGTTCAACGCGTTTAAGTTTGCCGAACTGCTGAACGACGTGCAGCCGACTTGGTACACGGCGGTGCCCACGATGCACCAAGCCATCCTCATGCGCATGCGCGCCCATGCCGACCAGGCGCGCGCGGCAAAACTGCGATTCATCCGGTCGTCCTCCGCCTCCCTGCCGCCGCAGGTGATGGCCGAGTTGGAGGAGGTTTTTGGCGCCCCGGTGATCGAAGCCTACGGCATGACCGAGGCAGCCCATCAGATGGCCAGCAACCCCCTGCCCCCCCGCGCACGCAAGCCGGGCGCCGTCGGTATCGCGGCAGGGCCGGAGATCGCCATCATGAACGATGCAAATGTTGTCCTGTTGCAGGGCGAAGTGGGCGAGGTTGTGATCCGCGGCCCGAACGTGACCTTGGGCTACGACAGCAACCCGTCGGCCAACGCAAAAGCGTTCACCGACGGCTGGTTCCGCACCGGCGACCAGGGCCGGTTGGACGAGGAAGGCTACCTGTTCCTGACCGGGCGGCTGAAGGAGCAGATCAACCGCGGCGGCGAGAAGATCAGCCCGCTTGAGGTGGACGTGGTGCTGCTGGACCACCCGGCGGTGGCCCAGGCCTGCACCTTCGGCATCCCGCACGGCAAGCTGGGCGAGGAGGTGGGGGCCGTCGTGGTGCTGCGCCCGGAGACGACTGCGACCGAGGCGGAAATACGCGATTTCGCATCCGTCCGTCTGGCAGCCTTCAAGGTGCCCCGGCGCATCCTGCTGATGGACGACATCCCGAAAGGGGCCACGGGGAAAATCCAGCGCATTGGGCTGGCGGAAAAACTCGGCCTGACCGCGCAAGAAATTGCGTGATGCCAAGCATCTGCGTTTTTGGCGCCGGTGCGATCGGCGGCCTGCTGGCGGCCAGGCTGGAAGCGGCCGGCACGCCCGTATCCATCGTGGCACGCGGCCCGCATCTGGCGGCGGTGCAGCGGGAAGGGTTGGTGCTGCAGTCCGGTGGCGAGCGGATCGTGACACGCCCGAACGCCGTGCCGCATGGCGATGCGATCGGTCCGCAGGATTATCTAATTCTGACCCTGAAGGCGCATTCGCTGGAACCGGCCCTGCCGCAATTGGCACCTTTGATAGGACCGAACACCACGATCGTGACGGCCATCAACGGCGTGCCGTGGTGGTATAGCTATGGCCTGCCCGCGCCCTTTGGCGGCCGCAGGATCGTCTCGGTCGACCCGACGGGAGCGTTGTCGGCCGCACTGCCGCCGGCGCAGTGCCTCGGCTCCATCGTCTATCCCGCCGCTACCATCGCTTCACCGGGGGTGATCGACCACAGTTATGGCGACCGTTTCAGCCTGGGCGAGCCGGACGGGACGCGCTCGCCTCGCGCGGGCGCCCTGTCGGCCCTGATGATTGCGGCCGGCCTGAAAGCCCCCGTTCGGCCGCGCATACGCGACGAAGTGTGGGTGAAGCTGTGGGGCAACATGGCCTTCAATCCGATCAGCGCGCTAACCACCGCTCCGCTGGACGTGATCACAGGTGACCCCGGCAGCCGGGCGGTGGCGCGTGCGATGATGCTGGAGGGCCAGGCGGTGGCCGAGGCGCTGGGCATCCGCTTCGCCATCGATGTGGAAAAGCGCATCGACGGCGCGGCAGAGGTGGGCCGCCACAAGACATCCATGCTGCAAGATCTGGAAATGGGGCGCCCGCTGGAGATCGAGGCCATCCTGGGGGCGGTCGTCGAGCTGGCCGGCTGGGTGGGCGTTGCGACTCCGATCAGCCACGCCATGCTGGCGCTGGTACGGCAGCGCGCCGCCATGCGGCACGACGATGCAGGCAGAGCATAAGCGATGGCCGCACTGAGATCCCGCTGGGGCCAGCTGATCGTCGGCATCGTCTGCATGGTGATGATCGCCAACCTGCAATACGGCTGGACGTTGTTCGTGCTTCCGATCGGTCGCGCGCACGGCTGGAATCGTGCCGCCATTCAAGTAGCGTTTACCGTGTTCGTCCTGTGCGAGACGTGGCTGCTGCCGCTCGAAGGTTACGTCATCGACCGGATTGGGCCGAAACTGACGGTGTGCGCAGGCGGCGTGCTGATCGGCGCGTCTTGGGTGCTGGACAGTGTCGCCGCGTCGCTCACGGTGCTGTATGTCGGTTCGGCCCTCGGCGGCGTCGGCTCGGGTTTCATCTACGGCGCCACCGTTGGCAACGCGATCAAATGGTTCCCCGACCGGCGCGGCCTGGCGGCCGGCCTGACCGCCGCGGGTTTCGGTGCGGGCTCGGCCGTCACGCTGGTGCCGATCTCCAATATGATCGCCCGCAACGGCTACCAATCGACATTTCTGTTTTTCGGCCTCCTGCAAGGGATCGTGGTCGTTGTGGCGGCGCAGCTGCTGCAAGCACCGCCTGGTTCGGTCACGTCGCGGAACACCCCAATTTCGGCAAGCGGCATGAACGCGCTTCGCCCGTCGCGTCTGCACGACGTCACCCGCGACTACGCGCCGGGCGAGGTAGTGCGCGAGCCGATATTCTGGCTGATGTATTTGCTCTTTGTCCTGGTGGGCGCCGGTGGGTTGATGGCGACCGCGCAGCTCTCGGTCATCGCGGCCGATTTCGGCGTTGCGAAAACGCCGGTGACGTTGCTGTTTCTGACAATGCCCGCGCTCACATTCGCCTTGGCGATCGACCGCGTGCTGAACGGGCTGACGCGTCCCTTCTTCGGGTGGGTGTCGGACCATATCGGCCGTGAGAACACCATGTTCATCGCGTTCCTGTTGGAAGGGCTGGGCATCCTCGTCCTGGTCTGGCAGGCCGCCAACCCGGTGGCCTTCGTCGTCCTGACCGGCGTGGTGTTCTTCGCCTGGGGCGAGATCTACTCACTGTTTCCGGCCACTTGCGGCGACACATTCGGCCGCAGGTTTGCAGCAACCAATTATGGGCTGCTGTACACCGCTAAGGGCACAGCAGCGCTGCTGGTGCCGCTCGGCAGCCTGCTGCGGGAGGCGACCGGAACCTGGTTGGCTGTGCTCTATGCCGCTGCCAGCGTGAACGTATTAGCCGCAATGCTCGCCATGTTCGTCCTAAAACCTCTTCGGCGGGCGTTTATCGGGCACTCCATGGCTGCCCGCGCCGAAGAGCGGATTGTTGCGGCAAGAGCTTCCTTCCCGAGCAGCACTACCCCAATGTCACGTTAGCGAAAGCCCCAGCACTTTCCATTGGTCCTCTCGGCTTTTAATAATGTGGTCTGCCGTGATC
>CAXUHU010000141.1:0-4494 GCA_964250925.1 uncultured Acetobacteraceae bacterium
ACCTCGACCTGTGCGGCGAACCGCCCTGGATGCGGCGCATGATCGACGCCTACCACGAGCGCGCTTGCGCCAGCGGCGCACGCATCCTGTTCTCCTGCGGTTTCGACTCGATCCCGTTCGAACTCGGCGTGCTCAAGCTGCAGATCGAAGCGCGCCGGGCTTCCGGGGCGCCCGCGCCGCGCGTGATCGGCCGCGTGCAGAAAATGCAGGGCGGCTTCTCCGGCGGCACTGCCGCAAGCCTGTCCGCCACCCTGGCCGCCGCATCCGCCGACCCTGAGGTCGCCGCGTTGCTGGCGGACCCGTTCGCGCTCACGCCCGGCTTCCGCGGCGCGGACCAGCCCGCCGGATCGGCGCCGGCATACGACGAGCGTCTCGGCAGCTGGGCCGCGCCGTTCATCATGGCGCCGATCAACACGCGCAACATTCACCGTTCGAACCTGCTGCAGGGCCACGCCTACGGCACCGGGTTCATCTACGACGAGATGATGTCCACCGGCCCCGGCGAGAGCGGTCGCGCCCTGGCCGAAGCGATCGCGTCCGCGCCGTCCCCGCTCGCCTCCGAAACAGCGCCGAAGCCTGGCGAGGGACCAAGCCGCGCCGAACGTGAGGCCGGCTTCTACGAGGTGCTGTTCGTGGCGGAGAATGAAGGTGGCCGCGAGGTCCGCATTCTCGTCACGGGGGATCGCGACCCCGGCTACGGCTCCACCTCAAAGATCATTGCCGAGAGCGCCATCTGCCTGCTGAAAGCATCCCCACCAACCAGCGGCGGCATATGGACGCCAGGCGCCGCCCTCGGCGAACAGCTGATCGATCGGCTGACCGCCCACGCCGGCATGACGTTTGAACGTCAGGGCGCCGCCGCGTGAAATAGCAGCGCAGCGCTGCACGATTCTCACCGGGCGGGTACCTCGATAGAAGATAAACGCGATGTTGCCTGGAAGCGCGTGGCGGCTGCTGGCCGAAAACAGAACGTCGGCTTTGAAGCAAGGTCGCCGAACAAGCGGACCTTCGGGCCGCGTCTCAGGCTAACTCTCGTGTAGGTCAACCCGATCCGATCGGCAGCCTCTAGCGACGACTGAGCATTGCCATGGACAGTGGGACTGTCGGCGCGGATAGAACATCGGGCTGTCTGCCCCTCGCTGCGCAGGCGACGCCGCCGCCCATCAAACTAGGGAGACATTTACTTTGTGAACGAGACATTGATGGTCTCGGCCTGAGGTGTGAACAACCAATCCAAACGACTACAAAATATTCCTCTCGCCCATAAGCCGAGGTCAAGAAGACCGGAGAGGTGGGCAACGGCTCACCGTTACTCGCAAGGCTGCGTGCCTGCCGCCACCTAAGCTGCTCGGGGCCCGCTCAATGATCTGAAGAACGGATCAATCTGAGCTCGAATGAGGGCTATTTCAGTTTGCCAGGCCGCCTATCGTTGATCACCAATCACGCAGGCGCACGAATGTCTCCAATCATCCATATCGGAAGGGTAATGCCAGGTTTGCTGCTCTGCCTGTCGGTGACCCTCTTTGCGAGCTTGCTTCAGTTCTTTGAGACGAAGGTCGCTGGCGAGGCCTATCTTGAGGCGCTGGTGTTGGCCATCCTGCTGGGGGTCGCAATACGCACCGTCTGGACACCAGGGGAGCGCTGGCATCCCGGTGTGGCGTTCAGCGCGAAGATCCTGCTGGAGATCGCCGTCGTCCTGCTGGGCGCCTCGGTCAGCGTGGCCACCGTATTGGCGCTGGGCCCCGCACTGCTCGGCGGCATCGTTCTGGTGGTGGCCGTAGCCATTGCCACCAGCTACGCCATCAGCCGGGCGCTCGGGCTGAAGCAGCGCATGGCCATCCTGGTGGCGTGCGGCAATTCGATTTGCGGCAACTCCGCCATCGCCGCGGTGGCGCCGGTGATCGGCGCGGATGGTGACGACGTGGCCTCCTCCATCGCGTTCACGGCCGTGCTCGGCGTGATCGTGGTGCTGCTGCTGCCGCTGCTGGTGCCGGTGCTGCTGTTGTCTCTGACGCAGTATGGCGTCCTCGCAGGGTTAACCGTCTATGCGGTGCCGCAGGTGCTGGCGGCCACGTTGCCGATCGGCGCGCTCAGCAACCAAGTGGGCACGGTGGTCAAGCTGGTGCGCGTGCTGATGCTGGGGCCGGTGGTGCTCGTGCTCTCTTTGCTCACCCGCCGCCTGCGCGACGAGGCGGACGAGGCGGCGCCGAACGTGACGGCGGGCGACCGGCCGAAACGCGCCGGGCCTGCGCTGCACGAACTGGTGCCGTGGTTCATCGTGGGTTTCCTGGTGGTGCTCGCCGTGCGCTCCTTCGGGCTGATACCGGATGCCCTGTTGCCGCCGATCAAGGTGGCCGCCAGCCTGCTGACCACAGTGTCGATGGCGGCACTCGGCCTGGGGGTCGACGTCCGCGTGGTCGCCAAGGCCGGCGTGCGTGTGACGGCCGCGGTCACGCTCTCGCTCGTCGTGCTGGGCGGCATCAGCGTGGGTCTGATACGCCTGCTGGGCGTGGCGTGACCCGGCAGGATGGCGTTCCCTATGATTGCAGGAGGAAAACAATGAACGGTGCAACCAACCCGATCGGACGCAGGGCGGTCCTGGGTGCCGCTGGCGCCGCGCTGGCCCTGCGCGGCATGGCGCCCGCCTGGGCCGGGGACGTGGTGCGCCTGCCCTTGCCAGGCGGTCCGGACGCGCGGCCGATGACGACGGCGTTCCCGCAGAAGGGTGCGATGATCTTGCAGCGCACCCGGCCCGCCTTGCTGGAGACGCCGTTCGATGTGTTCGATCAAGGCGTGTTCACGCCGAACGACCGGTTCTTCGTGCGCTGGCACTGGGCCGTGATCCCCGAGGAGGTCGACGCGGACAAGTTCCGCCTGACGGTGCGCGGCCAGGTCAACCAGGCACAGTCCCTGTCGCTCACCGACTTGGCCGCGCTGCCGCGGGTGGAGCTGGCTGCGGTGAACCAGTGCTCGGGCAATTCGCGCGGCCTGTTCGCGCCGCGCGTGCCGGGCGGCCAGTGGGCGAACGGGGCGATGAGCAATGCCCGCTGGTCCGGCGTGCGCCTGCGTGACGTCCTGGACCGCGCCGGCGTGAAGGCGGGTGCCGTGCAGGTGCGTTTCAACGGCCTGGACACACCGGTGGTCGATGACGCGCCGGACTTCCTGAAATCGCTCGATGTCGAACATGCGCGCGACGGCGAGGTGATGATCGCCTACGCCATGAACGGTGAGCAACTGCCGTTGCTGAACGGCTTCCCGCTGCGCCTGATCGTGCCTGGCTGGTACTCCACCTACTGGGTGAAGATGCTCAATGACATCGAGGTGCTGGACCATGCGGACGACCAGTATTGGATGAAGACCGCCTACCGCATCCCGGACACGCCGAACGCGGACGTCAAGCCGGGTGCCGCCGGCTTCAAGACGGTGCCGATCAGCCGGATGAACCCGCGATCCTTTGTCACCAACCTCAAGGAAGGCCAGACTGTGAAGGCCGGCGCGCCCGTGGCGGTGCGCGGGATCGCCCTGGGCGGCGACACCGGCGTGGCCCGCGTGGATGTCTCGACCGATGCCGGCCGGACCTGGCTTCCTGCGAAGCTTGGGACCGACGAGGGCAAGTACAGCTTCAGGCGCTGGGACGCCACCGTGTCGCTTGCCGGCCGTGGCGAGCAAGGCGTGATGGTCCGTTGCACCAACACCGCCGGCGTCACCCAGCCCGCGGTGCCGAACTGGAACCCGGGCGGCTTCATGCAGAACGGCATCGAGACCACGAAGCTGACAGTGATTTGAGGAGCAACGGACCATGCTGAGGACGATTACACTAGCTTGCCTGCTGACAGGCGCGTGTCTGTCTGTGGCGCTGGCTGAAGCGCCGATGGTTTTTAGATCGGTGAAGGTGGAGTTACCGACCGGCGACCGCGTGTTCCCCGGCGGCGACAAGGCCGACGCGATAAACAACAACTGCGTGGCCTGCCATTCCGCGGGCATGGTGCTGAACCAGCCATCCTTGACGAAGGCGGTGTGGAGCACCGAAGTCCACAAGATGATCGCTGTCTACAAAGCGCCGGTCTCGGCCGCCGATGCCGATGCGGTCATCGCCTATCTGGCTGCCACCAAGGGCGCGCCGTAACGGGCACATCCGCCAGCGCCCGAAGGAACCGCCTTGCATAATCCGTTCGCCTCGAAGCCAGACCTGATCGTGCACAGCGCGCATCCTTACAACGCGGAGCCGCCGCTGGGCCGTCTCCGCGCGGCGATGATCACGCCGCAAGCCGATTTCTATGTGCGCAGCCACGGCAACATCCCGGCGCTGCACGAAAGCGCGCACCGGCTGCGCGTGAGCGGCCGCATCGCGAATCCGATGGACCTGACGGTGCCTGAGCTGCGCCAGCGTTTTCCGGAATGCTCGGTGACCGCGGTGATGCAATGCGCCGGCAACCGGCGCGCGGACATGCAGGTCGTGCGCCCCACCTCCGGCGACCCCTGGGCGCCCGGCGC
>CAXUHU010000141.1:4594-7441 GCA_964250925.1 uncultured Acetobacteraceae bacterium
GCGGCGATCTGCGAGCCGCCGCCGCGGGCGGAGCTGAAGGCCGGGCGCATCACGCTGCGCGGCTACGCGATCGCGACCGCGCGCGCCGTCACCCGCGTGGATGTCTCGACGAACGGCGGACGCAGCTGGACACAGGCGGAGCTGGAGCACGACACGGCGTGCCCGTGGAGCTGGACGTTCTGGAGCGCCACGGTGGACCTGCCGCGCGGCGAGCACGAGCTGGTTGCGCGGGCGTGGGATTCCGCCGGGCAGACGCAGCCTGCGCAGCCGGACGATACCTGGAACTTCAAGGGCTATCTCAGCGCGGCATGGCACCGGGTTTTTGTCCACGCCCGCTGAACTAGTCCGCGCGTGATCGCGCCGATCCTTGCCACGCGGGACGCCGCCGGGTTCTGGCTGGCGGTGGTGCTGACCGGCGCCGGCACCGGACTGGCCGCCGCGGCGCTGACCGGGCTGCTGGAGCTGGTGCAGCACACGGTCTGGTCCGGCGGTGGCGTCGACCTGCTGCAGGCGGCGTCCCGGTCTGCACCCTGGTGGCATTTGGGTGTGCTGTTCGCAGCGGGGCTGCTGACGGCTGCCGGTCAAATGCTGCTGAAGCATTTGTCTAGCGCCAACGGGATCGACATCACGGCGGCGATTTGGTTCCACGCCGGCCGGCTGCCCGCCGCCCGGACCCTGGCCAGTGCCGTCTTATCGGTGCTGCTAGTGGGCCTTGGGAGTTCGCTCGGCCGGGAAGGCGCGCCCAAGCAGGCCGGCGCCGTCATCGCCAACGCGCTGTCGGATCGGGCGACATTGTCCGACGATGCGCGAAGGCTGCTGGTGGCGTGCGGCGCCGGCGCCGGCATGGCGGCCGCCTACGGCGTGCCGCTGGGCGGCGCGCTGTTCGCGCTGGAGGTGCTACGCGGCGAACTGGCGCTGCGCCTGGTCCTGCCGGCTCTGGTCACCTCGCTGACCGCCACCGGCGTGTCCTGGGCGTTCCTGCCCGACTCACCGACCTACGTCATTCCCGGCTATGCCGGCTCGCTGTCCAGCGCCGCCTGGGCAGTGCTGGCAGGGCCGGTCATCGGGCTGGCATCCGTGCTCTACGTGCGCGCCGTGGCCTGGGCGGACCACCACCGGCCGCAAGGCGGCTGGCGGATCGCCGCGCCGGTGGCCGCGCTCACGCTGCTGGGCGCCGTCTCCATCCCTTTCCCGCAACTGCTGGGCAACGGGCGGGACGTGGCCGAGCTGGCCTTCACCGGAAAGATCGCGCCGCTGCTGTTGTTGGCCCTGGTGCTGCTCAAGCCGGCGGCCAGCCTGATCTGCCTCGGCAGCGGGGCGCCAGGCGGGCTGTTCACCCCGTCGCTCGCCACCGGCGCGCTGCTGGGCGGCCTGCTGGGCGTCCCTTGGGCCCATCTGTGGCCGGGCGTGCCGGCAGGGCTGTTCGCCGTCCTGGGCGCCGGCGCGTTCCTGGCCGCGACCACGCAGGGGCCGGTCTCGGCCGTGGTGCTGATGATGGAGCTGACCGGGCATGCACGGTCGGCCACCGTGCCGATGCTGCTGGCCGTCGCCACCGCCACGCTGGTGGCACGCACGATCGAACCGCGCTCGGTCTATGACGCGCGGCTCGGCAATGCGGAGGTCCTCGAACGCCAGCGCCAGCGCGACCACACTGCCATTTCGAATTAATAGCATCCGTATTCTGGCCATTGTGGCGGTCATTGCCGTAGCCGTATGGCCCAATTGTCGGCGTCGCGCACCGACCGCGCCCAAATAGAGGCTCCGGTCCACCGACAAGTTTGCCGCAGCAATGCCGCGATCGCCGCTACCGGCTGATAGCCCCGTCAGAGCCGCCAAGCACTGCGAGCAGGGCGTCGGCTGCACGACTATGGTGGCGTTGCTTGTGCCTAACGACGCGGAAATCGCGCTCCGGCAGTCGAAAATCGACGGCGTGCAGCAGCCCGGCCTCGATGCTGGGCGCGGCGGCGGAGGCAGAGATCGCGGTCGCCCCCATGCCCGCTTCCACCGCGGCGCGCACGCTCTCGTTGGACGGCAGTTCCAGCACCACGCGCAGGTCGGACAGAGTGATGCCGAACCCGACCAGTGCCGCCTCGAACACCGAGCGCGTGCCGGAGCCGGGCTCGCGCAGCACCCAATCGCTTCCGGCGAGGTCGTAAGGCGTCACGCCGCCGCCGAGTCGCGCCCATTCGTGATCCGGCCCGACCACGATCACCAGCTGGTCACGCGCCACCACGCGGCTGTCCAGCGCGGGGTCGTCCACCGTGCCCTCGACGAAGCCCAGCTCGGCCGCCCCCGCGTGGACGGCGGCTGCGACCTGCGCGGTGTTGCCGACCGTCAGCGCGATCGCGACGCCGGGGTGGGTCCGGCGGAACGCGACGAGGTGGCGCGGCAGCCAGTAGCTGGCGATGGTCTGGCTGGCCTGGACCAGCAACCTGCCGCGCTTCAGCCCGCCGAGCTCAGACAGCACCAGTTCGGCCGCATCCGCCCGCGCCAGCACGGCCCGTGCCTCGGTCAGGAACAGCGACCCGGCCTCGGTGAGCTCGATCCCCCGCCCGACGCGGTGGAACAGCTTTGCGCCGTGCCGCCCTTCCAGGGCGGCGACGGCGGCGCTGGCGGCCGACTGCGCCAGGTTGAGCGCCTCGGCGGCACGGGTGACGTGCTGACGTTCGGCTACGGCGACGAAGATGCGAAGCTGGTCCAGGGTCATGTTGCTGCGTGATGGTCTAACCGCTCTGCGCCCGACGTGGAACCAAACCTGCTAACCGAGAGTGCCCGTCAGCTGTCCGGCAGCTTATAGGCGACAAATGGCCGATGCTGTTGAAAAAGGCGCATTCTGGTCGATGCATC
>CAXUHU010000142.1:0-7058 GCA_964250925.1 uncultured Acetobacteraceae bacterium
CCGAGTTCTACACCAGCCACGAGGCGCTGCTGCTGCCCTACGAGCAGGCGCTGACGCGGGTGGATAGCACCAGCGGCGACTGGTACGGCTGCTCGGCGAATTTCCTGTGGATCGGCGACCGCACGCGGCAGCCCGACGGTGCGCATGTCGAGTTCCTGCGCGGCGTGCGCAATCCGGTCGGCATCAAGGTCGGCCCCACCACGCAAGCGGACGATCTGCTGCGGCTGATCGACATCCTGCATTCGCAGGACGAGCCGGGGCGGCTGACGCTGATCAGTCGCATGGGGTTCGAGCGGGTGCGCACGCATTTGGCGCCGCTGCTGCGGGCCGTGCAGCGGCAGGGGCGCCGGATCACCTGGCTGTGCGACCCGATGCACGGCAACACCGTCAGCACCGCCGGCGGGATCAAGACACGCAATTTCGAGAGCATCCTGGCCGAGATGCGCGGCTTCTTCGACGTGTTTGCGGACGAGGGGGCGCGGCCCGGCGGCGTGCACGTGGAGATGACCGGCCAGCCCGTCACCGAGTGCGTTGGCGGTGCGCACCGTTTGACGGAGGCCGATCTTGGCCAGCGTTACGAGAGCTTCTGCGACCCGCGGCTGAACGCCGAGCAGTCGCTTGAGCTGTCGTTTCTCGTGGCAGCCGAGTTGAAGACTCGCCGGCTGGCTGCCGCAGCCCCGGCGATCGCCGCGCAGTAGCGGGCCGGTGCGGCCCCGTTGATCGGTGCCATCCTGGCCTTGCTGGCGTTTCAGCTGCTGGGCGAGGCGTTGTCGCAGGCCATGGGTCTGCCGGTGCCGGGGCCGGTGGTGGGCATGGTGCTGCTGGCCGGGGTGCTGATCTGGCGCGGACGCCTGCCGGAGGCTTTGGGGCAGGCGGCGGATTCCTGCTGCGCCACCTGAGCCTGTTTTTCGTGCCGGCGGCCGTGGGCGTGATGGCCAATGGCGGGCGGATCGCGCGGGAGTGGCTGCCGTTGGGCGTGGCGGTGATTGTGTCGACCGCGCTGACAATTGCGGTGACGGCGCTGGTGTTCCGCGCCGTGGAACGCCTGGTGGCGCGGCCGTGATCCATGCCGGGCACACCGCCATCGTTGCCGCCTGGGTGTATCTGCACGCCCAGCCGCTGTTGTGGCTGACGGCAACGCTGGCCGCCTATCTGTGCGGCGCGATGTTGCACGAGCGCGCCGGCCGCGCGCCGGCGATCAACGCGGTGGCGATTGCCACGGCCATGCTGGTAGCCGTGCTGCTCGGCACGGGGACGAGCTACGCCGCCTATTTCGAGGGTGCGCAGTTCGTGCATTTCTTGCTGGGGCCGGCAACGGTGGCCTTGGCCGTGCCGCTGTTCCGCAACCGCCAGGTGGTGGGCCGCGCCATCTTGCCGATCGCGGCGGCCCTGTTGGCCGGTTCGCTGACGGCGGCCGGCTCGGCCATGGCGATCGGCTGGGCGCTGGGGGCCAGCCGGCGGAGTGTGCTGTCGCTGGCGCCGAAATCGGTGACGACGCCGATCGCCATGGGCATTGCCGAGCGCATCGGCGGGGCGCCTTCGCTGACGGCGGCGCTGGTGATCAGCACGGGGATCGTGGGTGCGGTGGTTGCGACGCCGCTGCTGGACGCGTTGGGCGTGCGCGATTGGCGGGCGCGGGGGTTTGCGGTGGGGTTGGCGGCGCATGGGCTGGGCACGGCGCGGGCGTTTCAGGTGGATCAGATAGCGGGGACGTTCGCGGGGATAGCGGTGGGGCTGAACGGGATTGCGACGGCGCTGCTGGTGCCGGTGCTGGTGAGGGTATTTCGGTAGCTTGCCTCCCCTATACGCTGTTCGCGTAGTTTGACGGTGCGCTTTAGTTGGGATTGGGCCAAGAGCGCGCGGAACTTGCAGGCGCGTGGGTTCGGCTTCGGTTTCGCTGCTCTGATTTTGGCGGCCACACGCCTAATCCGCCGTCAGTTGCGCCAGGCGGTCGCACGCTTCCAGAAACTCCAGCTTGAAATCCTGTACGATCTGCCCGGCGCCGCGCACGCCGTCGATCAGGCCTACGCCCTGGCCCACCCAGTAGCTGACCATCGCGCGGGCGGATGCGTCGCCGCGGACGGCGGCGCGGTCGGCGGCGCGCAGGGCGGGTTCGCTGATCAGGCTTTGCAGCGGCATGGGCAGGGTGGCGGGGCTGGCGGGGTCGTCCCAGGCGGCGGTCCAGGTTGAGCGGAGCTGGCGGGAGGGTTTGCCGGTTCTGCCCTTCGAGCGCACGGCGTCGCGCGACGTGGCCGCCAGGATCTTGTCCTTGATCACCTCGCTCACCTCGGATTCGGGGGTGGCCAGCCACACCGTGCCGGTCCAGGCACCGGCCGCACCCATCGCCATGGCCGCGGCCATCTGACCGCCGGTCACGATGCCGCCTGCGGCCAGAACGGGGATGTCGCCATAAGGGGCCACGGCGCGGATCACTTCGGGCACCAGCACCATGGTGGACACCTCGCCGCAATGCCCGCCCGCCTCGCCGCCCTGCGCCACGATGATGTCCACGCCGGCGCGGGCCTGGCGGACGGCGTGCTCGCGGGCGCCGACCAGGGCCGCCACCGGCACGCCGTGCGCGCGGCCCATGGCGATCATCTCGGGCGGCGGCACGCCGAGCGCGTTGGCGATCAGTTTGATGGGGTGGCGGAAGCCTACCTCCAGCATCTGCATGGCCAGCGCGGGGTCGAACGGGGTGGGGGCGTGCGCGGAACGCTCCTCGATGACGGTGACGCCGTGGCGGGCGGCCAGGTCGGCGACAAAACTGCGATGGGCGCCAGGCACCTGATCCATCAGCGCGGCGCCGTGGCCGACGCCGGCGGCCAGGTTCTCGGGGATCAGAACGTCCAGGCCGTAGGGTCGGCCGCCCACGTGTTCGTCGATCCAGCGCAGCTCGGTCTCCAGGCTGTCCAGCGTGTGGGCGGTGGCGCCGAGCACGCCGAAGCCGCCGGCGCGGGACACGGCGGCGACCACGTCGCGGCAATGGCTGAAGGCGAACAGCGGAAAGCCGATGCCGAGCCGGCTGCACAGGGCGGAGTTCATGTCTTGTCTTCCACCGTCTTCGGACGGAACGATATCATGGTCGTCAGACCCGATGCGCCCCGGGTGAGCCTGACCGAGCCGCCGAGCGGGTCTTGCGCGATCATGCTGGCCACGACCTGCGGATCGTCGGTGCAGCCGATCGTTCGCAGGCCGGCTCGTGTGCGGGCGATGACCACAGCACGCGGCGGCTGGCGGGCATAGTCGATGGTGTAGGTTTCGATCGTTGCGTCGCCGCTGACGGCGAAATCGGTGGCGGGCGCCGGCCAGGCGTCGATTTCGGCTTGGTGGGCAAGGGTGTCGGCTGCCGCGTAGCCCGGGCGCGTTCCGTAGATGCCGACCGAGTATTTCGACATGAAACCGCCATTAGCGCCCACCAGGCCCATGGTGCCGGGGCGGCTGCGCACCGAGCGCACCATGCTGGCGATGGCGTGCATCGAATAATTGTTGCCGGCGCCGCCAAAGAACGGCAAGCCGCCGGTGACGGTCAACGCGCGCGTGCCGTCCGTGGCAAGGCCGAACGCGTCGCAGATGTTGAACACCGCGATGGGAAAGCAGCTGTAGAGGTCGAGGAACGCCATGTCGTCCATGGTCAGTTTCGCCGCCGAAAGTGCTGCGCGCACGGCCAGCACCGCGGCCGGGCTTTCGGATAGATCCGCCCGGTCCAGCACGCTGCGTTCCCGCACGTCGGCGGCACCGTGCAGATAGACGAGCTTGGCTTGGGGCACGCCGGCCTGCTGCGCGCGTCGCCGCGAGGTCATCAGGACGGCCGCGCCCTGGTTGACCTGGGCGCGCGCGACCATGCGGCGCGGGTAAGGGTCGGCGACCAGCCTGTTGCGCTCGGTGACCGTTGCGAGGTCGGACATGGAGAGCGTCTCGCGCGACATGGCATGCGGGTTTGCGGCGGCGACAGCGGTGAACGGCGCGAACAGTCCGGCCATGGCGCGGGTGTACTCGGCCCTGGTCTGATGGCGCGCTGCCCGGCGTGCGTTTTCGAACAGCGCGTAGAGGTGAACGGGCGCGCGGGCGCCGTGAGCAGGCAGCTCGGGGGCGACCAAGCCCTCGAGCCCATGGCCGCGGTGTTCGAGCTGGCCGCGCACATGCTCGCTCCAGTCGGGGGCTTCGCCGCGCGCGTGCAGGTGCCTGACCGTAGATAGCGCTTCGGACCCGACCAGCAACACGGTATCCATCTCGCCCCGCGCGATGGCCGCCGCGCACTCATTGACCAGGTGCTGCGGCGCCTGGCCGCCCACAAGCTCCAGGATAGCGCGCTCGGGATCGGCGCCGATGCGGCCGCCAACGGAGCGTGCGAAATTGTCGGAGGCCCCGAAAGGCGGCGGGCCGAACGGTCCGGACACCTCAAATTGCGGGACTGCGGCAATCACGTCGATCTGCGCGGCCAGCGAGGCGGCGCCCGCGTCGTCCAGCGCGGCTTGAGCTGCGGCAGCGGCCAGTTGCAACGGCGAGAGAGCGTCAAAGCCGGAGTCGGTCAGGCGTTCGGACGCCTCGCCAACGCCGACGACGACCGGGACGTTCGCCTCGTCCGGCGCGATGTCGGCGGCATCGGACGCGTATCGGAACGGAACGACCATGTGTGGTTTCCGTTTCTCCTCGCCCTACGTCCAGCAGCCCTAATAGGCCGTGTTGGCCGGCAGGCCGGCTTCCGCCAGCAGAAGCGGCCCCCACAAAGAACAGTGATGGAAGCTGAAGAAGTCGTATTCGGTGCCGGGAATGGGCGTGGTGAACGACCGGAAATTGTGTTTGGCAACCTGGTAGGGCGGCCAGAACATGGCGTAGTTCTGGAAGATGGATGCGCGCGGGTTCAGCGGCTGTCCGTATTTCGCCAGGGACGTCCAGCCCGCCTGCATTTCGGCCGCCAAGCGCCGTTGCGCGGCGGAAAAACGTGCCGTCCCCAAGCCCAGCAGACTGTTCCTGAAGGTCGGAAACAAATAGGGCAGCTCGGACGCATGGTCATCGCCCACGCTTGGCATGTTCGGATCGAAAGGGAGGAAGATGTTCGGGACGCGGGGGTCTGTCAGCTCGTAGGTGTAGAGCGTGGTGTATTTGGAAATCAGCCCGTCCAGGAGGACGGCGCCGCAGGCAAAGGCGTAATCCGTGACCAGCGCCGCGGAGGCGTAGCCTGGATTGGGATAGGCGCCGAGCGGATACTGGGCCTGCAACTGGCTTACATAGGACAGCCCGAAATGTTCGGTCAGGATCGTGTAGTCCGCGGCCGACCATGGCGTGCCGGCCAGCAATTCATCCTCGGAGATGAACAGCCTGTACTCGTCATGGTTGGTTCCGTCGATAATCGGCACATGCGGGAACGCGCCCGCCGCAAAGGCCAGAAATGGTTGCTGGGTCAGCACGTAATTGTCGATGTTCGGGGCGATGCTGATCGTGGCCGAGCTGTCGCCTAGGTTCACCAGCGTGGTTGCCGGCACGTTGCGAAGACAGGCCAGGTCGGTGCCGGCGCAATTCAGGCTTGCCGCGATCGCCGTGCCCGCCGCCTGCTGCGCCGCCTGCGTCGGCAGGCTCCGCGCATAGGCGCCGCTTTCGATGATCGCGCCGCTGATCTTGCCCAGCAGTGGGGAGACCAGCTGGTCGATGGTGCTCTGGCCGCCCGCCGATTCCCCGAAAATGGTGATCTTGCCGGGGTTGCCGCCAAACGCCGTGATGTTCTGCCTTACCCAGGCGATAGCCGCCTGCTGATCGAGCAGTCCGTAATTGCCCGAACTACCGTGCGTGTCCTGCGCAGCCAGCGCCGGCAGCGCCAGGAAACCGAGCAGCCCCAGCCGGTAGTTGAGCGAGACGAACACCACGCCGTTGGCGTGGACCAGGCTGGTGCCGTCGTATTCCTGCCCGGATCCCGTGGTCAGCGAGCCGCCATGGATCCAGACCATGACCGGCAGGTTGCTGCCGGGTCTTGCGATTGAGGGTGCCTGGACGTTTAGATACAGGCAATCCTCCGACCCGCCGCCCGGCCCGATCTCCGAAAATCCTTGCGGACAGTAGGCGCCGTAGCTGACGGCCTGGCGCGTGCCCGACCAGGGTGCCGATGGCTGGGGTGCCACCCAGCGTAGGCTGCCGACTGGCGGGGCGGCGTACGGAATGCCCAGGAACGTGTTGACCCCGTTGGCCGTGAAGCCCTGCACGGCGCCGTAGGTGGTTTGGGCGACCGGGCTAGAGGCTGCCTGCGCGGGCTGACCGGCGTAGAGGACGGTTAGCAGGGTAATCCCTAGCAGGCGGGTTTCGAACACGGATGTTTCTCGGACGCTGATTGGAAGGGAAACTAACCAACATGCGGCGTCGTGGGAAGCGCAGCTTAGGGCCGTGAGGTGGCCTGCGCGACTTCGCGGCCGGACCATCGACGGCTGCCTGAACGGTCAAGCCGCTCCGCGTGATCGGGCTTGCACGGGCCCACCCTGCGCAGCGTCGGCGAGAAACGACGCGGTCTGCCGCACGGCTTCGGCCAGGCCGACGCGTTGCACGTCCACGCCGGCGGGCATGGCCGAAAGCAGGCGTGAGGGGGTGCGTCGGTCGAGCAGCACGAACACCCCGCGGTCGGTCGCCGTGCGGATCAGGCGGCCGAAGGCCTGGCGGAGGCGCAGGCGGGCGATGCGGTCGTCGTAGGCGGTGGTGTCGCCGCCGGAGAGGTGGATGCGGCGTTCGCGGTGCAGGATGTCTGGGCGGGGCCAGGGGACGCGTTCGAAGACGACGAGGCGCAGGGCGCGGCCGGGGACGTCCACGCCGTCGCGCATGGCGTCGGTGCCGAGCAGGCAGCTCTCCTCTTCGGTGCGGAACACGTCGACCAGGGTGGTGTTGTCCATCGCGTCCACATGCTGGGCGAATAGCGGGATGCCGGCCTCCTCCAGTTCGGGGGCGATGCGGGCGTGCACGGCGCGCAGGCGCGCGATGGCGGTGAACAGGCCCAGCCCGCCGCCGCCGGCCGCCAGGAACAGCGCGCGGTAGGCGCCGGCGAGCTGGCCGATGTCGTTGCCCAAGTCATTGACCACGAA
>CAXUHU010000143.1:0-6942 GCA_964250925.1 uncultured Acetobacteraceae bacterium
ACTGCTCGGGCTGACCCGGCCACGGGTCTCGCGGCACCATCCTAAACTCTAATTTCATTGGTGAGGTCGCTTCCGCCCGCTATGGCCGACCGCGTGCTGGATCACCAACCCGATACCGACCTCCAACCCGAGAGAGCGCGATGAACGCCATCGTCCTCGTAGCGCTGCGCAAGCCGCTCACCTTCGTGGTGATGAGCTTGCTCATCCTCCTGTTCGGCGGCCTGGCGGTGGTGCGGACGCCTACCGATATCTTCCCCAACATCGGCATTCCGGTGGTGGCCGTCGTGTGGACCTATAACGGCTTGTCGCCACAGGACATGTCTGGCCGGGTCATCTACTATTACGAGCGGTCGCTCACGACCACGGTCGGCAACATCGAGCACATCGAGAGCCAGTCGTACTACGGCCGCGGCGTGGTTAAAATCTTTCTCCAGCCGGGTACCGACGTGGCCGCGGCACAAGCGCAGATAACCGCCGTGTCGCAGACCGTGCTCAAGCAGATGCCGGCCGGCATCACGCCGCCGCAGGTGCTGGCCTACAACGCGTCTTCCGTGCCGGTGCTGGACTTGCAGGTGGCCGCGGCCGGCCTGACCGCGGCGCAGGTGTACGACATGGCATCTAACCTGATCCGGCCGCAGCTGGTCGCGGTGGCGGGTGCGGCCATTCCCACCCCCTATGGCGGAACCTCGCTGAACGTGGAGATCGACCTCGACCAGAAGAAGCTGCTGGCGCACGGCTTGTCCGCGGTCGACATCGGCCAGGCGCTGAAGAACCAGAACGTGGTGCTGCCGGCCGGCGACCAGAAGATCGGCGCGCTCGACTACATGGTGGAGACCAACGCCAGCCCGCTCGCGGTGGCCAGTTTCAACAACCTGCCGATCAAGACCGCCCGCGGCGCCACTATCGTGCTGAGCGATGTCGCCTACGTGCACCGGGGCTCGCCGCCGCAGATCAACGAGGTGCTGGTGCACGGCAAGCAGGCCGTGCTGATTGAGGTGCTGAAAAGTGGCAGCGCCTCGACGCTTGCCGTGGTGGCCGGCGTGAAAGCCAAGCTGCCCGGCATCCTGCGGACGTTGCCACCCGGCGTCACCATCACCCCGCTCGCCGACGCGTCGGGCTTCGTGCGGGACTCGGTCAGCGAGGTGGTCCAGGAAATGATCACCGCGGCGTTCCTGACCGGAATGACCGTGCTGGTGTTCCTCGGCAGCTGGCGCTCGACGTTGATCGTGGTGACTTCGATCCCGCTAGCCATCCTGACCTCGGTGCTGATGCTGTCTTGGTTCGGCCAGACGATCAACGTCATGACCCTCGGCGGCCTTGCGCTGGCAGTAGGCATCCTGGTCGATGACGCCACCGTGGTCATCGAGAACATCGACGCGCACCTGGAGCGTGGCGCCGAGCTCGAGCCGGGCATCATCGATGCCGCCAACGAGATCGTCATACCGACCTTCGTCTCGACGTTATGCATCTGCATCGTCTGGCTGCCCCTGTTCCAGTTATCGGGAATCGCCGGCTACCTGTTCCTGCCGCTGGCCGAAGCCGTGATCTTCGCCATGCTGGCCTCGTTCGTCCTGTCGCGCACGCTGGTGCCGACGATGGCGAAGTTCTTGCTGCGCGGCCAGTTGGCGCAGCACGGCCATGAACATGATGCCAATCGCGGTCTGTTCGCCCGGTTCCAGCGCGGCTTCGACAGCCGTTTCAACCGCTTCCGACATGCCTACCAAGAGTTGCTGGCCGGCATCGTGGCGCAACGCGGGCGCTTCATACTGGTGTTCTCGGTCGCCGCCTTCGCGTCCCTCGGCCTGATCACCTTTCTGGGCCGGGACTTCTTCCCGTCTATCAAGTCCGGCGAGATCGACATGCACATGCGCGCGCCGGTCGGCACGCGGCTGGAGGACGCGGCCAAGATCGCCGTGCTCGCCGGCGGCTCGATCCGGCAGATCCTGCACGGCCAGGTCGACAACACGGTGGCCAATTGCGGGCTGCCGGTCAGCGGGATCAACCAGGCCTACAGCGCATCCGGAACGATCGGTCCGCAGGATTGCGACATTACCATCAGCCTGCACGACCAGTCCTCGCCGGTGGACGACTACCGTTTCCGCCTGCGCCGGCAACTCCCAAAACTCTATCCAGGGACGGCGTTCACCTTCCTGCCCGGCGACATCACGGCCAAGATCCTGAATTTCGGCTTGCCCGCGCCGATCGACGTGCAGATCTCGGGCCGCGGCCAGGCCGCCAACCTCGCCTACGCGCAAACCGTGGCCGCGCGCCTGCGCCTGATCCCCGGCATCGCCGACGTCAACATCCAGCAGGCCTTCAACGAACCGACGATGCTGTTGAACGCGTCGCGGACGTTTGCGTCCGGGATCGGCCTGACGGAGGCCGACATCGCCAACAACACGCTGGCGACGCTGTCGGGCAGCGGCCAGACCGCGCCCACCTACTGGCTGGACACCGCCAGCGGCGTCTCGCACCTGGTCAACCTGCAGACGCCGCAGGACCAGCTCGCCTCGATGAACGACCTCGAGACGATCCCGATCGACAAGGGTGACGGCGACCCGTCCGGCACCAGCTCGCAGCTGCTGGGCGGCCTGGTGCACATCAGCCAGACCGGGTCGCCGCTGCTGGTCTCGCACTACAGCATCCTGCCGGTGATCGACATCTTTGCGAGTACGCAGGGCCGCGACTTGGGCGCCGTCAATGATGCGGTGGAAGGGGTGGTGGCCGCCATGAAAGCTGGCGTGCCGCACGGCGCCAGCGTGCAGCTGCGCGGCCAGGCCGAAACGATGGGCTTCGCCTACGCCCAGCTGCTCGGCGGGTTGGCGCTGGCGATCGTGCTCGTCTACCTCGTCATCGTGGTGAACTTCCAGTCCTGGCTGGACCCGTTCATCATCATCACCGCCTTGCCGGCAGCCCTGGCCGGCATCGTATGGAGCCTGTTCCTCACCCACACCACGCTGTCGGTGCCGGCGCTGACGGGTGCGATCATGTGCATGGGCACGGCGACCGCGAACTCCATCCTGGTCGTCTCCCTCGCGCGCGAGCGGCTGGGCGAGCATGGCGACGCGATCCGCGCAGCGGTTGAAGCCGGGTTCGGTCGTATCCGGCCGGTGCTGATGACGGCGCTGGCGATGATGATCGGCATGTTGCCGATGTCGTTCAGCAACACGCAGAACGCCTCGCTGGGGCGCGCGGTGATCGGCGGGCTGCTGTTCGCTACGTTCGCCACGCTGCTGTTCGTGCCATGCGTGTTCGCACTCATGCATCACCGCAAGAACCCGACGGGACACCCAGCGTGACGACAGATCAGAAGGTTGCCGGGCCACCCGATCCGTCGCGAAGCCAGCCGCGCAGGCGTGGGCGAGGCCGCATCGTGCTGGCGATCATCGTGCTGCTCGTCATCGGGCTGGTGGCCTGGGGCATCGTCGGGCGGCGCAACGCGGTTGCGAACCTGCGCGCCGTCGCCAACGAGGATTCGATACCGGACGTGCAGCTGATCGCACCGGCGCCGGGCCCGAAGTCGCGTTCGCTATCGCTGCCCGGCACGATAAAGGCTTGGCATGCGGCGCCGATCTACGCGCAGGTGTCGGGCTACGTGCGCAGGTGGTACAAGGATTACGGTGCCACGGTGAAAGCGGGCGACCTGCTGGCCAGCATCGACGCGCCTGGGCTCGACGAGCAGTTCGAGACGGCGAAGGCCAACCTGGCCGTGGTACAGGCAAAGTACAAATTGGCCGCGATGACCGCGAAACGCTGGAAGGCCCTGTCGGGCACGCAGGCAGTAGCGCAGCAAGACGTGGACGTGCAGGCCGCCAACGCCGAATCCGAGCTGGCTCAGGTTCAGGCGGCACAGCACGAGCTCGCTCGCTATCAAGCGCTGGAGGGGTTCAAGAACGTGGTGGCCCCGTTCGACGGCGTGGTGACCGCGCGCAACACCGACGTCGGGGCCTACGTGAACGCGGCCGGCGGCGACCCGAGCGCGCGTGGCGGATCCAACGAGCTGTTCAGCGTGTCCGACATCCACGAAATGCGCGTGTTCGTCTCGGTGCCGCAGGAATATTCGGCGATGCTCAAGCCGGGACTGACCGCGACCCTGAGCCTGCCGCAGTTCCCGGACCGGCAGTTTAAGGCGGACTACGAGACCACCGCGAACGCGTTCGACCCGCAGAGCCGCACCGTGGTGACCGAACTGACCGTGCCCAACGGCAACCACGCCATCTGGCCTGGCACCTACACCAATGTGCGGTTCACCACCGGCGCCGATCCGGACGTGCTGATCGTGCCCGAACAGGCGCTGGTGTTCCGTGCCGAAGGCATGCAGGTGGCCCTCGTTCGGTCTGACGGGCGCGTCCACCTCCAGGACGTCAAGCTCGGCCTCAACCTGGGCCAGACCGTGCAGGTGCTCGGCGGCCTGACCAAGGCTGACCGGCTGGCCGACAATCCCTCGGCCGGCTTGCTGGAGGGCGAGAAGGTGAACGTGGTGCCGGGAGCGCCCGGGATAGCGCCGGCGCAGGAGTTCAAGCCGCCCCCGGTTGCGAAGCCCGGGGATCCGCCCCCCCCAGTGGACGAATGATGCGCGCTGTTCTTCGGTGCCCTTCTGCCAGAGTCGCCTGTCTGACCGCCCTGATCCTACTATCCGGCTGCGACCTGGCGCCGTTCTACCGGCCGCCGACTTTCGTGCTCCCCGCCTCCTATCGGGGCACCGGACCGTTCGAGGTGGCGCAGCCGCAGGACCAGCTGCCGCGCGGGGCCTGGTGGCGAATGTTCGGCGACCCGGTGCTCGACCGGCTGGAGCAGCAGCTCGACGCCGGCAACCCCACGCTGCAGGCGGCGCGCGAGACCTACACGCAGGCCCGCGACGTGGCGGCCGAGGCGCGCTCGGGGCTGTATCCTCAGCTCACGGCCGGTGCCGACCTAAGCGAGAACAAGCAGTCTGAATACCGCCTGTTCCGGTCGAACCGCCATACGCCCAACGTGGAGGCCTCAAACGAGATCAACGCCAGCGCCACCTGGGAGCCGGATTTCTGGAGCCGTATACGCAATCAGACCAAGTTGGCAAAGGAACAGGCGCAGGCGGTTGCGGCCGAGGTCGCCTCGGCCCGGCTAAGCCTCGAGGCGGGCCTCGCCACCGACTACATCACCTTGCGCGGCCTCGATTCCGAACATGCCGTGTACGTGCAGACAGCCGGCTTCTATGCCAAGGCAGTGACGATCACCCAGCAACGGCTGGCGGGGAAGATCGGCTCCGGCCTCGACGTGGCACGCGCGCAGAACCAGTTCTCGGCCGCCCAGGCGCTGGATACGGAGGTGTTGGCGCAGCGCGCGGTCGTGGAACACGCGATTGCGATACTGGCGGGTATCAACCCCAGCGTCTTCAGCCTGCCGATGGTGACCGGCGCCAGGATGACGGTGCCCAACATTCCCCGGCAACTGCCGTCCGAACTGCTGCAGCGGCGCCCTGACATCGCCCAGCAGGAACGGTACATGGCCGCGGCCAACGCGGCGATCGGGGTGTCGCGTGCGGCGTTCTACCCCGACATCCGGCTCAGTGCCATTTCCGGCTTCCAAGATGCGGGCTTCAGCCTCGCATCCCTGCCGAACAGCCTATGGGCGGTCGGTGCGCAGGCCATGCTGCCGCTGTTCGAGGGCGGGTTGCGCCGTGCCGTCCTGCAACGCAGCTGGTCGGCGTTCGCGCAAACCGGCGACGACTACCGCGCGGCCGTCCTTGACGCCTTCGGGCAGGTGGAGGATGGGCTGGTGCTGACCGAGCGATTGGCGACCGAGGCGGCGCAACAGCAGGCGGCGCTGCGGGCGGCGGTCCGAGCGCAATCGATGTCGCTCACGCTGTTCACCGGCGGATTGGCCAACTACCTCGATGTCACGGTCAGCCAGATCGCGGCGCTAACCGCCGAGATCGCCGAGGTGCAGGTTCAGACCCGCCGCCTGCAGGCCGCAGTGGCGTTGATCCGTGCGCTTGGCGGCGGCTGGAGTGCCGCGGACCTGCCTACTCCGGACCAGACGTTGCCGTTCGATCCCCTGAGCCTGCACAGCAAGCCGGGCGACGTGCACCAGCTGCATTCGGCGGAATGACGCAACAGCCGCCCAGAGAGGCGGAACCGTCCACGCACAAACCACTCGGCATCAAAGCCCCGTTTACGGAGTAGGCATCATGCCGCTGCTGCAGCCCTTGCCAGAGCCGGTTACCTTCGAAGAGGTGCGGCCGTCCTCGACGCAGCCATACGCAGCAGGGAAGGGCCGCCCTACGTCATCAACGTTGCCGGCCGGCACCTGGCCGCTGCTCTGGATGCTGCCGGCTTCCGTCGCCGGCCCGCCGCGGAACAGAGCTTGAGGCCGACCCACTTTGGGACGGCTGGGACACCCCGCCGCGCGTGCCGGAGATGCCGGTGCTCCACTTGGAGGGGTTTGACGGGCCGATGGACCTGCTGCTCGGCCTGGCCGAGCGGCAGCGCATCGACCTCGGCCGGCTCTCCTTCCTGCACCTGACCGAACAGTTTTTGGCGGCGATGGAGCGTTACGCAGACCATGTCGCCTTGGAGCGCCGGGCCGACTGGCTGGTGATGGCCACGCGCCTGCTGCTGCTGCGCTCGCGGCTGCTGTTCCCGGCCAGCCCGCAGGCTCAAGCGGACGCAGCACGGGAGGCGAACCGGGAAGTCGAGCGCCTGCAGGAGATGGCGTTCATCCGGGCGGCGGCGGCCTGGCTGGACGCCCGTCCGCAGCTCGGCCGCGACGTCTTCACGCGGCCGCAGAAGCGCAGCCCCAGGGTAGCCTCCTACATGGCGCTGATGGAGGCCTGCCTGAGCGTGCTGCGGGGCAGGGAAGGGCAGCCTGCCGTGGCGGAGCCCGCCTATCGGCCAATCAATCCCATGCTGTTCCGCGTGCCGGAGGCCCTGGTCAGGATCCGGGCCAGGCTCGCCGAGCTCG
>CAXUHU010000144.1:0-6509 GCA_964250925.1 uncultured Acetobacteraceae bacterium
TGCCGTGGAGCGCATGGGCGTGCGGCTGCGGCTGCGCCAGGCCCAGGCCGACGCGGGCGACATCACCCTGCTGTATGGCGACGAGAACGAGGCGCTGACGCACCCCTACCTGGCCCATGCCTGGGCGGAGAAGGGGGCCGACCTGCGGGTGCAAGCGCCCGGCCAGTCGCGTAAGGTGGCCCTGATGGGGGCGCTCGACGCAGCCACGGGCGAGCTGGTCGTCAGCACGTCGCCGACCAAGACCAGCGCCGACGTGATCGGGCTGCTGCGGCGGCTGGACTGGCGCTATGGACCGAAGCCCGGCTGCGAGCGCCTGCCCGTCGTGCTGGTGTGGGACAACGGCCCCGTCCACACCAGCCGGGCCACCCGGGCGGCGCTAGCCGAGCGGCCCTGGATCACCGTCGAGTGGCTGCCGCGCTATGCCCCTGAACTGAACGACATCGAGCGCATCTGGCGCGATCTCAAGCGGCATCACCTGACCCACAGGACGTTCAAGGCTGCCACTGACCTCGACACCGGCATCCGAGACGCCGTCAAACAACTCAACACAGAACGCCAAACGCCGCATCCGTGCGACAAGCTAAATAAGGCTGCTTAGGTCAGGTCTGCCAGCCGAACCTGGTTCGGCCTGCTGGTGACGGAGAACTTGCGCTCCAGCAGGTCAGGGGCAACCGGGAAGGCGTGGCGGCTGTCTGCCGTCTGCACCCGCCGGCGTTGCGCGACGAGGCCACGCACGCCGAGGTGGCGCATGATCCGCTCCACCCGGCGGCGGCTGATCGTCTTCCCGCCTGCCCGCAAGGCTGCGTGCACGCACGGGCTGCCGTAGCGGCCCTGGCTGGCCTCATGCACCTGGCGGATGTCGTCGAGCAACGCCCTGTTCTCGGCCGCCCGCTTGCCTTCCGGACGTGAGCGCCAGGCATAGTAGCCGGCCGCCGAGACCTGCAGCACGCTGCACAGCACCGCCACCGGCCAAGCCTCGCGGTGGTCGTCGATGAAGCGGAACCTCATCGAAACGGAACCGCAAAGATGGCGATCCTCTTTTTGAGGATGTCACGCTCCATCCGCAGCCGCTCGTTCTCGCGCCGCAGCCGCGCGATCCCGGACAGATGCTCCGCATCTGGCTCGGCTGCCTGGTCGGCCGTTGGCGTGGGCAACGGCTTGAGAGACGATGCAGGCGACGGCCGCGCCACCGTCGCCGCAGCAGCCCTGTTCGGCTGCCCATACCGCTTGACCCAGCGCAACAGCCTCGTCGGTGAAAGCCGACCTCAGCCGCCACCGACGAGGCTGTACGGCCCGTGCTGGTCACCAAGTCAACCACCTGGCGCTTGTAGTCCTCCGTGTAGGACCGAGGCTTGGCCGCCGTCCCCTTCGCCTGCTCATCCATCAAACACCTCCAGCTCAAATCTTGCTTCTGGGTGTCCACGAAACCAACGGAGGATCAACCAGAGCCTTCTCTGTCGTCTTGCGCGGCTCGAGGAAGGGCGGGCAGTAGCTGCCCTGCCGCAGCTTCGGGATGCGCAACTGCAAGCTGCCCAGGCGCGTGTCCAGCGTCCGATCGCGGTAGCCGTTGCGATACGTCGTGCGCTTGCCGGACCGCTCGTGCCGTCCGGCGCCGATCAGGCCGTTCACGTCGCTTTCCATCAAGAGCTGCACCACGGCCTCGGCCACGCTGCGCAGGAAGTCCTCACCGCCGGCCTTCTGCATCAGCTCGGCCAGTGGCAGCCTGTCGTCGGTCACCGGGTCCTCTTGGGTCAGGGTCGGTGTCTCGCAACTCTACCCTAGCCCGCCGATCCGATGGCCACCCAAACCCTACACCGTTGCCGGTTCCGAAATCATACCACATCCGTAGACGGCATCCGGCTGGTGCTGTGCCCCGTCAAGCAGGTGTGCCTTCCATGCCGTGACCTGCTTTGGATGGACGTCATGCACCTGCGCCAGCCCAGCCTGCGTCCTCTCGCCTTTGATGGCTGCCAAGGCCACCTTCGCCCTGAAAGCCGGGTTGTGGCTCCGGCGTGCTCGCTTTGTCATCCTTGCTCCTGATCCGCGGCATCCTCGCCGCGCTCAGCCGGGAAATCCACTCAGCAACCTGTCCCACTTCCCCACACTGCCTCTGGCGGCGGCAGTTCTGGTTCAGCTTGAACGGTAAAACGGGGAAGTCCAGAGATCCGGAAAGGAGGCGAGCTTCTACTCCGCCCCGCTCCTCAGCACCAGCCAGCCGATCCGTGCACCACACTGCCACGCCCGGGCCCCTGCTGGAACAGTCCCTCAAGTGTCGACTCGAATTCGGTAGTAAACCGGGCGGTGTCGCCTATGGTATTCGCCCAGACATCCCCGACAAAACGCTGTTTATAGGCGGCATAGGCCTGTCGGTCTGTCGCAAGCTTTACAGCGGTATCGACATAATCCGGCAACGTCGTGGTTGCACCTTCCGGCGTCCCGATGGAGTTCAGCAGGGAGCCGGCCATGCGGGACGCAAAGGAACGTCCAGACAGCGTGAGAAGCGGCAGATGCATCCGTATGGCATCACTGGCTATGGTACCGGCATTGTAGGGAGAGGTGTCAAGGAACAGGTCCGCGAGACGAAGCTGGCTCATGTAGCGTTCGGGGCTGGTTCGCTCGGCGAATACTATCCGGTCTGGGGCGACGCCGGCCCGGGCCGCGGCCTTTCGTAGGTTTGCGTAAGACCAGGGATTGTCGGCTGCTAGCCACAGTATGGCCTGATCGGCCCGTAGAAGGATCGACATCCAAGCCCCGAACATGGATTCGGTGATCTTATAATGGTTTGAGAAACAACAGAAGATAAACCGCTCGTGGGGAAGGCCCGCATCTTCTCGCGACAACGGGCCACCGATCTTTCGCTTGCTGTCGTTGGCCTGATACATTCGCGCGATCGGCAAAGGAGTCGGCTGGTAAGAAGCTCTGTCCTCAGGCGATATAACGAAGTCGTCGCATAGCAAGAAGTCGAGTTCCGGTAGCGGGACCGGGCCGATAAAGCCAAGGTAGGTCGCCTGGATCGGGGCAGGCCGCCACCGCATGACCGCAAGACGCGATCGGGCGGTCAATCCATTGAGATCGATGAGAATATCGATTTCGTCGTTGCGAATCAGTCGAGCGGCTTGCTCGTCGGTGAGGTCTCGTATCAATTGGTGATGATCAAACCCCGCAACGACGCGACGGCGAATGTCGCTTCCGTCCTCAAGGGTTGAGCAGTAGCCGAAGACCTCGAAACGTGCGCGATCGTGCCGCTCGAAAAGTTCAGCGACGAGAAAGCTCATGGCGTGCCGGCAAAAATCAGAGGAGAGATAGCCGATCCTGATCCGGTCGTGGCGGTAGCCTTCGATCGGAGCAAGGCGGTGCGGCGCCGGCGGTAGTTTTCGCTTGATCCAGCTTGCGGTGACGTCGCGCTGCACATCGATGTCATCGCTAAGCGCGAGTACGCCGAGCGGGCCGCACAGGCGTTGCTGGGCCTCCGGTGAAAGTCCGGGAATATCAGTCCTGAAAACAGGCCACTGGCAAGTCTTCTGACGGATGTGAACCCAATGCTGCACGACGTCAGGTTGGGCAGGATCCATCAAAAGAGTAGTGAGAAGAAGTGCTTCGGCCTCGTCGAGGTGCCCCATTTCCTCCAAGAGGCGCGCCTGTTGCCCAAGCAACGCCTTCCGTGCCTCGTCGGACTGGGTAGCATCTTGCCAAGCCTGTAGCGCCTCTTTTTTTCGTCCCAGGGCATCATAGGCCAGGCCAAGATTAATGGCTGCTGGATAGAAATCAGGTTTGGTCTGCCGAACTCGGCTGTAGGCCGCGATAGCGCCAAGATGGTCACCCTCTCGGGCAAAAGCAACTCCAAGGTTGAACCATGCCGCGTAGAGCAGATTTCCGACCTCGGGGTTTGCCGCAATCCAGTCCTGGTAAAGCCGGATCTCGGCGCGGTTCTCTAGTGTTGGTCGAGCACGGTCGATGGCCAGGATGATACTTTCGAAGCTCATCGTCCTCAGGCGGTGCTGAATGTCGGCTTGGCCTGCAGTTCCGTCCTGAGCTGCGGCCGGCGTGACCGGAAGATTGGACTGCGCCGCGTAAGTCCGCAGGAGGGTGGCGAGCCATGGAGACGGATCGGCTAGCGTTGGCGGCGTAGAATGACAGGTGGCTCCGGCGCTTTCGCTTCGAATAACACCTGTCGAGCTTGGTGCCGAGGACGTCCGTTGACCCAACGCCTGGCGTGTGAGTTCCAGATTGAACGCGGCCGGGTAGAAGTTCGGATTGAGTCGCCTGGCGTTCTCGTATGCGACGAACGCCCCGGCATGGTCAGCCTGTCGTGCCAGGAGGACGCCCAAATTGAACCACGCCGCATACAGAAGATCACTGCCGGGCGAATTTGCAGCGATCCAGTTCCGATAAAGGGAGATTTCTGCTTTTGGGATTATGCTCAAGCCTACCGATTCGACTGCGCTGACAACCGCCTGCAGAGGGACTTGCTTGAGCCGGCCGTGCGTCCCAAGGTCCGCTCTGTCGCCTATCTTGCCGTCGGACGCCACCGAGAGCGGCGCTTCGTCTGATGTGAGAACGGCAGCAAGCCACGATGATCCATCCCCTGCAGAGGCCGTGGCGTCACGTGGAAGGCTGTCCATCTACTACACCGTGTGCATACTGATAGCTGGTCTCTAGCGGCCTTTTCTTAAGAAGCTGCCAATGCGACGATCCAAGGGCTTGTCTTGAGTGCTGGAGAACAAGCCAGGAAGCGGCGCTAATAGGGGTGCCGTCGCGTATTGTGTGAAAGTGGCCTGATCGGCTTGTCTGCAGCGCTGTAATCGTTGCGCGGGTCAGGCGGCGAGGTCAGCCGGGACGGGGCGGGCCGGCGTCTTGCCGAGGGTTTGCCGCCTGTTCACCTTTCGCATGGTGACCTGGCCCGACGCCAGCAGCGCCCAGAACAGCATGGCAACCGCCTCGGCGGACGCCAGCACGGTCCGGGTCTTGATCCGGCGCTTGAGCCTCGTGCAGCCGCTCGATGGTGGTGGTGGTCCGCCCTGACGTCCACTGCGCCGACGTCCACGGCGCTAACGTCCACTGCGGTGGGGGCAGGCCGAGCAAGGCGAATAGGCGGTTGCCTGCTTCCGCCAGGCTGGCGGCCATGGCCAAGCAGTGCAACCGCCACTTGCGTAAGCCGTGCCCGGCCAGGCCGTCGAGGATGACACGCCAGGCCGCCTCGTCTTGCGCCCATGCTCTTGACGGCCAAAAGCCCCTTTTGCCCGTCACGCCACGAACCAGAGACTACGCCGCCACCCGATCCCACCGCCTACGCCATCCCAACGCTTAGCAACACGCTATCCGGCCTGGCAAGGGCAGCGACCGCCTCCATGGCCAGCCGCCGGGTATGACTTGAATTGGCGTGTTCCATCAGCAGGCAGCGTTTGAGGAGATGGAGCCTCAATCCCGGGTGGGGCTAGAAGCCGCATGCCCCCGCCCGCCGTCCGTAGAGTTGCTGCTGACGGGTAGGACGATGTGACCGACCTGCCCGTCAAGCGCATCGAAGCAAGCCCCGGTGTGCTCCTCCCTGTTCCCCACCGGCATGGCGACGGCCGAGCTTGACCGTCACTGCGGGCATGGCACCCGAGGTTAACGGCGCAGCTATGCCGCCCGTTGCTTGAGGTAGGCCTGCACGAAGCTCGGGAGATGGCTGCCAAGCCAATCGCCCATCTCCTGCTCCTCCTTCATGGACTGCTCCAGCACCGGGACATCCGCCGTGGCGCCGGCCGCCTCGGCCAGAGCGATCAGCACCTTGTAGGAGCCGATCTCGTAAGCCTTGAAGCCTATGGCCGCGAGGACGTTCTTCAGGATCTCGTCCCCCGCGCCCATGTGGGCGAAGCCGGCCACCGTGGCGACGGCGCCTGTAACCGCCTCCTTGGCAAGCGAGGCCTTGGTGCCGTGCTTGGCAAGCAAGTCGTCCAGCCGGGCGGCCTGGGTGGTCGAACGCTGCATTTCCTGCTGCATTTGCGCGTGCAGGTCGGGATAGGCCTCCATCCGGCCCAGCTCGTTCTTCACGGTGCCGATGGCCTGTGTCTCGACCGCGTGCTGGTTGCGCAGCCCCGTCAGGTAGATGTCCATCGTGCTGGTTGATCCGCTCATGTTGCTCTCCCGTTTGTCGCGTGTGCAAAACGTCGCATCAGCGCCCCGGATGCACACGCCCGCATCAGAAAGGATTGCACTTGCCAACCGAGGATGCCGCATCATTTGAATTGGCCGTTACCAACGGTTTTGCCTGCACTCCTGCGGTTTTGACGGGCACGCATTGGGGCGACCACGAGCTGTTTCAGGATCGTGAGTTCCAGGGTACAGGCGCCAGAGCCAATCGAAGATCGCTTTCAGCGCTGCGGTGGAGGCCGAGCGCATCATTCTTCAGCGGCCGCGCGCCGGGGCCAGTGCTTTACCCCAGAGATCGTCAGCACGCCCGCGTCCAGGCGCCGCATGTCCCCGGCCGCGGGCAGGCTGCGGCGGGTCCGGTTCGCCCAGGCCCGGCC
>CAXUHU010000144.1:6519-6846 GCA_964250925.1 uncultured Acetobacteraceae bacterium
CCGATCGCCTGCGTCTCGACCGCGTGCTGGTTGCGCAGCCCCGTCAGGTAAACGTCCATCGTGCCAGTTGCGTCGCTCATGTCACTCTCCCGTTTGTCGCGTGTGCAGAACGTCGCGTCAGCACGCTGGATGCACGCGCCCGCATCAGAAAGAATTGCACTTGCCAGCGGAGGATGTGGCATCACCTAGCATCGGCGCACGAACCCCATGGTAGCTGTGCCATTTTAATGGGCCAGCCCACACCGACGGTTTAAGGGCAATCAGTAATCTCAATAAATCAACGTGCTCATGCACCAACGCCGTCATGGAACTAGCTTGCTTGTAAGC
>CAXUHU010000145.1:0-2973 GCA_964250925.1 uncultured Acetobacteraceae bacterium
CAGGTAGTGAAGGGGCCGCAGGTATCGCAATGATACGATAGCTAATCCTTCGATCAAACGAAGGGATTGACGTCTCGTCTGTTGTGGGCGCGGCGGCGGCCACGAGAGGAGACTGCCCGGGATTCCACGACTTCAAGGTCGGTGACCTAATTGGTATCGTTCAAGCCGGGTGTTGGTCCTCGGGATGACACTAGACGTTTTCGCCAATGGCTTAGGACAATAATGGACGATGATTTCCGGCAGGCGGCGCTTGACTACCATCGCCACCCGCGCCCGGGAAAGATCGCCATCGAGCCCACCAAGCGGATGGCGACGCAGCGCGACCTGGCGCTGGCGTACTCGCCGGGCGTGGCCGCCGCCAGCCAGGCCGTAGCGGCCGATCCAAGGGCCGCGCGCGACTACACCGCACGCGCCAACCTAGTCGCCGTGATCTCCAACGGCACCGCCGTGCTGGGCCTGGGCAACATCGGCCCGCTGGCCAGCAAGCCGGTGATGGAGGGCAAGGCGGCGCTGTTCAAGAAGTTCGCCGGGATCGACGTGTTCGACATCGAGGTGGATGCAGCGGACCCTGAGCTGTTCATCAGCGTGGTGGCCGCGCTCGAACCCACCTTCGGCGCCGTCAACCTGGAGGACATCAAGGCGCCGGAATGCTTCGTGATCGAGCAGCGCCTGCGCGAGCGGATGCGCATCCCGGTCTTCCACGACGACCAGCACGGCACGGCCATCACCGTCGCCGCCGCCGTGCGCAACGCGCTGGTGCTGCAGGACAAGCGCCTGGCCGACGTGCGGCTGGTGACCTCGGGCGCCGGTGCGGCCGCACTCGCCTGCGTCGACCTGCTGGTGGCCATGGGACTGCGCGCGGAGAACGTGACGCTGACCGACATACGCGGCGTGGTGTACGCCGGGCGCGACGCGGACATGGCGCCGAACATGGCGCGCTACGCCCGGCAAACCGCCGCGCGCTCGCTGGCCGACGTGATCGAGGGCGCCGACGTCTTCATGGGCCTGTCCGCCCCGCGCGTGTTCCGGCCGGAATGGCTGCCGCTGTTGGCGCCGCGCCCGATCATGCTGGCGCTGGCCAATCCCGAGCCGGAGATCCTGCCCGAGCTGGTGCGCGCCGCACGGCCGGACGCGATCGTGGCCAGCGGCCGCAGCGACTATCCGAACCAGGTCAACAACGTTCTGTGCTTCCCCTTCATCTTCCGCGGCGCGCTGGATGTGGGCGCCACCACGATCAACGAGGCGATGAAGCTGGCCGCCGTGGAATCCATCGCGGAGCTGGCGCGCATGGAGGCCAGCGAGGTAGTGGCGCGCGCCTATGGCGGCGAGGCGCCGGTGTTCGGGCCCGAATACATCATCCCCAAACCGTTCGATCCGCGGCTGATCCTGCAGGTGGCGCCGGCGGTGGCGCGCGCCGCCATGGACAGCGGCGTGGCACAACACCCGATCGCCGATTTCGAAGCCTACCGCGCCGAACTGGAACGCTTCGTGTTCCGCTCCGGCCAGCTGATGCGGCCGGTGTTCGAGGCCGCACGCAAGCAGATTGCGCGCGTGCTCTACACCGAGGGCGAGGACGAGCGCGTGCTGCGCGCCGTGCAGACGGTGGTGGATGACGGCCTCGCGCAGCCCGTGCTGCTGGGCCGGCGTGACGAGATCGCCCGGCGGGTGCGCGAGATGGGGTTGCGCATGCGGTTGGACGGCCAGGTCCAGGTGCTGGATCCGGCGCGCGACACGACCGTGTTCGACTCCCTGATCGCTCCGTACCAGGCGCTGGTGGCGCGCCGCGGCGTGCCGCCCGACGTGGCCGCCCGCCGCCTGCGCTCGCGCGCCATCGTGGCTGGTGCCATGCTGCTGCATGCCGGCCAGGTGGAGGCCGCGCTGTGCGGCGGCACCGCCGCCTGGTACCGGCAGATGGAGTACCTGCTGCCGATCGTGCCGAAATCGCCGGACGTGACCCGCATCTTCGCGTTGTCCGCGATCATTCTGCAGAGCGGCGCGGTGTTCCTGTGCGACACGCACATGAACCTGGACCCCACCGCCGAGCAAATTGCCGAGATGACGGCGCTGGCCGCCCACGCGGTGGCCGGGTTCGGGCTGGTGCCGAAGGTGGCGCTGCTGTCGCATTCCAGTTTCGGCGCCAGCAACTCGCCCAGCGCGCGCAAGATGCGCCACGCCCTGGCGCTGATCCGCGCGCGCTTGCCCGAGCTGGAGGTGGATGGCGAGATGCATGCCGACGCTGCCCTGTCCGAGGCGATACGCCACCGCGTGATGCCGGCCAGCACGCTGTCGGGCGTGGCCAACTTGCTGGTGCTGCCGACGCTGGACGCGGCCAACATCGCGTTCAACCTGGTAAAGGCGGCGGCCGATGGCTTGCCGGTGGGGCCGCTGCTGCTCGGCATGTCCAAGCCCGCGCATGTCCTGGTGCCGAGCGTCACCGCGCGGGGAATCGTCAACATGACGGCGCTGGCGGTGGTGGAGGCGAGCCGGACGAACAACTGGTCCGCCTTATAGTCCTGCCTACCGGGCGAGTTTGACGGTTCCCACCAGCGCAAGGCTGTGCGCATCCAGGATGACCAACCGATCCGGCCCGCCGCCATGCAGGGTGACGGCCAGCCGGTCGCCCAGCCCGGCGGCGCCTGCGATGAGCGTGCCCAAGGGCTGGTCGAGCACGGCAGTCGACGGTGGCGCCGGCCTGGGGATTGGAGCCCCAAACCGGTGCACGATCGTGACGCCGATCACCGCCAGCCCTGCCACGATCAGTAATCCCATGACCACGACCAGGGTCAGCAATCCACGCATATGCACACTCCTTCCGGAGCATCGCCGGTTTCGGCCTGCGCCGCAAAGGACGCAGGCCGGGATGAAGGCTCGAGACGTCTGTTTGAGCGAGCATGTCCATCGCGGCTGGAGCCAACCTGATTCCGGCACGGCACAGCGGACCGGCGGCTATCGGCCCATCTCTTCTGCGCTTGC
>CAXUHU010000145.1:3073-6673 GCA_964250925.1 uncultured Acetobacteraceae bacterium
ATTCCGGCACGGCACAGCGGACCGGCGGCTATCGGCCCATCTCTTCTGCGCTTGCAGCATACCGCCACCCTGTCGCGCGTAGCGCTTTCTCCAGCCTGGCGTGCTACGAACGATCTTGGCCCGCAGCCAAGGATAGGCATGTCACCCACAGCACCCCCGACACGCATTCTGCCTGACGGCGTGGCCGGGCGGCTGATCGTCGCGCTGGACATGGCGGACGTGGCGGCGGCGCAAGCCATGGCCGACCGGCTTGGCGAAGCCGTCTCGTTCTTCAAGATCGGGCTATGGCTGCTGCTGGCACCCGGGTTCGACCGGCTCATCGAACGCCTGGTCGGGCAAGGCAAGCAGGTGTTTCTGGATGCGAAGATGTACGACATTCCGCAGACCGTGGAGCGTGGAGTGGCGGCCGCGGCGCGGCTTGGCGCCAGTTTCCTGACCGTGCATGGCGACGAGGCGATCATGCGCGCGGCCGTGCGCGGCAGGGGACGATCGAACCTGAAAATCCTGGCCGTCACCGTACTGACGAGCCTGGACGATGCGGCGTTGAGGCAGATGGGCTACGATATGTCTGCTCGCGATCTGGTGGGCCTGCGTGCGGCCAGTGCGGCCGCCTGTGGATGCGACGGCATCATCACGTCTGCCGATGACAATCCAGACGCGATTAGACGACTTGCCGGCTCAGATCGGTTGCTGGTCGTAACACCCGGGATACGCCAGGTGACGGGCCGGGTGGATGACCACAAGCGCAGCGCCACGCCCTCCCAGGCGGTACGCGCGGGGGCTGACTACCTGGTCGTCGGCCGGCCCATCGTGGAAGCACCCGACCCGGCGGGCGCGGCGCGCAGTGTCATTGCCGAGATGGAAGCGGCTGCACGGACCCGGTGATCGAACCTATCCGCCTGACTGCCCCGCCCGAGGCCGCCGGCCAGCGCGCAGACCGCTATTTGGCCGAGGCAAGCGGCACGCTCTCGCGATCCCGCGTGAAAGGACTGATCGAGACAGGCCGAGCGACACGGGACGGTGTCGCGTTCACCCAGCCGGCCGAGCCGATCCGCGCCGGAAGCGCCTATGAGCTGACCCAGCCGGATCCGGTTTCGGCCATCCCGCTGCCGCAGGCCATCCCGTTCACCATCCTGCACGAAGACCGGCATCTTATCGTTCTGGACAAGCCGGCCGGGCTCGTCGTGCACCCGGCCCCTGGCAACCAGGACGGCACGCTGGTGAACGCCCTGCTGGCCCATTGCGGCGACACCCTGCCCGGCATTGGCGGCGAGCGCCGGCCGGGCATTGTCCACCGGCTGGACCGCGACACGTCGGGGGTGATGGTGGTTGCCAAGACGGAGCAGGCCTTGGCCAGCCTGTCGGCGGCCTTCGCCGCTCGCGACATCGAGCGGGCCTACGCCGCGCTGGTCTGGGGACTGCCCACCCCGGCTGCGGGCGCGATCGAGGGCGCGATCGGGCGCGATCCGCGCGACCGCAAGCGTATGGCCATGGTCGATCGGGGGGGCAAGGCCGCGCTTACGTTCTACCGGACGACGGCCGTGTTCCATGCCGCTGCGACCTTGCTCGAGTGCCGGCTGGCGACCGGGCGGACGCATCAGATACGTGTTCACCTATCCGCCGACGGCCACCCGGTGGTGGGTGATCCGGTCTATATACGCCGTATTCCCGCAATCAGCCGGGCGGTGCCGGAGCCTGCACGCTCGTTGCTGCTCGACTTTCCACGTCAGGCGTTGCACGCGGCCACGTTGGGCTTCCGCCACCCCGCCACCGGCGCCGCATTACGCTTCGAGGCGCCCTTGCCGCAGGATTTCCGGGCATTGCTGGCGGCACTCACCTAGTCTCCTGTTCAAAGCCGTGTGAGAAGCGCCAACAGCTCCGGTCCGTGTTGACAGGACCTGTTAGGTCCGGTATAAAATCTTTATCAGCGTGGCGGGCGTGCCTGCTGATTATCACCATCCTGCATCGCCTACTGAGGGACGTGGGAAGTGGGTGGTAACGTCCTCGCGCTTCAGAACATTGGTCCGCAACCTTCATGCCGCCTGCGCCGTAGAGGGCAGTAACCGGGCGTCGTTGCCGGACGTAAAGGAGCCGTTTCGTGGCCGCAACTTTTGTTAATGTCGCCCCAGAGGGCAACCTTTCCCGCTACCTGCAGGAAATTCGCAAGTTCCCCATGTTGACGCCCGAGGAGGAGCTTTCGCTCTCCCATGCCTGGCGCGACAACGAGGATATGAAGGCAGCGCACAAGCTCGTCACCTCACACCTGCGTCTCGTGGCCAAGATCGCGATGGGCTATCGCGGCTACGGCTTGCCCGTGGGCGAGCTGATCAGCGAGGGCAACGTCGGCATGATGCAGGCCGTCAAGCGCTTTGATCCAGACCGCGGCTTCCGCTTGGCTACGTACGCGATGTGGTGGATCAGGGCTGCCATCCAGGAGTACATACTGCACAGCTGGTCGCTCGTGAAGATGGGCACGACGGCGGCCCAGAAGAAGCTTTTCTTCAACCTGCGCCGCCTCAAGGGGCAGATGCAGGCGATCGAGGACGGCGACCTGCGGCCCGAGCACGTGGCCAAGATCGCAACGACGCTCGGCGTTCCCGAGCAGGACGTGGTCAGCATGAACCGCCGCTTGGCGGCACCCGATCACAGCTTGAACGCACCGGTTCGCGCCGATAGCGAAGGCGAGTGGCAGGATTGGTTGGTCGACGAGGGTGAAAGCCAGGAAAGCGAGCTGGCAGAGCGTGAGGAGCTGTCCGGCCGCAAGGCGCTGCTCGGTGGCGCGTTGACGACGCTCAACGACCGCGAGCGCCACATTCTGATCGAGCGGCGGCTGAAGGACAATCCGACGACGTTGGAGGAGCTTTCGCAGCAATACAACATCTCACGCGAGCGAGTCCGTCAGATTGAGGTGCGTGCGTTCGAGAAGCTTCAGAAGGCAATGCGCACGCAGGTGGCCGAACGCCGTCTTGCTCAGGCAGCCTGAGCGTCAGGCTTTGGTAAGCCCGGCTCCACCGCCGGGCTTACTTCGGCTCGGCTGTCTGGGTAAGACTCCATTCTTGGCCAAGGCCTTCCAATTCCGCCTGGATTGCGTTGGTCCGATTGGCCTCACGCCCGTCCCAGGCGGCTTGCACGATAACGGGCAAAATCTGGCATAGCGACCACGCGGCCGCGCCTCCCCCCCAAGCGATACACAGCGTTGCGGGACTGGCCAGGACGAGAGCAACATCGTCCATATGGCCGCCGCCCACCCACAAGTGCCAAAGCGGAGCAAGTGAGCCGGCAATGCAGCTTGAAGCGACGGCACGCAGGAGACCGCGCTCGCAACCCGGGTTGGCCAATAGGCAGAGGATTGCCGGCGCCAGCAAGATGGTCAGCAACAACGCCGTGGGCGTGGCGAAGGTGAGCAGGGCGCCACACGCCAGACCCTGAACCCACATCATCGACCCGCCACGCCGCTGGCGCACGCCGGGCTGCGCGGCGGCCGCAGAGTCCGCGGTGCTCATCGCAACGCCAGCACCACAACCGAGCCTAGGCCGGCAAGCACACTAGAGCGGTTCCGCCGAGGGTGGAATCGCGGGTTAGGGGTTCCGGCGCGGCCTC
>CAXUHU010000146.1:0-6581 GCA_964250925.1 uncultured Acetobacteraceae bacterium
GTCGGTTGCCGCTCAGCTCGGCCGTACGGTCGCGGGCCTTGCGGCCGGCCGCAAGAAGCCGGCTGCATTGGCTGCCCCGCTGCCCGTCCCGCCCGTACCCGACACCGTCATGCGGCCGCCGGCGGAGATCCTGGCGCCCTCCGTGCTGATCGTGGCCGAGTTGACGCTGCCGCAATGCGCCAAGTACCGCGTCTGGCAGAAGCAGGAGATGCTGCACCGCCTGGGCGTGCCATGCCGGGTCGTCGATTGGCGCGATGCGGAGGATTGCCTGTCGGCGGCCCCGCTTGCGACCCAGGCGATCCTGTACCGTGTGCCGGGATACCCCGCGGTGCTGCATCTGATCGCGCGGCTGCACCGGCTGGGCATGCCGGTCGCCTGGGAGGTGGACGACCTCATCTTCGACACCGCATTGTTCCTGCAGAACCGCAACCTCGACACGCTCGATCCGGAGCTGCGCCGCGGCATTTTGTCGGGTGTCACGCTGTATCGGGGTGCGATGCTGGCCTGCGGCGCCGGGCTCGCCAGCACGCCCCGGCTGGCGGACGCGATGCGGCAAGCCGGGCTGGCCCAGGTGAGCGTGGTGGAGAACGCGCTGGATGCAGAGACGCTCGGCGTGGCGGCAGGGCTTCGCGCGGAACGCCAGGCGGTCGGGGCCGCAATGCGCGACGGCGTGCTGATCACCTACGGGTCCGGCACCAAGACGCACGATGCGGATTTCCGCGAGGCCGCGCCGGCATTGCTGCGGCTGCTGCGAGAACGTCCGGCTGTGCGGCTGCGTATCGTGGGCGAGCTGAACCTGCCGGCAGGCTTCGACGCCTTCGGCGAACGCGTGCAGCACCTGCCGCCTGCGCCGTACGCGCATTACCTGCGTCTGCTGTCCGACAGCGACATCAGCATCGCGCCGCTGGAGGCGACGCCGTTCAACGACGCCAAGAGCAACATCAAGTTCCTGGAAGCGGCCATCCTGGGTGTCGCGTCGGTGTGCTCTCCGCGGGCGCATTTCACCGACGTGCTCTGCCATGGGCAGAACGGCTTGCTGGCGGACGGCGAGGAGGCGTGGTTCGCGGCCCTGGACAGGCTGGAGGGCGACCCGGCGCTCAGAGCGCGCCTGGGACAGGCGGCCCTGCAGGCGGCGTTGGATCGTTACGATCCCGACAGCGTCGCCCGCATCCAAATAACCCCGTTGTTGCAGCGCGCACCGGACAGTCGGCGGCAGGCCGGTTTGCGCGTCCTGTTCGCCAACATCTACTACGCGCCGCGCAGCTATGGCGGCGCCACCCTGGTGGTGGAAGAGATGGCCCGCCGCCTGCACGCGCGGGGCGATACGGAAGTCCACATCGCCACGGGGTTGCCGCACGACGCGCCGGACCGTGCGCTCACGCGGACAGATCAGGATGGCATCACCATCTGGGCTATCCCGGTCGCCGATGCCGACGCGGTCGCCGAGTTCGACGACCCGGCCGCCGGCGACCTGTTCGGCAAGCTGCTCGATGCGGTTCGGCCGGATGTGGTGCATCTGCACGCCGTGCAATGGCTGAGCGCCAGCCTGGCCGCCGCGTGCGGCAAGCGGCGCATACCCTACCTGATCACCCTGCACGACGCGTGGTGGGTGTGCGCCCGCCAGTTCATGGTGATGCCGGACGGGCATTACTGCTTTCAGAAAAGTATCGATCTGCACGTGTGCCAGCACTGCAATCCCGATGCGCGCCACCTATGGCAGCGCGCCGCGTTGCTGCGGGCCGCACTGGACGGCGCGGCACTGCTGCTCTCGCCGAGCGAGGCGCATCGCGGACTCTACCTGGCCAACGGGGTAAGACCGGATAGGATCGTGGTGGCACCGAACGGTGTCCGGCTGCCATCCGGCGCAACGACGAGGAGGCCCGGTCCGCTGCTGCGGCTCGCTTATGTTGGCGGTGCCGTCGAGATCAAGGGCTACTCGATCGTCAAGCGCGCCTTCAAGGCCTTGCAGCGCAGCGATTGGGAACTCGTGCTGGTCGATAACACGCTCAGCCTGGGTTTCTCGTCGGTGGATGCGGCTGAGTGGCAGGTGCAGGGGACGCTTACCATCGTGCCGGCCTATACGCAGGACGGGATCGACGACTTCTTTGCAGGCATCGACGTCTTGCTGTTTCCCTCGCAGTGGAAGGAGAGTTTCGGGCTGACGGTGCGCGAGGCCTTGGCGCGCGACGTCTGGGTGATCGCGACCGACGGCGGCGGCCCGGGCGAGGCGATCACCCATGGGGTGAACGGCACGCTGATCGCGCTCGACGGCAGGCACGATGGGTTGCAGCACGCCGTGGAAGCATTGCTCGACACCCCGGCAAGCCTGCAAGGCTTCACCAACCCCAGGGCCGGCGAGGTGATGGGCTACGCGGCGCAGGCGGAGGCGCTGCATGCAACACTGGTGCAGGCACGCGCCCATGAAGGCTCGCGATGAGCATCGACCTGTCTCTGTCGGCGCTGACGGACCAATCGATCGACCCGGTGTTCTGGCCACCGGCGCGCCGCGACGTGGACAGCGCCTGGTTCGGCCACGTGCCGTTCGCGCATTGGCTCGTGGGCGTGCATCGCCCCGCCAGCATCGTCGAGCTCGGCACCCATAACGGCGTTTCCTACGCGGCGTTCTGCGAGGCGGTGCTCCGCTGCAAGCTGAATGCGCGCGCGCTGGCCGTCGATACGTGGCACGGCGACGAGCATGCCGGCTTCTATGACGACGATGTGTTCACCGGCCTCAAGCACTTCCACGACCAGCGCTACGCAGCGTTCTCGACCCTGCTGCGCGCCACGTTCGACGATGCGCTGCAGTTCGTGCCGGACGGCAGCGTGGATCTGCTGCATATCGACGGGCGCCACCGCACCCAGGACGTGGCACACGATTTCGCTACGTGGCGCGCCAAGCTGTCCGACCGTGCGGTGGTTCTCTTCCACGACACCAACGTGCACGAGGGTGATTTCGGCGTCTGGCGGTTATGGGCCGAGCTGCGCACCGCCCATCCGAGTTTCGAATTCCTGCATGGCCACGGTCTAGGCGTTCTGGCGCTGGGCACGGCGTTGGAGGGGCCGGTCGCGGCCCTCTGCGCGCTGGCCGACGGCGGCGCGGTCAACGCCCTGCGTGAACGCTTCACCATGCTCGGCGACCGCTGGATCGCGGCGCGGGACCTGCGCCAGCAGCGCCGCGTCGCAGCCGACCAGCAAGCCTCGCTGGCCAGGGCAAATCACGACCTGGGCCAGGCCAGGCAGTGGGGCGACGCGGCACAGAACGAGGTAAACCGACTGTTCCCGCAACTGCAGAAGCTGACCGAGCAGCACCGTCTGGCCCGCGCCAGCCTGGCCCAGCTAAGGCACGACGTGGCGGCGCGCGACTTGCGGATCGCCGGGCTGGAGCAGCAGGCGGCGGCGGTGCAGGCGGCGCATGACGTCGAACGCCGCAGCCTGCAGGACGAGGCGGCATCAACGGCCGCACGCCTGGACTTAGCCCAGGCGGCACTGGCGGAGGCCACCGACCAGTGCCAGGCACTGGAACGCGAACGCGCAATCCTGTTCGCATCCACCAGTTGGCGCGTCACCGGCCCGGTCCGCCGGCTCGCCGGCCGCCGGCAGCCCCGACCGGCGATCACGCCAGCACCGCCCCTGGCCCTTGCAGCGCCGCTACAGGACGAGCGGGCGGCGCCAGAGCCTGCCGCGGCGTCGGCCGCGCAGAACGCATCGGGGCTATCGGGCAAGCCACGCGCGCTGTTCATCAGCGGCGAGGATCACACTCCGGGTCACACCTATCGCATCCTGCGCATGGCCGCCGCCCTGCGCGATGCCGGTTTCGACACGTGCTGGACCCGGCCCGAACCGGTGGGACCTGCCGAATTGGCCGGTATGAGGCTTGTCGTGCTATGGCGCGTGCCGTTCAGTCCGCACATCCAAGGCATCATCACCGTCGTCCACGAGCAGGGCGGCACCGTGGTGTTCGACGTCGACGACCTGATGTTCCGGCCGGAGATGGCGACGGTCGAGATGATCGACGGCATACGCTCGCAGAAGTTTTCCGAGTTCGATACCCAAGCCTTCTTCACCAGGATCGGCCGCACGCTGCGCGCCTGCGACCTGGTGACCTGCCCCACGCAGGAGCTCGCACACCAGGCGCGCCGCCTGGGCCGGCCGGCTTACGTGCTGCCCAACGGATACGACGCGGAAAGCCACGCGGTGGCGCGCGACGCACGCCGGCGCTGGGCGGCCGAGCCGGACGACCTTCTACGCATCGGCTATGCCGGCGGCTCGCGCACCCACCAGCGCGATTTCGCCGTTGCCGCCCCGGCCGTCCTGCGCGTGCTACGCGAGATGCCGGAGGCACGGCTGACCCTGTTCCGCGATCCGTCCAGCGGCGAGGGCTTGGTGCTGATGGAGGAGTTTCCCGCGTTCGCCGCTCTCGCCGACCGGATCGAATGGCGCAACATGGTGCCGCTCTCGGAGCTGCCGCGCGAGTTGGCCCGCTTCACCGTCAACATCGCGCCCCTGCAGCCGGACAACCCGTTCTGCGAGGCGAAGAGCGAGCTGAAGTTCTTCGAGGCGGCGTTGGCCGGAGTGCCGACGGTGGCCTCGCCGTCCGGCCCGTTCGCGCGCGCGATGGAGGATGGCGTGACCGGGTTTCTGGCTGTGTCCGAGCAGGACTGGTACGCGGCGATACGAAGCCTGCTGGATGACGCCGCCCTGCGGCATCGCGTCGCGCAGGCCGCCTATCATGTCAGCCTGGCGCGGTTCGGGCCGGAGGCGCGCGCCGAGGCATTCGGGCTGATGCTGGCGCAGATGGGGGGCGGTGCGGCTGGGGCGGCCGCCTTCGAACGTGAGCGATACCGCAATGCCCTGTCTCGGCTGCACCCGCCACCAGTGCCAGAGAGCGAGATCGTATTCGCCACCGACCGGCATCCCACCGCCCAGGTTACGGTGATCGTGCCGGTCTTCAACTACGCCGACTACGTGCTGGAGGCCTTGGCTTCGGTGGCGGCGCAGAGCTTGCAGGCACTCGACCTCGTGGTGGTGGACGACTATTCGCCCGACGACTCGATGGCGATGGTGCTGGGCTGGGTGCAGGCGAACGCGCACCGCTTCGGCCGGGTGACGGTGCTGCGCCACCGCGGCAATGCCGGGCTCGGCTTCGCCCGCAACAGCGGCTTCGCGGCCGCCGAAACGCCGTTCGTGCTGCCGCTGGATGCCGACAACCGGCTGCGCCCTGCCGCGTGCGAAGCGCTGCTAGGCCAGCTGCAGGAAAGCGGCGCCGCCTTCGCCTACCCCGCCATACAGCAGTTTGGCGACAAGAAGGACGTATTCGGCCAAGCTCCCTACTCCGTCCTGCGCCTGCAGATCGGCAACTACATCGACGCCATGGCGCTGGTCCGCAAATCCGCCTGGGCGGCCGCCGGCGGCTATGACCATGTGCGGCACGGGTGGGAGGATTTCGACTTCTGGTGCCGGCTTGCCGAACGCGGCCAGTACGGCTGCGCCGTCGCGGAGATCCTGGCCGACTACCGCGTGCACGACAAATCCATGCTGCATACCGCGACCGAGATACGCGACAACCGTGCCGATCTTGTTCGCGACATGCAGGCGCGCCATCCGTGGCTCGACCTGGCGTAACCGGGGCCGCTCAGGAAACGGTAACGCCCTTCCAGAACGCGACACGGCCCTTGATCTCGGCCGCCGCCGATTTCGGCTCGGGGTAGAACCAGGCGGCGTCCCGGTTCTCCTTGCCGTCCACGTTGAGCGAGTAGTAGGAGGCCGTGCCCTTCCAGGGGCAGGTGCTGTGGGTGCTGCTCTCGCTGAGCATGGACGTGTTGACGGCTTCGATCGGAAAGTAGGCGTTTCCCTCGACTTTCACGATGTCGTCGCTTTCGGCAATAACGTGTCCATTCCAGACAGCCTTCATCGACATCCCCTACTCCTGCGCATCCGAGTTGCTCGGCGGGTTGTTTACGATCCCGTCGAGCAAACCCGCCAAAGCCGCGCTATTCCACTGTCTCGTTCTCGCGCTCGGCCGAGCCTTCGCCGTCTTCAGGACCGACCACCGCCTGTGGTGGCGCCTCGGTGAACTCGAAGTCGAGCTTGCCCTCCTTCATCGCCACCTTCACCGAGCCGCCGCGGACCAGCTTGCCGAACAGAAGCTCCTCGGCCAGCGGCTTCTTGATGTATTCCTGGATGACACGCGCCAGCGGCCGTGCGCCGTAAAGCCGGTCGTAGCCGCGTTCGGCCAGCCACTCCTTGGCCGCCGAAGACAGCTCGATCGTCACGTTGCGGTCGGCCAACTGCGCCTCGAGCTGCATTACGAACTTCTCGACCACGCGACCCACGATCTCCTCCGTCAGGCCGGCGAAGGTGATGGTCGCATCCAGCCGGTTGCGGAACTCCGGCGTGAACATCCGCTTGATCGCTTCTTCGTCCTCACCCTGGCGCACGGTGCTGCCGAAGCCGATGGCCTCCTTGGCTTGATCGGCGGCGCCCGCGTTCGTCGTCATGATCAGGATGACGTTACGGAAATCGACCGTCTTGCCGTTGTGGTCGGTCAGCTTGCCGTGGTCCATCACCTGCAACAGGATATT
>CAXUHU010000147.1:0-6219 GCA_964250925.1 uncultured Acetobacteraceae bacterium
TGGCCGTGCTTGGGCCGGCGCCGGATGCGGCGCAGCGCGCGGAGGTGGCCAGCATCCAGGGGTGCACCCTGCTCGAAACCGGCCTGCCGCTCGAATGGAAGCTGCATGGCCGCGGCGGGCTCGACCCGCTGATAGCGTCGCTGACCGCCATGGCGGCACACTGCCAGGCGGCGTCCGCCCACCTGCACGCGCCGTCGCTGGCCTGCCAGCCATGGCCGGTGCCGGTGGCAGCGGTCGCGCATTCGTGCATGGCGACCTGGTGGGATGCGGTGCGCGGCGGCTCGCCGCCGCACGCGATCGCCTGGCATGCGACGGCCACCCACCAGGGCCTGCTTTACGCAGACGCGGTCGTGGCGCCGAGCGAGTCGTTTGCGGCTGCGCTGCGGCGAGTCTATCGCCTGACCCGTCCTGTGCACGTCGTCCATAACGGCCTGCCGCGGCCGGTGTCGCGCCGGGCCGAGCGCATGCCTGTCGTGCTCACGGCCGGGCGGTTGTGGGATCCTGCGAAAAACCTAGCTGTGCTCGATAATGCTGCGGCACTGCTGGCGTATCCGGTCGAGGCGGCCGGCCCGCTTTGCGAGCCCGGCGGGACGCAGGCGAGCTTTGCGCATCTGAAGCTTCTCGGACGCCTCGAACCGGAGCAACTGGGCGACGCGATGGCGCAAGCCTGTGTTTTCGCATCGTCCTCGCTCTACGAGCCTTTCGGGCTGGCGGTCCTGGAGGCCGCGCAGCGCGCTACCCCGCTTCTCCTGTCCGACATCCCGACCTTTCGCGAGCTGTGGTCGGACGCCGCCCTGTTCGTCCCGGCGGGCGACGCAGCGGGCTGGGCATCGTCCATCGACGCGCTGATGAGCGATGCCCCGCTGAGGCGCCGCCTGGGCCGTGCTGCGTCCAGACGCGCGCAGCGCTACTCGCTGACGGCGATGGTGGGCAACACCACCGCCATCCACCATGCGCTGACCGGCGCCCGGCGTGCTGCCTGAGGGGAGGCTCCGTGCGCATCGTCTATTTCACCCACTCCCTCGTATCGTGCTGGAATCACGGCAACGCGCATTTCCAGCGCGGCGTGCTGCGCTCGCTCCAGGCCAAAGGCCACGATGTCGTCGCCTTTGAACCTTTGCAGAGCTGGAGCCGGGAAAACCTGATCCTGGATCAGGGAGCAACGGCGCAGGACGCGTTCGGCGCGCAGTTCCCGATGCTCGCCGTCCGTCGGTTCGGCGCCGCTCCCGATCTGGAGCAGGCCACGGACGGCGCCGACCTGGTGATCGTGCATGAGTGGAACGACCCCGCGACCGTGCAGGCGTTGGGCCGATTGCGACGCCGCTCGCGTTTCACGCTGCTGTTCCACGACACGCATCACCGCGCCGTCAGCGACCCGGAAGCGATACGCCGGTTCGATCTGGCCGATTACGACGGCGTGCTGGCCTTCGGCGCCACCCTGGCCCGCGTGTATGAAGGCTGGGGCTGGGCCGGCCGGGTCCACGTCTGGCACGAAGCCGCCGACACCGCCCTGTTCCACCCGCCGGTGCACGCCGTAGCACGCAACGGCGCCGTATGGGTCGGCAATTGGGGCGACGGCGAACGCACGGCCGAGATCGAGGCGTTCCTTCTCTCGCCTGCGCAGAAGACCGGTTCCGCCCTCGACATACACGGCGTGCGCTATCCCGAAGAGGCGCGGTCGCTGCTGCAACACTACGGCGCGCAGTTCCACGGCTGGGTGGCCAACGCGTCGGTGCCCGCATTGTTTGCCCGCCACCGCTTCACCGTGCATGTGCCGCGCCGCTACTACGGCGCGATGCTGCCCGGCATACCGACCATTCGCGTCTTCGAAGCGCTGGCCTGCGGCATTCCGCTTCTCACCGCCCCCTGGCAGGACAGCGAGCAGCTGTTCCGCCCAGGCACCGACTACCTCGTGGCCAACACGGGCGAGCAGATGGAGCGCCATATGAGAGCCGTGTCGCACGACGGCGACCTGGCTGCCTCGCTGGCCCAGGCAGGACTTTCCCGGATCACGTCGCACCACAGCTGCGACGTGCGGGCGACCGAGTTGCTGGCCATCGTGGCCCAGCTCGCACACACGGCGGCGGCGGCGTGATGCGCATCGCATTCTACGGGTCGAGCCTGCTGTCGTCCTATTGGAACGGTGCGGCCACCTACTACCGGGGCCTGCTGCAAGCTCTCGCCGGCTACGGCTATCACATCACCTTCTACGAACCGGACGCCTTCGACCGGCAAGCGCACCGCGACATCGATCCACCATCCTGGGCCGATGTCGTCGTCTATCCGGCGACGGATCGGGGCCTGCGCCAGGTGCTCGCCCAGGCCGCCCGCGCCGACATCGTCATCAAGGCCAGTGGCGTCGGCGTTTTCGACACCGAGCTGGTTGCAGGAATCCTGCGGCATGCACGCACCGATGCGGCGCGCGTGTTCTGGGATGTGGATGCGCCGGCCACGCTGGCCGCGCTGCGCGCCAGCCCCGACCACGTGCTGCGGCGCGGGCTGCCGCAGCTGGACGCGGTGCTGACCTATGGCGGCGGCCCGCCCGTCGTGCAGGCCTACCTGGCGCTCGGCGCGCGGCATTGCGTCCCGATCTATAACGGTCTCGATCCGGCCACACATTTTCCTGTCGCGCCCGACCCGGCCTATGCCGCCGACCTTGGTTTCCTGGCCAACCGCCTGCCCGATCGCGAGGCCCGGGTCGAAGCCTTTTTCCTGGACGCCGCGACACGGCAGCCAAGCAGAAGCTTCCTGCTGGGCGGTGCCGGCTGGGATGGCAAGCCGATGCCCGGCAACGTCAGGCGCATCGGGCACGTGCCCACGGCAGCGCACAACGCGCTCAACTGCTCGGCGCTCGCGGTGCTGAACGTGGCCCGCGACAGCATGGCAGAGGTGGGCTTCTCGCCGGCCACGCGCGTGTTCGAAGCGGCCGGCGCCGCCGCCTGCCTGATCACCGATGCCTGGGAAGGCATCGAGATCTTCCTCAAGCCGAACGAGGAGATACTCGTCGCGCGTGACGGGGCAGAGGTGGCCGAGCACGTGGCTGCGCTGTCGCCGGAGCGGGCCCGTGCCATCGGCCGGGCCGCCCGGGCACGCTGCCTGGCCGAACACACCTACGCGCAGCGCGCCGCCCAGGTGCACGTCTGGCTCGGGCGGCTCGTTGCGCAGCGGCACGCGGGCGCTGCCGCATGAGCGGCCAGCCCCTTGCCATCGTGGTGATCGGATTGTCGCTGAGCTCGTCCTGGGGCAACGGCCATGCGACCACATACCGTGCCCTGCTGAGTGCCATGGCGGCGCGCGGCCACAGCATCGTCTTCCTGGAATGCGACAGGCCCTGGTACGCGCAGCATCGCGACCTGCCCAACCCGCAATTCTGCCGTCTCGCTTTCTACGACGACGCGGCCGACCTCGATGCCTACCGGACACAGATCGAGAACGCAGACCTCGTCATCATCGGGTCCTACGTCGTGGAGGGCGCCGCCGTGGCCGAGCGCATACGGCCTTGGGCACGGCTGATGGCGTTCTACGACATCGACACGCCGGTTACCCTGGCCATGCTGGAGAGGAACGAGGCCAGCTACATCTCGGCATCCGTCATCCCTCTCTACGACCTGTATCTCTCCTTCACGGGCGGGCCGACGCTGCGCCTGCTGGAGCAGCGCCACGGCGCACGTGCGGCCCACGCACTCTACTGTGCCGTCAACCCTGAGCTGTACCGGCCGCAGCGATCCTCGCAGCCGCCACGATGGCAGCTTGGCTATCTTGGAACGTACAGCCCGGACCGGCAGCCGGCCTTGCAGCGCCTGCTGCTGGCGCCCGCGCGGGCGCTGCCCCAGTCACGCTTCGTGGTGGCAGGGCCGCAATACCCGGACGACATCGATTGGCCGGCCAACGTGGACCGGATCGAGCACCTGCCGCCATCGGACCATGCCTCGTTCTACAACAGCCAGGCCTGGACCCTGAACGTGACGCGCGCCGACATGGTGGCGGCCGGATACAGCCCCAGCGTGCGCCTGTTCGAGGCTTCGGCCTGCGCCACGCCCATCATCTCGGACCGCTGGGCAGGGCTGAACGACATCCTCGCCATCGGGCAGGAGATCGTGGTGGCCGATACGACCGAGCAGGTCATGGCCTACCTCGACTGGCCCGCCATACGCCGCGATCAGGTCGGGCTGGCCGCCCGGCGGCATGTGTTGCGGGCACACACGGCAACGCATCGCGCCATTCAGCTGGAGCAGGCGGTGGCTTCGCTTCCGGCCGTCGCCGTTCCCGCCTGAGCGGCTGCGGCATTGCCGCCGGCCCCGAGCCTCAACGCGTCTTGGCCAGACATTCCAGCGCGAACGGAGCCATCGGCGTGTCGCCGCTCTCGAACAGACCCATCAGTTCGCCGTGCTTCAACCCGGGTGCCACCTTGGTCAGCACGGTCTCGCCGTGTTGGCGCAACACCGCCTCGAACGACTCCGCCTGCTCGACGAAGCGCCGGTTGGTATCCTCGTGCAGCAGGCAGAACGACGGGTGTGCCTGCATCGTCGGCACAAAGCTCACCGGCGAGTATCGGGTCCATTGCGCGGGATCGGCGCCGAACACTTCCTGCTTCGTCTCGTCGGGGTGACGCGAGAGGTTGGACGGAACGTCGAAGACGCCGTCTAGGGTTATCACCGCAGACAGATCCCTTGGGTCCACGCCCGCCTGCCGCAGGTAGCGCTGATCGGTGCCCAGCAACGCGACCACATGGGCGCCGGAGGAATGGCCCATCAACGCAAACCGATGCGGATCGATGTTGAAGTCGGCCGCGTGGTGAAGCAGGTAGGCGGTCGCCTGCGCCACGTCTTGGACCGAACCGGCCACGTCGGTATGCGGAACGAGCCGGTAGCCGATGCTGGCGACCGTGTAGCCGGCTTGGTTCAGCGGACCGGCTATCTTGTGGCCGCCCTGCTTATTTCCCATCACCCAACCGCCGCCGTGTACGAAGACGACCAAACGGTGCGGCCCGGGCTGTGCGGCTGGATACACATCCAGAACCTGTTCCGGATCCGTGCCGTAGGCGACGTTGGCGAAAGCCGCCGCGTATGCATGGACGGTGCTGGCAAGATCGCTCGACATGATGGCAAACCCAAGCAGCAGAATAGAAAAGGGGTGGCGTGCCATAGCCTCACTCTCCGGCTTGCTAAGCGTGGTGCGCAAGGATGGCCCGTGGCAGGTTGGTGAGCCCGGTGGGGATCGAACCCACGACCCCAAGATTAAAAGTCTCGTGCTCTACCAGCTGAGCTACAGGCTCCCACCGGCGCTGTAAAAGGGCATGGACGGCCGCAGGTCAAGCCTGCCGCCGCGCCGCGCCTGCGTTCAGGCCTTCGGGGCATCTGCGGCCAGGGCCGCGCTCAGCACACGGTCGGGGTTGGTGACCGAGCCGCTGCCGCCGCTGCCGCGCTTGATCTGGTCGATGTGCTCCATCCCGTCCGTCACCTGGCCCCAGATCGTGTACTGGCCGTCCAGATGCGGGGCCGGGGCGAACATGATGTAGAACTGGCTGTTGGCGCTGTTCGGATCGCCGGTGCGGGCAGCGCCAACCGTGCCGCGCACGAACTTGGCGGTGCGGCTGAACTCGGCCGGCAGGTTGGCGTATTTGCTGCCGCTCGTGCCCGTGCCCGTCGGGTCGCCGCCCTGCGCCATGAAACCTTCGATCACCCGGTGAAACGGCGTGTTGTCGTAGAAGCCCTCGCGCGCCAGCATCTTCACGCGCTCGACATGCTTCGGCGCCAGGTCGGGCCGCAACTGGATGGTCACCCGCCCCGACTTCAAGTTGAGATAGAGCGTGTTCTCGGCGTCGTCGGACATGAAGGCTCCAATCTGGGATAGGTCCTGCCGGCTACTTTACGTCGGCTGCGACACGCATGTGGATGATCCGGTCGGGGTTGTCCACGCGACCATTATCGTCCGCATTGCCTCGCTTGATCTTATCGACGTTGTCCATGCCGGACACCACGTTGCCCCAGATGGTGTAGTTGCCATCCAGGCTGGGCCCAGGCGCGAACATGATGAAGAACTGGCTGTTGGCGCTGTCCGGATCCTGGCTGCGCGCGGCCCCCACCGTGCCGCGCAGGAAATGCGCTTCGTTGCTGAACTCTGCCGGAAGATTCGGGTATTTGCTGCCGCCCTCGCCGGTGCCGGTCGGGTCGCCGCCCTGCGCCATGAAGCCCTCGATCACGCGATGGAAGGGGGTGC
>CAXUHU010000148.1:0-6177 GCA_964250925.1 uncultured Acetobacteraceae bacterium
GCCTCTGTCCGGCGAGCGGCGTGTGCGATGATCGGGGCGGCTGTTGAACCGCCTCGATCACGCATGACTTCGTCCGCCACGGACAACGACGACTTTTCGAACGACGATCCTGCCGCTGTGCACGACGGCAATCAAACCGCGCGTCGATGCGTCGTTGGCGCCGTCAAGCCATCAGCGACCCGCGGCTCCGCCGGTAGCCCCGCTCGCGCCCCAGCGTCACCCAATGGTCCACCACGTCCAGCGCGTCCCCCTGGCCGAGCTCGACCGCGGCAATCGGATAGCTCTGGCAATACCAGGCGCGGTCGATCTCGAGCGGCTCGCGGCCTTCCGCAAAGCCATGGTGTTCGTAATGGTGCCGGCCGCTGGGCATGTGGCCCCCAGCCACGGCGGCGGCGACGTCCGGATAGCGGGCGATGTAGAAAGGCTCGTCGAAGGCGGCGAGATACCGGCTTCGCCCGCGCGGGAGTTTCGGCTGGCTCAATAAAGCGCGCAGGGGGGCGGCGGGCATGCCGCGCCACAGGCCGCCGATGCTGGCGTGGGCGGCCGCGAAATGATCCACAGGCACCGCGTAGTGGTGCGGAAACAGGATGAAGCGAAAGCGGGGGTCGTCGAGCGGCAGCAGGTTGGTGGTGGTGGATTGCAGCGGGTGGAACAGGCCCAGCACCGGCATGAATACCCGCTCCGCATCCGACAGCCAGGCGGCGAGCCAACTGAACGTGCTGACCGCCGGCACGATATGGCGCGAACCGCGGATGGTGGCGAAATCGGCCACTGCACCCTCGCTGGGCTGATACCGGGCGTGCGGGAAACGCGCGCGCAGGGCGTCTAGATAAGGGGTTTGCTCCAGCTGGCCCATGAACACCGGGCGCAGGCCGGTGCGCTCCACCAGCTCGGCGTAGAAGCCGACCGGGATCAACACGTAGTCGGGGTGGCGCGCGTCCAGTATGTCGCCTTGGCGGATGTTGCAGAGCAGCTCGTCGGGGGCCGCGCCGGTGGTGGATGGGCCGCCGAACAGGTCGCGATAGGCGCGCGGCGGCAGGAAGTTGTCGATGTGCTGGGCGTAGGTGCGGATGTCGATGCAATCGGCATGGCCGTGGTTGAGCGCCGCGGCCACCCGGTCGTGATCGATCCTGGGACTGGTGACGACGGCGGTGCGGGCTGGGTCGGTCTCGGTAGGCGGGATCTGGATGCCCCATTCGGCCAGGTGGATCTTCTCCAGCCGCACGCCGGGCACCCGTGCGGCCAAGGCCAGCGCGGCCAGGTATTGGATCATGCGGTTGCCCACGGCACCCATGGGCGAGACCTGGATGATGGGTTGCCGGGTCATCGGTGCCGCGCTTGGCAGGAACAGCCCGGCCATGCTTTCACCATGGCGCAGGAGGATCGCCGCACACCCATGAAGTCAGCCGTCTGCCTGATCGTGCGCAACGAGGTGCGCGACATCGCCGAATGGATCGCGTTTCATGCCCTGATCGGGTTCGATGCGCAGATCATCTTCGACCACCAATCCGACGACGGCACCGGGGCCGTCATAAAATCCGCCACCGCGCTGCATGACATACGCTACCATCATTGGACCGATGCCAGCCAGCGCAGCCAGGTGGCCGCCTACGAGGCGGCGTGTGCCGCCTACAAGCTGGAATTCGACTGGATCGCCTTCGTCGATTCGGACGAGTTCCTGATTCCCGCCGAGGCGCAGCCGGTCAACGATTTTCTCGCCCGGTTCGAGGGGTGGAGCGGCGTGGCCGTGCACTGGGCGTTGTACGGCTCCAGCGGGCACGACGCGTTTCCGCCGTCCCTGGTCGTGGACAGTTTCACCGGCCGCGCCGGTACCGATTTCTTCGCCTGCCGCCATGTCAAGTCCATCGTGCGGCCGCGTTTCGTGGCGCGTTGCCTCAACCCGCATTGCTTCGACCTGGCAGGCGACCGGCTGGGCAGCTACTGCGACACGCATGGGCGCGTGGTGCAATGGTGGCCGGCCCCGGAACAGGGCGGCATCCTGCCTGGCGTCAGCCTCGAGCCGCCGGATTACAGCGTGTGCCGCGTGAACCATTATTTTACCCGCTCGCGCGCACATTGGGCCGCCAAACTGAAGCGCGGCTATCCAAGCGACGTGGCCATCCGCCGCATGGCGGAGTTCATCGAGTATGATCGCAACGAGGTTCAGGACCCGATCGCACGGCGTTACGTGCCGGCGCTGCGCGCGGCGGTTGCCGAACTGGAATCATTGCTGCCACAATCCGGTTGATCCGCGCACGATGGAAATGTCCAGATTTTAGTCCCGGCTGCCTCAATATGATTGACTCGATGGCGAAACCACGTTACATTACATTTATAGAATAACTCTGGGGATATCATGTCCGCCGTCGGCATCAAGCTTACAACATGGAAGCAGGATCGGCGCGCGGTCACCGCCCTGGAATACGGCATCATTGCGAGCATCTTGGGCCTCGTCCTGGTCACCATCTTCAAGGGTTTAGGGACGACTCTGACCACGTTGTTCGCGCATGTCGGTTCGTCGATCTAGCTGCCGTTTCCTTGGACCGCATCCGGCACACGAGGTTTGCTCTCCGACTCACGACCCGAACGACCCTGATATGAGCAGGGTGCGCTACGCCTACGCTACCGTATGACCTGTCGTAAGCGGCGATCGTCGAGGGAGACTGGCTAGGACCCGGACGCATGATCGCAATCGTCCGCTAATAGCCATCGAGGAACGCTGCGATGACTGCTATGGTGGGTGCGTCCATCAGAGCGGGTGCGTGGCCGGCGTCGGCCACCGTGTGGGTTGCCGATTTTTCCGACATGCGGGCCAGCGTCCCAGGCAGCAGCAGGTCGCTCGTCTCGCCGCGCAGCGTCAGCATCGGCACGCCGATCGCATCCCACAGGCCCCACATCTCGGTATCGGCCGGCTTGGTCTGGCGCAGCGGCACCGTCATCGCCGGATCGTAATGCAGGGTGATCCGGCCGTCATCGCGGGTGCGGGCGGAGGCGGCGGCCATCTGTGCCCATTGCGCGTCGGTCAGTTGGCCGAACGGGGCATGCACCTGGCGCAGGAAGGCTTCCAATCCTGCAATGTCGGCAAAATCGGGGACGGTGCCCACATAGCTGACGATACGTTCCAGCGCCGCTTTCGGCAGGAACGGGCCGATGTCGTTCAGCACCATGCGGCGGATCGGCGTGCCCGGGGCGGCCGCCAGCAGCATCCCGCAAATGCCGCCCAGCGAGGTGCCCACCCAACAGACCGGCCGGTCGAGGAAGCTGAGCAGGTGCGATAGCGCCACCGCGTAGTTGGGAGGCGCGTACAGCGCCGCGTCGGGCAGCCAAGAGGATCGGCCGCGCCCCGGCAGGTCGGGGCAAACCACGTAGAAGCGGCTCGCCAAGGACTGGGCCAGCGCGTCGAAGTCCCGGCCCTGGCGGCTCAGCCCGTGTACGCAGACGACCGGCGGGCTTGCGGGGTCGCCCCAGGCGATGAAGGCAAGGCGGTGGAAGCAGCCTGCGAGCAGGTAGCCGATTGCGTGCTCAGACAGCTCCATGCGGCCTCTCCTACAGGGTGTGGGGCACCAGAACGGGGGAGGTATGGCTGCCCGCCCGCCGGCGCAGCCGTATCATGGGCTGTTCGACAAGCAGATACGATAGGCTGGCCCCCAGTACCGATACCGGCAGGCCGACAGCCAGCCACAGCGGACGGTCGGCCCCAGCGGCCCAGTCGGCCAGGGCGAAGGCGCCCCAGTGCCATAGATAGAGCGAGTAGCTCAGCCGGCCGACCAGCAAGGCGGCGGGTATGGACAACATCCGGTGCAGCGCGTGGTCGCGGCGCAGAATGGCCGGGAACAGAACCAGCATGGCCCCGCCTTGCAGCGTGGTGCGCAGCACGTGGCGCGCCAGCGCACCCGGCACTACGAAGCCGCCTGCCAGCACCGCCCAGGCCACCGCCTGCACCGGCCAGGACCGGGCCGCCCTGCCCACCCAGACATGGCCGCGCTGCTCGGCCAACGCCAGCAGCGCGCCCCAGGCTATCGAGTCCAGCCGCGTGTCGGTGCCAAGATAGAGGCGGTTGTAGCGCCATCGCGGGTCCGGCTGCGGCCTGCCGCACACCCCGGGCCAAGCGTCGCCGCAATGGCCGAACAGCCACAGGCGCCAGGCCAGCGCCGCCAGGCACAGCGCCAGGATCGCCCACAACGCCGCCCGCCAACGCCAAACCGCTGCCAGTACGAAGGGCCAGACAGCGTAGAAATGCTCCTCGATGGCCAGCGACCACAAGATGTTGAACGGGTGTCGCACGCCCGCCAAGGTGGAGCGATACCCGATCCACAGGTCGAAAACGTTGGCGCCGTAGAATACCGCGGCCAGCCAGCCGAGCGGCGAGAGGCTGCCCCCGGCCCAGCGATATGCGAGCCCGGCCAGCAGCGTGTAGGTGAGCCCCGCCGGCGCCAGACGCAGCACCCGGCGCAGATAAAATCCTCCAAGCCCAACGCGGCCCCGCATGGCCAGGCCTCCCAGCAGCTGCCGCGTGATCAGGTAGCCGCTGATGAAAAAGAATAGTGTGACCCCGAACGCTCCCGGCACCACTCTGTCCAGCCCGGCATGGGAAGCGACAACCAGCAGGATCGCCACGGCCCGCAGCCCGTCCAGCGCGGGAATGTAGCTCCCCCCGCTGACTGACGATGCATCGACCGAGGACGCCTTGACTGGCGACGGGCAACTGGCAACTGGCAACTGGTCGGCCATTGAGAGATCCATGCGAACAGGCCGATACTCGCCCCCGCACCCCGTCACCGACAAGAAGCAGTCCATGGCCAAGACCGATCGAGACATACCGCAAAACCTGCAGCCCCGCCCCGCCGATTACAGCTTCGACCTCGAAGCCGCCCTGCGCAGCGTGGTGGCGATACGCGCCGACATTCCTGGCGACGCGTTTACCGCGGGCACGCTGGGCACCGAACGCGCCGGCAACGGCATCTGCATCAGGAGTGGTTCGGCCAGCGGGCTGGTGCTGACGATGGGCTACCTGGTCATGGAGGCCGAGAGCATCTGGCTGACCACGGCCGAGGGCTGGGCCGTGCCGGGCCACGCGCTGGCCGTCGACGCCGAGACCGGCTTCGGCCTGGTCCAGCCGCTGGGCAAGCTGGGCGCGCCGGAGATGGCGATCGGCGACAGCAACGCGGTCGAACTCGGCAACGCGGCCCTGCTTGCGGCGGCCGGCGGGCGACACCGCACCATCGAGACGCAGGTGGTGGGCCGGCAGGAATTCGCCGGCTACTGGGAGTACCTGATCGACGACGCGATCTTCACGGCACCCGCCCACCCGTTCTGGGGCGGATCGGGGCTGATCGGCACCGACGGCCGCCTGCTGGGCATCGCCTCGCTCAGCCTGCAGCAGGGCGACAGCAAGGGCCGCCGGGTCGACATGAACATGATCGTGCCGACCGCGCACCTGACCCCCATCCTGGACGAGTTGGTGACGCATGGCCGGGTCAACCGCCCCGCCCGCCCCTGGCTTGGCCTGTTCGCCATGGAGAGCGAGGATGGGGTCGTGGTAGCTGGCCTGGCGGAAGGCGGGCCGGCCGACAAGGCGGGCTTGCGCCCGGGCGACCGCATCGTGGCGGTGGACAGCGACGAGGTGCCCGACCTGGGCAGCCTATGGCGACGCGTGTGGAGCGCGGGCACGGCCGGCGCGCGCGTGCGGATGAGCGTGGGGCGCGACGACGCGTTGCTGCATGTGACGGTGCATTCGGCCGACCGAAGCAGTTTCTTACGCGCGCCGCGCCTGCATTGACCACTTGGCGTCTGGCTGTCGTTGCCATGGCGGGTTGCCCCTCTTTGCTGTGCGCGCGTGCTTGCCAAGGCGTCTCGCTTTCAAGGCCCAGGTCCGTGCGGGGCGCCTGCGGCGGCCTTAACCGCGAGCCACCCTGGCAAGCAAGGGCGACCATCAAGGAATGACGAGGAACGGCCGAGGTGCTGCAGGCCCGGGCGTGTTCACGACGTCAGCCCCTGTCGTCGGGGGGGGAGGGGGGTCAAACCGCCGCGACGCCCAGGGCTCGGCCTCCAGGCCGCCCGGCGGACGACAGACACTCGGCCGATCGTGCCAGTCCGGATGGCGACCTCCATAGCAACGACAGCTAGAGCACGACAGCGTCCGGTAGCCGAAGCGTTCCTGCCTGGCCCGCTATTTCG
>CAXUHU010000149.1:0-6048 GCA_964250925.1 uncultured Acetobacteraceae bacterium
AGGATCAGACTTGTTTCGTTTTATGCGTCGAGAACAGATGGTCGGATCTGAACGGATAATGATAGTCCAGCGCCGATCTTAGGAAGTTAGTTTGGCCCTACGCCTCTCCCCACACATGACCGTCATGCAAAACGCCGCGCAGAAAGCCAGCAAGCGGCTGCTGCGCGACTTCGCCGAGGTCGAGCAGCTGCAGGTCAGCATCAAGGGTCCGTCCGACTTCGTCAGCCAGGCCGATCTGCGCGCCGAAGCCACGTTGCGTGAGGAACTGGCCCGCGCCCGCCCGGGCTACGCCTTCCTGATGGAGGAGAGCGGGGCGTCGGGCGGCGACAACTGGACCTGGCGCTGGGTGGTCGATCCGCTGGACGGCACCACCAACTTCCTGCACGGCATCCCGCACTGGGCGATCAGCATGGCGCTGCAGCGCCGCACGCCGGACGGCGCGGTCGACGTTGCGGCCGGGATGATCTACAGCCCCGCCAACGACGAGATGTTCTGGGCCGAGCGCGGCGGCGGCGCCTTTCTCAACGAACGCCGCCTGCGCGTCTCCGCCCGGCGCGAGTTGTCCGACGCGCTCTTCGCCACCGGCATCCCGTTCGCGGCCGTGGCCCCCCGCAACCGATTGGCCTTCGCCCGCACGCTGGGCGCGCTGATGCCGGCCACCGCGGGCGTGCGCCGCTTTGGCTCGGCCGCTCTCGACCTCGCCTGGGTCGCCGCCGGCCGCTACGACGGCTATTGGGAGTTGGGCCTGAAACCCTGGGATTGCGCCGCCGGCTTGCTGATCGTGCGCGAAGCCGGCGGCACGGTAACCGACCCGGCCGGCGCCGAATTCGTCCTCAGCGACGGCCCCGACAACGACGTGGTGGCCGGCAACGCGTTTTTGCACCCGAAATTGCGCGAACTCGTTGCCGATGGGGTTGCCGCCGCCCGCTGACCCCCCCACGCTTACTCAAAGCGGCATACACGGTCGGGAGCGCTGGGGCTTTATCCGCCGGATGGCAGCCCGCTGAGGATTCTAGCCGCCGTATGACCATGCCGTTCGATTTTCCCGACTGGATGCCCTGGTGGCTGCAGCTCCTTGTCGTCGTCACCGTGCTGCTGCTCGGGCTGGCCATCGCGTTCATGCCGTTCAGCGTATTCGGCCTGAAAAGCCGGCTGGAGGCCATTGAGGTACGGCTTGACGAGATACAGACCGAACTGCGCAACCTGGTAATGCGCCTGCCCGAGCCTGGGCGCGAGCCGCTCGACACGCCGGCTGCCTTGCGTGCGTCCACGCCGCTGCGCGAGCCGCCGAAGCCGCCCCCGATTCCGCCCGCCTCGTGGGAGGCGGAGCCGGCGCGCGAGAGCCTAAGCCCCACCTTGCGTGCCGCTGCCCGGGTGAACGAGGCGGCACGGGAGCGGTCCGAGCCGAGGCTGGCCCGCCGGCCGCCCGAGTGAACCGCCGGTTCCGGCATGCGGGCGATGTCGGTGAAGCGTCGCATCGGGCATTCATGGCGCATGCTATCGTCAGGGCACACGATGGCCGAGGGTTGGCCAACGTGCTCGGGCAGAGATCACCTATCGAATACGGTGACACAAAAGATTAACAGGCATTGATGCTGTTTGTCAGCCTGCCGTCAGCCTCAGCGTCGGTCGCCGTGTAGGATTGCGAACACAGCGCGAGGATTGTGCCATGGGCCGACTGCTTTCCAGCGTAAGCCTGATTACCCTGATCGGCACGGCTGTGGCTGCCGCCGCTCCGGGCAAGACCAGGATCTCGACTGGCCAGATTATCACGCCGACGGCAGCCAACGGCTCGGTGTTCGCGCCGCTGAACCCCCGCATCCCCTCCGAACCGAACTACCTGGTGGGCCAGGCGGAGACGACTCTGGTCAGCCCCGATGGCCGCACGATGCTCGTGCTGACCAGCGGCTACAACGTGAACTACACGCCCTCCGGCGCGATCGACCCGCTGACCACGACCGAGTTCGTGTTCGTGTTCGACATCTCCACCGGAACGCCCAAGCAATTGCAGGCGCTGCCGGTGCCAAACGCGTTCAGCGGCATCGCCTGGGCGCCGAACGGCCGAACCTTCTACGTGGGCGGCGGCCAGAACGACAACGTGCACGTTTTCACGCTGGGCACGGGCGGGTTTGCCGAAAGCGGCACGCCGATACCGCTGAACGATACCGCCTATGGCGTAGCGCAGCCGGCCGGCCTGGGCCTGTTCTCGATCGCCGGCCTGGGCGCGGCGACCACGCCGCTGAACGGCGGCATGGCGGTCACGGCAGACGGCTCCACGCTGATCGTGGCCGAGTTGGAGAACGACTTGCTGAACATCGTGAACCTGTCCACCGGCGCGGTCAGCCGGCAGCAGCTGCGCCCTGGCAAGCTCGATCCGTCGCAATCGGGCGTGCCCGGCGGCGAGTTTCCCTATTGGGTAGCGGTGACGAACAACAACACGATCTACGTCTCCAGCGAGCGCGACCGGGAGGTCGACGTCGTGAACATGGCGGCCGGAACAGTCGTCGCGCGCATCAAGGTTGCGGGCAACCCGAACCGCCTGGTGCTGAACCGCGCGCAGACCAAGCTTTACGTGACGGCCGACAATTCCGACATGCTCACCGTGATCGACACCGCGAGCAATACGATCACCGGGCAGGTACGCACCACGGCGCCGCTCGGCTACGTCGCGGGGCCCACCAACGGTTCGACCCCCAACAGCGTGACGTTGTCGCCCGACGAGAGCACCGCCTACGTCACGAACAGCTCGATGAACGCGGTGGCCGTGATCGACGTGACCGGGCCGCAACCGGTGGTGACCGGGTTAATCCCTACCGGGTGGGAGCCGACGTCGGTCTCCACCAGCGCCGACGGCAAGACGCTGTACATCATCAACGCCGAAAGCCCGACCGGACCCAACCCGCTCTATCCCGATCCGGCCGCCAACCAGTACCAGTGGCAGCTTTCCAAGGCGGGCTTTCTGACGCTGCCGACGCCGTCGGCCGCCGACCTGATCGGGCTGACCTCGATCGTCGCCACCAACAACAATTTCAACGTGTCGCTCAGCCCGGCCGAGGCGGAGGTTGTAAGCTTCCTGCGCAACCACATCCGGCACGTGATCTACATCATCAAGGAGAACCGCACCTACGACCAGATCCTGGGCGATCTGCCGGTCGGCAATGGCGATCGCAAGCTGGCCATGTACGGCGCCGCACTCACACCGAACTTCCACGCCCTGGCTACGCAGTTCGTCGATCTGGACAATTACTACGACCCATCGCTGTGCAGCATGGACGGGTGGCAGTTCAGCACCGCCGGACGGGTGCAGGACCTCAACAAGAAGGTCAACGCCGTCAATTACGGCAAGGGTGGCGGCAGCTACGACTCCGAAGGCCTGTCGCGCGATGTGAACGTGGGATTTGCGACGCCGCAAAAGCGCCTGATGAAAGACAAGCTTTACGGCCTGCAGGCGATCACCGACCCGGATCTGCTGCCCGGCACGGCCAACGAGGTGGCGCCCGACGGACCAGACGGGCAGCAGGGCGCGGGCTTCATCTGGGATGCGGCGCTGCGCGCGAAGCTGACCATACGCAACTACGGTTTCCTGGAAGACCTGGTCCCTTACGTGGCGCCGGCCGCTTTTGGCGGCATTCCACCGCTGACCGATCCTTACAAGACCAAGACGGTCGTGGCGTTCCCCGCCACCTATACCCTGGTCGGCAGGACCGACCCCTACTTTCGCGGTTTCGACAACAACTTTCCCGATTTCTTCCGCTACCGGGAATGGGCGCGCGAGTTCGACGGTTTCGTCGACAACGGCCGCCTGCCCGCCTTTGAAACCGTGCGTTTCATGCACGATCACACCGGCGATTTCGCTACCGCGATCAACGGCGTGAACACGCCCGAGCTGCAGCAGGCCGATAACGACTACGCGGTAGGCCTGCTGATCGATAAGGTCGCCCACAGCCCCTACAAGGGCAACACCCTGGTTTTCGCCACCGAGGACGATAGCCAGGACGGACCGGACCACGTCGATTCCCACCGCAGCACCGCCTACATCGTGGGACCCTACGTGAAGCATGGTGCCGTTGTCGGCACGCGCTACTCCACCGTCAGCATGCTGCGTACTATCGGCGACATTTTGGGGCTGGAGAAGCTGGACGAGCAGATTGCCGGCACGAAGCCGATGACGGACGCGTTCGACATTACAAAGCCAAAATGGAATTTTTCGGCCGTGCCGGCGCAGGCGCTGCTGACGATGACGACGCTGCCGATCCTGAACAAGAACGCGCTCCGGCACGGCGGCGAGCCTGATTTCAAGCCGCTGCACGACGCGGCTTGGTGGGCCGGCAAAACGAAGCAATTCGACTTCTCTCGCGAAGATCTGAACGACGAAAACGCCTACAACCGCCTGCTGTGGGAGGGCACGATGGGCAATCAGCCTTATCCTGCCCTGCGCTGACCCAGGCGCTCGGCTTGGTTTGTTGCCGGCCGCCCCTGCTTGCCGCGGCCGGACTACCCTGACAGGTTCGCGCCGATGAGCGAGGCCTCCATCCTGACGCGCGTGCCGGCCGGGGCCGGCTCCGCCGCGTATCACCTGCGGCAGACGCTGTGGGTCACGGCACCCATCGCGGCGGCGTTGCTGTCGGAGATCGGCATGGGGCTGATCACCACGCTCATGCTGGGCGGCATCGGCGACCGCGCACTGGCCGCCGGGGCGTTCGCAACCAACGTGTTCATTACCGTGCTTCTGGTGCTGCAAGGCGCCTTGTCCGGCGTCAGCGTGCTGGCGGCCGACCGGCTGGGCGCCGGGCGCTCCGGCGACGTGCCGGCGCTTTACTGGTCGGGCGTGCTGCTGGCCGCCTGCCTGGCCGTGCCGCTGTTTGCCGCCCTCAGCCTGTGCGGGCCGCCGCTGCGCTGGCTGGGCCAGCCCGCCGTGCTGGTGGCCGATGTGGAGCGCTACCTGCACGTGCTGCGCTGGGCGGTGCCGGCCGGCATCGTCGGCATCGGCACGATGCGGCAATTCCTTCCGGCGCTGGGGCTGCAGCGCGTGTTGCTGTGGGTGATGCCCTGCATGATCGTGCTGCATGCCGGGCTGAACCAGGTTTTCATCCATGGCGGCCTGGGCGTGCCGGCGATGGGGCTGGAGGGTTCGGCGCTGGCCACCGTCGTCAGCCTGTCCGTAGCAGCCAGCGCCATGCTGCTGGTCCTGCACGGCCGCTTCGGCCACTTCGTGCTGTTTGCCCGGCCCAGGGCGGCCCAGCTGGCGCGGCTGGTGGCTTTGGGCGTGCCCGCCTCCGGCATGATCGCGGTCGAGGCGGGGCTGTTCTTGGCGTTCGGCGTCATGGCGGGCGCGCTCGGCCCCTCCGTGCTGGCCGCCCATATGATCGCGTTGAGCGTCGCCAGCGTGTCGTTCATGGTGCCGCTGGCGATCAGCCAGACGGCCAACGTGCGGGTGGCGAGCGCGTGCGGCGCCGGCAACCTGGCCGCGGCCCGGCGCGCGGGGTTCAGCGCCATCGTGCTGGCAGCTTCCTTCATGGCGTGCAGCGCGCTCGTGCTGGGCTTCGCACCGCATGGTATCGCGGCGCTCTATCTTGGTCCGGTCAACCACGCCAATGCGGCTACCGCGGCGCTCACGGCGCGCCTGTTGCGCGTGGCCGGCGTGTTCCAGATCGCCGACGGCACCCAGGTCGTCGCCGCCGGCGCGCTGCGCGGCCTGCAGGACGTGCGCGTGCCCATGCTGCTGGCCAGCTTCGGCTACTGGGTCATCGGGTTCGGCGCAGGCTGGCTGCTGGCGTTCCGCGCCGGGCTGGGTGCGGTGGGTTTGTGGTGGGGGCTGTGCGCCGGCTTGGCGAGCGTGGCGATGGCTTTGACGGTGCGATTTCTAGAATTGAGCAGGGCGAAGAAAGCACTTCTTTTCTGACGAGAAGACGCAAAAGACTTTTCTCATCGGCCCGCATCTCGCCGGGAACTGTTCCTTTTTCGAGGGGGACCTAGAGCAATCTCACGCAGACTGGAACAGTCGGAGTGAGTAAATTGCTCGTTCGAACATATATCTAGAGCGCGCTG
>CAXUHU010000150.1:0-5881 GCA_964250925.1 uncultured Acetobacteraceae bacterium
GCCGCGCCCACCAGCGCATCGGCCGCCGGCAGCGCGGGGCCCGAAGCCGCCTCTACGGCGCGGCCCACCAGCCGCTGGACGCGCGCCGTGCTGTAGCCGATGCAGAAAGCTGCACTCATGCCCGTCAACAGCACGGCGACGCGCAGGGCGGGGAGCACGGTGGGCGTCAGCCGGAAGCGGCGTAGGGGCGCTGATAGGGGGCCGGCGCATTCGGGGCAGACAAACGCCCCGATCAGCGGCACCTGGATCAGAACGCGCTGCATGCCGATCGAACAATAGTCAAGGTTGCGGCAGCAGCCGGGGGTGGTTTGCTGGTCGATCGGCCATCGCGGCGGCTTGTTCATGCTGAGACGGGAGTGGGCTAGGGTGAAGGATTTGTTCAGTATCGACATTATTACGCTATCTAACGTGCACGGGGCGGTTGTGCCCACGAACCGCCGATTGCAGCCCGATCACGTTCTCGTTTGCGTGTCTGCGTTCCGTCGCTTGCACCCGCCCACCCCCCTCGCTACAACGCGCGCTCCGATCGCGCGTCCGGGCCTGTATGGGCATGCCCGGCCGCGACGCTCGCGTTTGGCGCCACCCCGGCGCCGCTGCGAGTTTGACCGCAAGGAGTAACGAAATGCCCAAGATGAAGACGAAGTCTTCCGTCAAAAAGCGATTCAAGATCACCGCAACCGGCAAGGTGCTGGCCGGCCCCGGCAAGAAGCGGCACAATTTGTCCGCGCGCCCGCAAAAGGCGATCCGCAGCAACCGCGGCAGCCAGACCCTGACCCATGCGGACGGCCTGACCGTCAAGCAGTGGGCTCCCTACGGTCTCGGCTGAGCAGGAGCGCATAGATGGCACGCGTCAAACGGGGCGTGACGACCCACGCCCGTCACAAGAAGGTTCTCAAGCAGAGCAAGGGTTTCTTCGGCCGGTCGTCGACCAACTACCGGATTGCGCTGGAGCGGCTTGAGAAGTCGCTGCAATACGCCTACCGCGACCGGCGGGTGAAGAAGCGCGAGTTCCGCGCGCTGTGGATCCAGCGCATCAACGCCGCGGTGCGCGAGCACGGGATCACCTACAGCCGGTTCATCCACGGGTTGAACCAGACCGGCATCGAAATCGATCGCAAGGTGCTGGCGGCAATCGCGTTCGACGATCCGGGGGCGTTTGCGGAGATCGTGCGCGCCGTGCAGGCGACCATCGAGGCGCATGCTGCGCCAGAGCCTGCCGCGGCGGAATAGACCGCTTCAACAGACTATCTTGGCCGGGCTTGTCCCGGCCATCCACGCGGTCCCCCAGCGGTGGCGCCTGAACATCGGTTCGGGTGTCCAAGCAGGCGGATACGGGCGACGGACCGCGTGGGTGACCGGCAAGCCCGGGCAAGGTGTCGTTTCTTCGCCGGGGCTGACATGTCGGACGATCTTGACGCGCTGCGTTCCCAGACACTCACCTTGCTCGATGAGGCTGCCGATTTGCGCGCCTGGGACGCCGCACGCGTCGCCACCTTGGGCAAATCCGGTGCGCTCACCACGCTGCTGAAAGAGCTGGGCAAGACGGCGCCGCAGGAGCGGCGGGAGCGCGGGGCGGCGCTGAACCGGCTTAAGGACGAGCTTGCTGCAGCCATTGAAGCCCGCCGTATCACGCTGGAGGCTGCGGCACTCGATGCCCGCCTCGCAGCCGAGCGCATCGACATCACCCTGCCGCCGCGTCCCGAGCCGGTCGGCAGCATCCACCCGATCAGCCGCACGCTGGAGGAGATGTACGCCATCTTCGGCGCCATGGGGTTCAGCGTTGCCGAAGGGCCGGATATCGAGACCGACTGGCACAATTTCTCGGCGCTCAACATCCCCGGCCATCACCCGGCGCGCGACGACCACGACACATTCTATCTGCCAGGTGAGGATGGCGTCGCATCGCGGGTGCTGCGCACCCACACCAGCCCGGTGCAGATACGCACCATGCTGAGCCAGACGCCGCCGATCCGCGTCATCGTCCCGGGCCGCACCTACCGCGCCGATCACGACGCCACGCACTCGCCGATGTTCCACCAGTGCGAAGGCTTGGTGCTCGACCGCGACATCACGCTGGGCCACCTGAAAGGCTGCCTGACCGACTTCCTGCGCGCCTTTTTTGGGCTGGCAACCCTGCCGGTGCGATTCCGCGCCAGCTACTTCCCGTTTACCGAACCCAGCATGGAGGTCGATATCGGCTGGGACCGCGCCACCGGCGAAGTGGGCGGCGGCACCGACTGGCTGGAGATTCTGGGCAGCGGCATGGTGCACCCGAGCGTGCTGGCCAATTGCGGAATCGACCCGCGTGAGTGGCAAGGCTTCGCCTTCGGCATGGGTGTCGAGCGGGTGACCATGCTGAAGCACGGCATGCCCGATCTGCGTCCCTTCTACGAATGCGACCTGCGCTGGCTGCGCCATTACGGCGCGTCGCCGTTCAGCCCGGTGGCGCTGCACGAGGCCGCCGTCCCGTGAAGTTCTCGCTGTCCTGGCTGCGGGACCACCTCGACACCGATGCGACGCTCGACCGCATCGCCACCACCCTGTCCAGCATCGGACTCGAGGTGGAGGGGGTGGTAGACCGCGCTGCCTCGCTCGCCCCGTTCCGCACCGCCCGCATCATCGAGGCGCTGCCGCATCCCGATGCGGACCGCTTGCGCGTGTGCCGGGTGGATGCCGGCACCGGCGAGGAGATCAGCGTGGTCTGCGGCGCGCCCAACGCGCGTACCGGCCTGCACGCGGTGTTCGCACCGCCCGGCGCGATCATTCCCGCTTCGGGCGTGACGCTGAAGGTTGGAACGATACGCGGTGTCAGTTCCGCCGGCATGCTGGTCAGCGCGCGCGAGATGGCGCTGGGCGACGATCACGAGGGCATTATCGAGTTGCCGGACGGCACGCCGGTGGGCCTGCCCTACGCGAGCTGGGCCGGGCTGGACGACCCGGTCATCGAGATTGGGGTCACGCCCAATCGCGGCGACGCCTTGAGCGTGCGCGGCGTTGCGCGCGACCTAGCCGCCGCAGGGCTGGGAACGTTGAAGGCGTGGTCGGCCGATCCTGTCAGTGCGGCGTTCGACACCGCGCTAAGCTGGCGCATCCTATGGCCCGAAGCCTGCCCTTGGGTGCTGGGCCGCAGCATCCGCGGACTGCGGAACGGGTCCAGTCCCGACTGGCTGCAGAAACGCTTGACCGCGATCGGGCTGCGGCCGATCAGCGTGTTGGTCGACATCACCAACTTCTTCACCTTCGATCTCGGCCGCCCGCTGCATGTGTTCGACGCGGCCCGTATCGCGGGCGACATGCTCACCCTGCGCCGTGGTGCTGACGAGACTTTTCGCGCCCTGAATGGTCGCGACGTGACTGTGGGCGACCAGGATCTGGTGATCGCAGACGCAAGCGGCGCCATCTCGCTGGCCGGCATCGTCGGCGGCGAGGCGACCGGCACGCAGGCGGGCACCACTGACGTGTTCATCGAGTGCGCCCTGTTCGATCCCGTCGTCACGGCGCTTACCGGCCGCCGCCACCAGATCAGCACCGATGCGCGCCAGCGTTTCGAGCGCGGCATCGACGCTGCCCTGCTGCCGGACGCACTCGAGGCGGTCACCCGCATGGTGTTGGCGCTGTGCGGTGGGGAGGCAGGCTCGGTCGTCTCGGCCGGGGCCGAGCCGGGTTGGCGCCGGCGCGCCAGCCTGCGTTACGAACGCTTGTCCAGCCTGGGCGGCGCCGACGTTCCGCCGCAGGACGCCGATGACATTCTGCAGCGTCTCGGCTTCGTGGTGAGTCGGCGGGGCAACGACGGCCTGATCGCCGAGGTGCCGTCCTGGCGCAACGATATTGCCGGCAGCCCCGGCCTGGACCCTTGGCCCGGGCTGGAGGCTGTGCGCGCGCAGGAGGCCGCCGAGGGTGCCGCCGCCATGGTGCCGGAATGCGACCTCATCGAGGAGGTGCTGCGCATACGCGGGCTGGACAGGATTACGCCGGTCTCTCTGCCCAGGGTGGCCGCCATTCCCGCAGCCACGCTGTCCCCGCGCCAGACGCGCACGGCGTTGTCGCGCCGGTTGCTGGCAGCACGCGGCCTGGCCGAATGCGTCACCTACAGTTTTGGCGAACGCGCCTGGCTTGCCGCTTTCGGCGACACGCCGGACAGCCTCACCCTGCGCAACCCGATCGCGGCCGATCTGGACCAGATGCGCCCCACACCGCTGGCAACCCTGGCGCAGGCTGCCGCCCGCAACGCCGCGCATCGGGCGGGCGAAGTGAACCTGTTCGAGATCGGGCCAGGTTTCGCCGGTCATGGGCAGCATCTGGTGGCCTCCGGCCTGCGGGTGGGCGAGCCGCGCCGCACATGGCCGCCCGCACAGCCCACCGCTGACGCATCAGGCGTGAAGGCCGATCTATGGGCGCTGCTGGCGGCCTTGGGCGTGCCGATGGAGGCGCTGTCGCTGACGCCCGATGCGCCGGCGCATTACCACCCCGGCCAGTCTGCCACGGTGCGGCAAGGCCCCAAGGTCGTGCTCGGCTACTTCGGGGCCCTGCATCCGGCGGTGATCGAGCAGCTGCACTTGCCCGTGCAGGCCGCCGGGTTCGAGCTGTTCCTGGATAGCGCCGCCGACCCCAAGCGCCGCCGCCGTGGACCGGCGGACTTGCCGGCCCTGCAAGCCGTTTCTCGTGATTTCGCGTTCGTCCTCCCGCAGGAGACGCCAGCGGAGACCGTTCTGAAGGCGGCACGCTCGGCGGACCGCGCCCTGATCACTCGGGTGACCTTGTTCGACGTGTACAGCGGCCCCAATTTGCAACCGGGACAGAAATCATTGGCGATAGAGGTTGTGTTCCAGCCACGGGAGCGCACTATGACTGAACAGGACATCAATGCAGCTTGCGGCAAAGTCGTTCAAGCGGTCGCAAAGGCGACAGGTGCGCAGCTGCGCTGATAGGCCCGGGGCGGATGCAGACATATGAGTGCCGAATTTTCCTTTGGCGTAACGGATCAGCCTAGTCGAAAGCTTGCCGACGAGCTGTCGAACGCTTTGGCGGTCGTTACCGGCAACCTTGCATTGGCGGAGCGCCACGCGGCCGGCAACCTGAAGCTGATACGTCTGTTGACCAACATGCGGTTGGCCGCCGAACGCGGCACCGACCTGGCGCAGCAGTTGGCAGCCAGCCAAGGCCGCAGCGCCGTGACCGGATTCACCGGATTTGCCGAGGACGCGATCGGTTTTGGCGACGACGCCCCTACCTCCCGCCGCATCCTGGTCGTGGAAGACGACCCGGCTGTGGCCGACGTGGCGGTGGCCGTGTTGGAAGACATGGGACACGCCGTCACTGTGCGGCAGGATGCGCCATCCGCGTTGGCGTTGCTGGGTGAGACCGGGCGCTTCGACCTGATCTTCTCCGACATCGTGATGCCGGGCGGCATGAGCGGCATCGAACTGGCCACGCAGATCGCCGCTTCGTTTCCGAAGCTGCCCATCCTGCTGGCCACCGGCTACAGCAGCGCGGCCCTGGCGCCGGACGCGATGCGCTTTCCGGTGCTGGCCAAGCCGTATAGCGCGCAGGATTTGAGCCGCCGGGTGGCGCTGATGTTGCCTGGTGGACGGTGAAGGAAGGCCAGGGGCCCTGCGCTGCACCGCTAAGCACAACTCCTTAGAACTCTCTTCTTAGAGGCATCCAAGGTCATGCCTTGGTTGGGGTCCAGGGGACAGAGCCCTTCGGCCTTTTCCTCACCCACTCCCCACAGCCACCATTTCGGCCTATCTGCTGGGCATGACCGACACGCCGCTCGCCCTCATCCGCAACTTCTCCATCATCGCCCATATCGACCACGGCAAGTCCACGCTCGCCGACCGGCTGATCCAGGCCTGCGGTGGGCTGACCGACCGCGAGATGA
>CAXUHU010000151.1:0-5635 GCA_964250925.1 uncultured Acetobacteraceae bacterium
CCGCCCCGTCACGCGGTAATCATAGGCGGACGACCGCTTGCCGAACCCGCCATTGGTCACCGTCAGCAATATCTCCTCGGCACCCTCCAATTCCGCAATTCGGTCGGGCGACAACGCCAGGTCTGCCGTCTCCTCGTCGTCCTGGCCGTTCTCCCCGTTGGCGGTTGCCGGTTCGGCCGCCACTTCGGCCGCCTCCTCCTCGTAGCCGGTATTGCGGCGGCGGGCGGCGACGGTACGCAGGAAGGATGCGCGTTCGCCGTTGGTCGCATCCACGTGGCGCAGCACGGCCAGGCTGTTCACCTCGTCATGGGTCAGCAGCTTTATCCCGCGCACGCCCGCACTTTCCCGGCCGGTGAACACGCGCAACGTCTCGTCGCTGATCTGGAACCGTATGCAGCGGCCCAGCCGGGTCGCCAGGAACACGTCGTCGCCATCCCGGCAGGTGGCAACGCCGATCAAATGGTCGCCCTCGTCCAGCTTCATCGCAATCAGGCCGTTGGTGCGTATGCGGCCGAAATCGGACAGCCGGTTGCGCCGCACGGTGCCGCTGGAGGTCGCGAACACCAGGTGCAGGCTTTCCCACAGCCCCTCGTCCTGCGGCAACGGCAGTACGGTCGTGATCTTGTCGGCACCCAGCTCCGGCAGCAAATTCACCAGCGCGCGGCCCTTTGCGGTGGGGCTCGCTTCCGGCAGGCGCCACACCTTTTCGCGGAACGCCTTGCCGCCGCTGGAAAAGAACAGCACCCACTGATGGGTGTGCGCGTTGAAGCTGCGCGCCACGATGTCGTCGCCGCGCGTGCCGGCCGCAGTGCGCCCGCGGCCGCCACGGTTCTGCGCGCGGAAAATTTCCAGCGGCGTGCGCTTGATGAACCCGTCGCGTGTGATGGTGACCACCATCTGGCCCGGCTCGATCAGGCTCTCGTCGTCCTGGTCGGCGGCGTAATCCACGATGGCCGAAAGGCGCGGCGTCGCGATCTCCTCGCGCACGCGCAGCAATTCGTCGCGCATCACCTCCATGCGGCGCGGGCGGCTGGCGATGATCTCCAGCAATTCGGCGATGCGGACGGCAACCTCGCCCAGCTCGGCCTGTATCTTTTCCTGTTCCAGCCCGGTCAGGCGTTGCAGGCGCAGCTCGAGGATACCGCGCGCCTGCGCTTCCGTGAGGTGCACCTGCTCGCCCATGATGACGTTGCCGCTATCGTCGATCAGCGCCAGCAGGGCGGCCACGTTGCCGGCCGGCCAGTCGCGCGCCATCAGCGCTGCGCGCGCGGCGCCGGCGTCGGGGCTGGCGCGGATCAGGCGTATCACCTCGTCGATGTTGGCGACCGCAATGGCCAGCCCCACCAGCAAATGCGCCCGCTCGCGTGCCTTGGCCAGATCATGCCGGCTGCGGCGGAGGATCACCTCCTCGCGGAAATCCACGAAGCACATCAGCAGGTCGCGCAAGCCCATCGTGCGCGGGCGGCCGCGATCCAGCGCCAGCATGTTACAGCCGAAGCTGATCTGCATGTTGGTGAAGCGGAACAGCTGGTTCAGCACCACCTCCGGCGTGGCGTCGCGCCGCAGTTCAATCACCACGCGCATGCCCTGCCGGTCGCTCTCGTCGCGTATGTCGCCAATGCCTTCCACCTGCTTGGCGCGCACCAGCTCGGCGATGCGCTCCTGCAGCGTCGCCTTGTTCACCTGGTAGGGCAGCTCGGTGATGATGATCGCAATACGGTCCTTGCGTATCTCCTCGAACTCGCAGCGGGCGCGCAGCGTCAGCGAGCCGCGGCCGGTTTCGAACGCGCTGCGTATGCCGCTGCGGCCGATGATCAAGCCGCCGGTCGGGAAATCCGGCGCCGGCACGATCTGCATCAGCGTGTCGAGCGAGGTCGCCGGATCGGCGATCAGCGCCAGGCAGGCATCGATGATCTCGCCCGGGTTGTGCGGCGGGATGCGCGTCGCCATGCCCACGGCAATGCCTTCCGCGCCGTTGACGAGCAGGTTCGGGTAGGACGCCGGCAACACCACCGGCTCCTGCGTGCTCTCGTCGTAGTTCGGCTGGAAATCGACCGTGTCGCGGTCGATGTCGGCGAGCAGGAACATGCCGGCGCGCGACAGCCGCATCTCGGTGTAGCGCATGGCCGCCGGCGGGTCGCCGTCGACCGAGCCGAAATTGCCCTGGCCGTCGATCAGCGGCAGCCGGATCGAGAAGGGCTGCGCCATGCGAACGGCGGCGTCGTAGATCGAGCTGTCGCCGTGCGGGTGGTAGCTGCCCATCACGTCGCCCACGATCTTGGCCGATTTGCGATAGGGCTTGTCGGGCGTGTAGCCGGCCTCGTTCATGCCGTACAGGATGCGCCGGTGCACCGGCTTCAGCCCGTCGCGCGCGTCGGGCAGGGCGCGGCTGACGATGACCGACATGGCATAGGCGAGGTAGGAGCGCTGCATCTCCTCCTCCAGCGTCACGGGCTGCGTATCGCCGGGGGAGCCGGGCGGAACCGGGCCCTCGGGGTCGTCGGTAGTCTCGCTCAAAATCGTATCAGCCCAGGTTGACGTTGGGGCTTTCTACATGGGCGCGGACGCTAAGCCAAACCAGGCAGCCGCCGGGCGCCTACGGCGTGCTAGCCGGCATGACGAGGGCGGGCATGATGCCTGCTCCTCATCGGTGCCGGCTGGGCGACCACCACGAACGAGGCCTTCAGCCGCATGGCGGCGAAATCCTCTGCCGCCTTAGCCTGGGCCACCACCGCGCCCATGCCGAAGAACTCGTGCGTCACGCCGGGACACACAACCGTGTGGGCGGGCCGTAGCTTTGACTAAAACGGGATCTCGTCGTCCAGGTCGCCCCCGGCCGGCTCCCATGACGGGGTGCCCCCGCCGGACCGGGTGGCTGCAGCGGCGGGCCGGGCGGCCGGCGCACGCTCCCGCGGGGTGTAGCCGCCGCTCTCGCCGCCATAGCTGCTGCCACCCTCGCCACGGCCGTCGAGCATGGTGAGTTCACCGCGGAAGCGGGCCAGCACCACCTCGGTCGTCTCGCGTTCCACCCCGTCCTTGTCGGTGTACTTGCGGCTTTCGAGCTGGCCCTCCAGGTAAACCTTGGCGCCTTTCTTGAGGTATTTCTCCGCCACCTCGCCCAATTTTTCGTTGAAGATGGCAATGCGGTGCCACTGGGTCTTCTCGCGCCGTTCGCCGCTGCCCTTGTCGTTCCACGATTCGCTGGTGGCGATCGAGAACGAGACGACCTTGCCGCCGTTCTGCATGGTGCGCGCCTCCGGGTCGCGGCCCAGATTGCCCACCAGGATCACCTTGTTCACGCTGCCTGCCATGTTCCGCCCCGCCGCTGCATGTTCGATTGACCGATGGTGGGCCTATTACCCCAGGCAAGCGGCCGGATGACAAGGCCGGACCAAACATTTGTTGCGATTGGAGGATAGTTCATGGCGCATCCGGCATTCGACCTGACCGGCCGCGTGGCGCTGGTGACGGGGGGCAATGGCGGCATCGGGCTGGGCTTTGCCGAAGGGTTGGCCCTGGCGGGTGCGGACGTGGCCATCTGGGGCACCAACGAGGGCAAGAACGCGTCTGCGGTGGCCCGGCTTGCCGCCCATGGCACGAAGGTGGCCGCGTTGCTGTGCGACGTGGGCGACGAGGCAGCGGTCGATCGGGCCTTCGCGCAGACGCTGGAGCGGTTCGGGCGGGTGGATGGCTGTTTTGCCAATGCCGGCGTGGGCGGGCGCGGCACGCCGTCGTTCGACGCGATGACGGCCGATGAGTGGCGGCGGGTGATGCGCATCAACCTCGATGGCGTGTTCCTGACGTTCCGGGCGGCGGCGCGGCACATGGTGGCGCGCGGCGGCGGCGGCGTGCTGGTGGGCACGTCGTCGATGGCGGCTGTGATGGGGGCGGCCCGGAACGAGCATTACGGGGCGAGCAAGGGCGCGGTGATCTCCATGATCCGCGCGCTGGCCGTGGAATACGCCCGGCACGGCGTGCGGGCGCATGCGGTGCTGCCCGGGTGGGTGGAGACGGAGATGACGGCCGACGCGTTTGCCAGCGAGCGTTTCGTGGGCAACGTGATGCCGCGCATTCCGATGCGGCGCTGGGGGCAGCCGGCCGATTTCGGCGGCATCGCGGTGTATCTGATGAGCAGCGCCTCGTCCTGGCACACCGGGGACAGCTTCCTGATCGACGGCGGCTACACCATCTTTTAGCGGGGCGGAGTGCACCGTGTTCACGTGTCGGAGGCTGGAACGCGGCCAACGCGACGATGGTGGAAGGCGTTGCTCGTCGCACGCCCTAGCTGTGTGCACCCAAACCGCTATGGCCATGTTTGGCGGCACGTGGTTGGGTGAGGCGTCTCGACCGGGTTGGGGGGTCTCGCGATGAGGCGTCTGCTAGCGTTGGTTGTCGTGTTGTGCGCGTTTCGGGCGTGGGCGGAGCCGGACAAGACGCAACCGAAAGGGTCGTATGACGCGCCGGAGCGGGTACAGCCGCACGACACGGCGGATGACAGGCCATCGGTCGCGTGCACCTGGTATGCCGATCTGATGGTGCGCGAGACCGACGTCGAAGGACCGCATTGGGGCGCCTCGTACATCGTCCATCGGCAGCCCGGTGCGCCACCCCCGCCATGCGACGCTCCACGTGCCGCGAGCGACGTGCGGGTGTTCGACGCGAACATGATCTATGAGGGCCGCCGGGGCGACTACCTCTATTACGACAGTGCCGAGGGCCCCGTCATAATACCGTTCGCGATCGTCCGCGCGCGCGACGGCAAGCAACTTTACACGGATACCATAGCCGAGTTGACGTCGATGTCGACCGTCGGCGGCGTGCTGCGCCTGACATACGACCGCGCTTACGGTTTGGGTTGTTCCTTGCCTAAGGACGGCGCGGTCTGCTGGGCCAAGGCGATGAAGGCCGGTCGCCTCGCCCGCGCCGTCGCGTCACAGCCGCCGCCGATTGCGGCCTGCGCCGAACGATACCGGTTACACGGCGACAAACCGGGTGACGAGAGCACCCTCATCTACGCTGTCGACATGACGCTGACCGCCGAAGGCCACGCGACGGTGCTCTCCCGCGGCGCGCTGCGGTGCGAGCCGACAGGATGAGTGTGGACCGCAGCCCGCCTTCACCGCCGCACCCGTAGGGCGAAAAAGCCGAAGGCGCCTTCCGCCGACACCCTCCGGTCCGGCACGCCGGTCGTCGCGAATCCGCGCCGTCGAGGTTGGCGGACGGCGCACCCTACCCCGCCACGCCCATCAAGTGCTGACGTCCCGCCCGGCGATCCGCTACAAGGGTGCTTCCGAGACTCCATCCCCCGGCTTCCCTCACACCCCAGGAGTCCCCGTGTCGTCCATCGTCGTTCGAGGCGCCCGTGAGCACAATCTCAAAAACATCGACGTGGAAATCCCCCGCGACCAGCTGACTGTCATCACCGGCTTGTCCGGCAGCGGCAAGTCCTCGCTCGCCTTCGACACCATCTACGCCGAAGGCCAACGCCGCTACGTCGAGTCGCTCTCCTCCTACGCGCGCCAGTTCCTGGAGCTGATGGGAAAGCCCGACGTGGACAGCATCGAGGGGCTGTCGCCCGCCATCTCGATCGAGCAGAAGACCACCAGCCGCAACCCGCGCTCCACCGTCGGCACGG
>CAXUHU010000152.1:0-5496 GCA_964250925.1 uncultured Acetobacteraceae bacterium
TGACGACCACGCCGATTTTGGCCGACGCGTTGGCGGCCTTCATCGCCGGATAGAACCCGGTGGCGACCGCGCTGGCGTAGGTCGCGGCGTCGTGCGAGGCGCTGTGCAGGTCGTACTCCCAGGAGCCATAGACCTCGTTGCCGATCGTCCAGTGGCTCACGGCATCGCCTTGGGACTTGGCGTAAGCCACCCAGCCCGCCGCCTCCGCCGGATCGCCGCCGGCATTGCAGGCGGTGTTCGACCCGTAATTCACGGTCACCGCCAAATCCAGCTTGTCCGGCTTGACCACGCTGGCCACGAAGCTGTCGAAACTCCCGTTGCTGGCCACGTACTCGCCGTCGCAGCCGGTGTTGCCTTGCCAGTGGAACTCGTCCGAAGCCGACCCGCCCGGCCAGCGTACCGCGTGTATGTGCCCTTGCGAGAGGGCGGTCGCGATGGCGGGCTGGGTCTGGTCCACCCAGTTGGCCATGTTCATGCCGAGCACCTTGTTCGTCACGGCCGGGCCAGGCTGGGAGGGGTGGACAACGACACTGGCGGTCTGTGCCAGTGCCGGGGGCACGACCGCGCACAGGCAGGACATCAGCCACGCTACACGCATGCTCGCCACCATCCATTGCAACTTCAAGCTGTATTAATGCCGCGAGCTCGCGAGGGTTTCCAAGCGGTCGTCATTCGAGGTGGGGTCCCGCTCCACGGGTGCCCAGCCGAGAACGGCCCTTGTAATCTCGCGGAAAGCGGGACCGTGTCCCGTCACCCACGTCGCCAGGCCGCCGAAACGCGACTGGGCTTCATCGGGCGTCAGGGATCTTGCAGGCACGCCGATCTGGCGGCCGATCGCCTCGGCGGCTCGCTTGAACGAGTGAGCCGACCAACGGTGCCTGACCTGCTCGACGTCCTGGTCCGCGAAGGTCACGCCACAATCGCTCCCGACCGTGGCGACAAGCGACAAAATGCTCGTGTCGCTTACCGAAGCAGGCCGGCAGGTGACGCCTTGCCTGGTCGGCGAGAACGCCACAAAGCTGTGGCACATGTTCGGCGTGCTCGGCGACACCGATCTCAGGCGTTCGCAACGCTTGCTGACTCGCCCACCGGGCTGACGCTAAGCTCCGCCCGTCTGCCGCACGATGCATACTCTGTCGGCGGACCGTCTCTGACCCTTTCAGGCGGGCTCCTGCAATGACCCAGCACCAGCCGAGTCTTTCTCGCACGCACCCGTTGCGGCCGGATCCGGGCTTGCACGTGGAGGTAAGGTCGCGTCGCGGTCTGATGGGACGATGGGCTTTCCTGAGCCTGGCGCTGGTGTTCGCCACGGCCTTTGTCTCGCTTCGGGTAAGCGGGGGCACGCACGACTGGCTGGAAGATGCCTACCGGAGCATCGGCTTGTTCGCGGCAAACACCGATTGGGGGTTCGAGCGTATCGCTCCGGGCCTGCCGGGCGCGGGCAGGCTGGTGAACGCCAACATGCTCTATCGCGTGCTGGCGGTTCTGGCACCCATCCTCACCGCCGCGGGCGTGGTGGAACTGACCACGGGCAAGGTGGGCCGTGTGCTCGCCTATCTTTGGGTTCTGGCACAGATGTATCTGCTATCCTGGCGCGGGGTGGGCATTGTCGGCCTGACCGAGCAAAGCTACCGTTTTGCCGCCGACATCAGGGCGTCCAAGCGCAAAGACTTCGAACACTGCCCGGTCTTCATTGTCACGAACCATCCGGATGCCTCGCTGGCGGAGCGGTGCGAGGCCGCTGGGATCGTCCTGTACGCCCCTCGAGCCGCCTCGTTTGATCGGTGGCTCGCCGGCCAGCCCCGCTCGGCCAGGACCGCGGCCGGCTACCTTGCCAGCCTTGGGCGATGGCTGCACCCCAGGTCCGCCGCCGCCGAGGTCACCGATGCCCACGCGCGCGCGGGTGGTCGTCCGGCGCCACTGCCGATCATACTCCGCCGCGCGCATACCATCGTCTCGTTCCTGCCCGATATCGGTCAGCAGGTCGGCCTGGCGGCAAAGCTTGGCCGGGAGTGGTCGCCAAAGCTGGCGCCCGACAAGGGCGGCTTGGAGCTAATTCAACCGCGTCTCTACCTGCTGACCGCCGACCGCGGGCTGACGCAGCCGCTGGAGGACAGGCTGGTTCTGGCGGCCGACAGCCGGCCGCCGGCGGAGGTGCAGCCGAGGCTGCTGGACGCACACACCCTGGCCGCGCGCCGGTTGCTGACCCATCACCCCTTCGATGTCTATGCCGACGCCTTTGGCCACACCCGTATCCACCTGGCGATCTACGGGTTGGGCACGCTGGGCCGCAGCATCGTCAAGCAGGCGGCCCAGCTCTATGTCACGAGGCCGTCGCTCGGCGGCGTCCAGTTGCATGTCAGTGTGTTCGACCAGCGGGGAGAGGCTGCCCTTGAGGCATTGCTGGCCGAGAACCCCGGCATAGACAAGGTCATCAGCATCGACGTTTTGCCGGCCATGACGATCCTGCCTGGCGGTCTCACTGAAGCGCAGGTGACGTCGGTCCGCGCGACGGACGTGACCGGCCACATTCTCGCCTTCAGGGATCCGCACCTGGCGTTCACCACAGCGCTCTCGCTGCGGCGTTGGCTGTTGCAGCCGCCTGCAAACCTCGACACCGGCTGGCGCCGCGCGCACGCTCTGGCGCCAATCTTCGCGCCATGCCCAGACTGGACCAGGATCGACTCCCTCTACAGCACCGTCCATGACGGCATCTCCGGCTACGGTGCCCGCAACGACGGACTGGCGCCGGAAGACATCATCGACGACGCGCGCGAGCACGGCGCCATGGCGGTCCACGCCGCCTACATGGAACACCTGCCGTCGGAAAGACTCGATCGGACTCAGTTCGATTCCGGCACGGAGACGTGCGACGGCAAGCGGAGCCCCGCAGATCGGCCCGCTTACGTCGAATGGCGGAAACTCACATCCGCCCTGCGGGATTCCAACTTCCACGCCTACGATCACCTGGCGATAAAGGCGCGTGCGATCGGCTACCGCTTCACTCCCGTGTCGAAAGATGACCCCCCGCACGCCGCATCCTGCCCGGATGCCTGGCCTCCCGCCGATGCGGAAATCCTGCACGATCTGGAACGGCTCGAGCATCTGCGCTATATGGCCGAGCGGCAAGCCAGCAGCTGGCGCACGGCGCCGCGCCGCTTCGACCCGGCGCGTGTGCATCCCGATCTGGTTGATTGGGCCGGCCTCTCGCTCGCGGAACAAAAGCTCGACAGCATCCAGATCGATGCGCTGCCGCGCATCGCCAAGGCGGCCGGCAAGCGCCTCGCCCCCGCCTTCGTGGTCGGCGTCGCGGGCTACTGCGACCCGCCTCGCGGCCTCGACCAGAAAGCGGTCAAGACGTGGCTTTTCGAGACCTTGGAAAAGCTGCGCGCAGAGAAGCCGCAGCGCCTGACGGTGTTGTTGACGTCGCTGGCGAGGAGCACCGATTGCTGGGCCGCCGCGGCGGCCATCACGTTGAAGATTCCGTTCATCGCGCCATTGCCGCTGCCTTATGAGCTCTACCGCGAAGACTTCGATCGCGACCAGCTTATCGAGTTCCACAAGCTGATCGCCAGCGCGGAATGCTTTTTCGAGCTGCCGAACCGGTTCGGTGCGGCGAGCGAACTGACCCGCCGGCACGTGCCGCTGCCGCACACGAATAGGGACGACCCGAACCTCGTGAACCGCAACAGGCAATACGCGCTGGCCGGCGCCTACATACTCGAACGGGCGGATGAGATGCTTTACGTGACCGGTCCCGACGTCCCCGGCGAGATCCCGCGCATCGGCAGCGCCGGTTTCGTGCACAGATGGCATCAGACCGGGCTGATCGATCAGGAATACCGCACGCCCTGCCATTTCTTCCCGCGGCCGGATCATCACGGAAAAGGCATTGTCTTCCCGGAGGTTTGGGCGAAAGACGGTTCTATCTTAACGCCAGCCCAAAAAGATTTTGCTTCTGCACGCTTGGCAGGCTGAGATGGCGCGCCTGGCCATCGTAGGCCCGGCGACCGAGAGGTTTTGTGTATGTTGCAGAGTGGAGCCGCCTCTTTGGTGGAACCGGCCGCTGCCGCTCCGCAGACCCGCGTCCGACCTGCCCGTATCCACCGCGAGCAGAATCAGACAGCGCGCGAGGTGTTCGTCAGCTACGCGTCGGCGGACCAGGCGATTGCCGACCGCGTGGTGCGTGCTTTGGAAAAATGCAACCTGCGGTGTTGGATCGCCTCTCGGGAAATCCCGCCGGGCGTAAATTATCAGAGCGAGATCCCGGGGGCCATAGCCGCCTGTACGATCTTCCTGCTGCTCCACTCACGCCAAGCCGCCGCCAATTCGCACGAGATCGAGAAGGAGATGTCGATCGCACGACGCGCGAGAAAGCCATTCATTCCAGTGCGGCTGGACGACAGCAAACCGGAAAAGGCGTTCCTGTTCGAACTCGCGACGACCCAATATATCGACCTGTTCCCCGAATTCGACGCCGCGGTGCACCGGCTGACCCTGCAACTCGCAAGGCTATGCGAAACGCAAGGCGAGGTGGAGCAGCGCGTCCGACGCCTGGCGAGGCGGCGGACGACGCGCATCTGGTCGTTCCGAGTTGCACTTGTGGCGATTGCCTGCTTGGGCGTCGCGGCGGCTTGGAAGGCCGCACCTATCCTGCACGCATTGACGCACCAGCACGCCGTGCCTGCTGAAACCGCAACACGGGAGATCGGCGACACGCTTCGGGACACACCGTTGTCCGAACCGGGGCACCCGCGCGACACGGCCGCAGCAAAGCGCGCGCGCGGCTTCGCAATGCGCTACTACGCCATGGCCAGCGCGCCGGTGGCGGCCTGGGTACAGTTCCAGGGTGTCGCGCTGGCCGATCCGGTCCGCTATTTCGGGCGGCCGATGGCGAGAGCCCGGCTGATCGACCTCCAGCGCGCCTACGCGTTGCGCTGGCCCGGCCGGCACTTCGAAGTGCGGGCGGACTCGACGTCCGTCACCTGTGACCGAAGCACTAACGTCTGCACGGTAACCGGCATCGACGACTACACGCTCCGTCGCGCGTCTGGCGTCGCCGGCGTCCTGGGAGCGGAGCAGTTCTCCATGCAGGTCACCAACGTGCCCGGCGCCCCAACACAGATGTCGGCGATAACCAGCACGCCCGTCGAACATCGCGCCGAACCGGTTGCGCCGTAAGCGCGAACCAGGCCGGTCCCTCCAGCCCAAGGCGGCAGCATCGGCAGCCGGCGCCCAAAGCATCGGCGTACGAACATATCCTTGCGCTTCAGCCACGCCAACCAGCAGCGCGTGCCGATAAACTATGCGTGCGATTGGGCGAGTTCGCCTGTCGATACGTTGACCATATGAAGATGCCCCCGATAGTGGCTGCACCTTTGCCGAACAACCTTTCTGGCGGTGGGCGATGATTTCCGGAAGGATGTTCCACGGCGCGCTGGCACTTGTTGCGTTTGCCTGCCTGGCCGCTTGGACGGCGTGCGCGCCGGCAGGTGC
>CAXUHU010000153.1:0-5493 GCA_964250925.1 uncultured Acetobacteraceae bacterium
TAGAGATCGGCGGGTAAACGACCTTCATTGTCGTGAACTTGAATTTGCTCGATGTCATAGGTCGTCAGCAATGAACCCACGCTTGATCCCGAGAGTCACGGCATGGGTGCGATCGCGTGCGTCGAGCTTTTCGAAGATGGATTTCAGGTGGGACTTTACAGTCTGCTCCGAGACGGACAGTTCCCAGGCGATTTGCTTGTTTGCCTTTCCAAGCCGCACAAACGAGAGGATCTCCATCTCGCGTGCGCTCAGCATTTCGCCCCCGGTACGCCCGGCAATCTCGCCTGCCACCTCTGCGGAAACGCTACGCCGACCGGCAAGCACGTCACGGATGCCTTTGACCAGATCCTTTCGCAACGACGTTTTCACGAGATAGCCCGCCGCACCGGCTTGGATTGCGCGCGTAGCACTCACGTCGCCCAGCGACATGGTCAGGATGATGATTTTCGCGGCCGGCCACTTCTGCTTGATCACGGCCAGCGCCGCCATGCCGCCGCCTCCGGGCATCGACAGGTCAAGCAGCGTCACGTCCGGTCGAAGCGCGCTGAAGCGTTCGACCGCCTCGGCCGCATCCGCCGCCTCGCCCACGACCTCCATATCCGGCTCGAGCGCGATCACGGCTGCGATACCATCCCGCAGCAGCGGGTGGTCGTCCGCCGTCAACACCCGTATTGGCCGGGCAGCGTTCGCCGTCATGATGACCACGCTGATTCTGTTGAGGAACGCGCGCGATGACTGCCGGCCGGCGCGTAGGCGACTCTGGCCGGCACCGACAGAATGACGGCCGTGCCGAAATCCGGCGCGCTGCGGACGGTCAGCCGGCCGCGCATGCGTTCGGCGCGCTCGCGCATGCCCCGCAATCCGTAATGGCCTTGGCGGCCACCTTGCGCCAGCACGTCAGCACCAATGCCGACACCGTCGTCCCAGAAGCTGATACGCAGCTCGCGGTCACCGTAGGTGACGCTTGCTTCCAGGCGCTGTGCGGCCGCGTGGCGCTGCACGTTGGCGATCGCCTCCTCGCCTATCCTCGCCAGCTCCTCGGCCACCTCGGCCTCGAGCGGCCGCGCCGTCCCCTCAATTGTCACGCGAAGCCGGGTGCGCGGGGCGAGCGCCAGGCGCTCGGCGGCCGCGGCGAAACTTTGCGGCACGTCGCGCGGCGGCTCCGTCTCGCGCAAATCCACCAGGCGCGAGCGGCCCTCGCGCAGCACATCGTCGGCCAGTTCCATCGCCTCCTCCAACTTGCGGCGGCTCGTGTGGTCCGGGGCCAGCCCTGCCAGAGCGGCCTGGAAGCGCAGCATCAGCCCGCCGAAGCCTTGCAGCAATGTATCGTGCAGCTCGCGCGCAATGCGCTCGCGCTCGGCCAGACGCGCCTCGAAGCGGTCGCGCAATCGGCGCGACGAGATGCGCAGGTGCCGCGACCAGGCGAGCCAGACCAGGCACGCCGCCAGCAGAAGACAGAGCAGCGCGAAGGGCACGCTCTGGATGAAGGTGGGCGGGATGACGATCGGGAGCGCGGCGCCGGTGGTGTTCCAAACCCCATCGCCATTGCGGGCGATCACGCGGAACATGTAACGGCCGGGTGCGAGGCGCGTGTAGAAGGCCTGGCGCCGGCCGCCTGCATCCACCCACTCGTCTTCGAGCCCTTCGAGGCGGTAGCGGAACGCCACCTGTTCCGGCTTGGACAGGCTGAGGGCTGCATAATCCACCTGGATCGCCGCCATGCCAGCGTCCAGCGTCAGCGCGCCGCGGGGAAACGTGTAGTCACGGCCGTGCGCGGCCACGCTGCGCACCACCACAGGCGGCGGCGCGTTCAGGCGGGCGAGGCGCGCGGGGTCGACAAACGCCACGCCGTGGCTCTGGACGAGCCATAGGCGCCGCCCATCGCCGGAGACGATCGCAGTTGGCGTGCCGTGGTCCTGCTGCGCCACGCCGGGCAGACCGTCCGCCAGGTCCAGCAGATCGAAGCGCAATGCAGCGCCCGGCGCGGCCAGGGCGGCTTCGAAATCGGACTCGGTTATGCGCAGCAGGCCCGCGATGCCGTTGATCCAGACGGCGCTACCGGCCCGCGCGATCCCCGTCACCCGGCTCAGCGCCGGCGACCGGTTCGACGCTATCGTGCGGAACCGGCCGGCGGTGAAACGCGCAACGCCATCTTCGCCGCCTACCAGCAGGTCATCGCCGTGGAGCGAGAGGATGTTGACCGTCCCGATCGCCAGGCCCTGCTTCGGGCCGAACGGCATCAGACGGTTGCCGACGCGGCGGAAGATACGCTCACCGGCGTAGAACCAGGACCCTCCACCCGGTCCGGACATCGTGTGCAATGACGCGGCAAGGTTCGCGTCGCCGTCGGGATCGAACCGCCGCCACGGGCCGGATTTCGCGCGGAAGAACACGCCTCCCGGCTGGACGCTGACCCACTGCGTCCCGGCCTCATCCTCGGTCCAGGAGCAGATCACCGCGCCGCCGGTCGACGGCCCCGACAGGGGGTTCACGCCGCCGCCGCCGACGCTCAGCAAGCTGCCGCCGAGGATGCCCACGACCAGCGAGCCGTCGTCACGTGGCTGCAGAAAGGTCGCGGGTGCCGTTAGCCGCGCCACCATTTCGGCCGGCCCATTGCCGTCGATGCGATGCAGCGCGTTGCCGGCGGTGACCAACACGCCCGCACCGGGCTCCGCGGCGACCTCGAAACCGCCGCGCACGGTCTCCGGCAAGCCGAGCGCCGCGACGGCGCTGGCCGCCCTGAAGCGATCCAGCCCAAGATTGGAGCCAACCCAGATATCACCCTCGCGATCCTCCACCAGCGATACCGCCACGTCGGACGTCAGGCCGGCAGCGGCCGTGAACCGCTCGAAGCGGGGCGTGGGCGATTCCAGGGCCGTCACACGGGCGATGCCGCCGTCCTTCGTGCTTTCCCAAAGTGCGCCGTCGCGGTCGAAGATGGCGCGGTCGGTGACCAGCGCGTCCGCGCCAGGGAGCGCTGGGATGGGGGTAGGTTCGCCAAGGGCCGGGGACAGGATGGCTTCGCGGCTGCCCGCCGAACACCAGATGCGCCCGTCCGGTGATTGGAGAAGCCGAACTCTCGGCCAGGTCCCGGCAACAGGTCGGAACCGCCGTTCGCCTCGCCGCAACACGAGCACCTGCGCCTCGCTCGCCGCCCAGATCGTGCCGTCACGGGCCGCAAGCACGCTGTAAAACCCGCCGTCCGGCACGCCCCATTCCGCGTCGAGCCGCACCCAGCGCTGTCCGTCGAAACGTGCCAGACCGCCGTTCGGTTGGTTGGCAAAAGCTGCCCAGATCGTGCCGTCCGGCGCCTCGGCCAGTTGCTGAACACTGCCCGGCGCCAGCGCCCCAAAGGTCTGTAGCCTGCCATCAGACAGGCGCGACATGTCGCCGGCGTAGCTGCCGATCCAGAGGCTGCCATCATGCGCGGCGAGCAACGCTGTGACGTTGCGCGAGGGCAGCTTGTCGCCGTCAGGATGCACCGCTTCGAAGCGCAACCCGTCGAAGCGGTAGAGGCCCTCTCCCGTGCCGACCCAAAGGAAGCCATCCGCTCCCTGTGCGAGCGCCCATATGTCGGGTGGAGCGCCTGACTCAAGCGTCCAGACGGTGTGGTGCAGTTGCGGCAGGAGGCGGTCCGGGCCGAGCGCGCGGCCTTGGCCGGACACGAACAGGGCGGCTAGGCCGAGGACGGCAGTTGCGAGGTGCATCGGCTTCATGCGGGTGGCGAGGCCTGAAAGCCAACCTGTCGGCGTGTCGCGACGTCGCCATCAGCCGGAGGAAGCGGTTCTTTCAAAGATAAAGGAACCAAGACCGTCTGCTCCCTGCCAGCAACGTTCCGGACGAGGCCGCGATTGCGTTTATGGAAGCTTTGCCACCTGTTCCGAAACCAGTCTGCCCGCGACCGCGGTTGACACTACATCGTTTGGACCATCCGACACACACCCAAAAGAGGGATGGACCGACGCCCGCATCGGGGCGTGCAGCGTGGTGTTTTCCAGCTAAGCCGATGCCGTGAAACGCGGCTTGCTGACATTTCCGGACGGCTGGTCCGGGCTGGCGCTCTTGATCCTGCGGCTTTCGTTGGCGGGCGTTCTGGCTTCGGCGCCGCTTTTCGCCGCCTTGCCGTCCTGGGCCCCTCTGGGGACCGACGTGCTCGGGCTCGCTCTCCTCATCGGCGCGCTCACCCGCGTGGCCGCCAGCATGTCCGCGGTCTGCCTGCTCGGCGCCGGGGCGGTCGCCGGCGGCGCGGCAGGTGTGATACTGGCGCTTCACGGGTTGGACGCAGCCGCTTTGGCGCTCCTGGGCGCCGGTGCCTACTCAACCGACGCACGGCTATTCGGCCGCCGCGTCATCACGCTGCGGGACTGACCGACGGTCCGCGCGCCGGGCGAGAGACCGCGCGTGTCAACCCGTTAGTCTGTCCCCAGCGGGATGATACCGTGATGCTCCCCCAAAAGGATGACCTTCGAGCCACCCCGATGGGTCTCCCGCAGCCCGGCCGGACCGTCCAACTCTTTGTCCAGCGAAACGCCGTTGGGCGTGTGTCGCCAGAACGCAAGGAGACGCATCATGAGCAAGCCAATCGTCTTAATCACCGGCGCCTTGACCGGCATCGGCCGCGCCGCCGCCTTCGCCTTCGCCCGTGAGGGCGCCGGCATCGTGCTGGCTGGGCGTCACGCCGAGAGCGGCGAGGCGCTCGCCAGCGAACTGCGCGGCATGGACGCGGAAGCAGAGTTCGTCCTGGCTGACGTCCGCCGCGAAGACGACGTGCGCGCCATGGTGGACAGGACGGTTGCGCGCTTCGGCAGGCTGGACGCGGCCGTCAACAACGCCGGCACCGAAGGCAAGCCGGGGCCGGTGACGGAGCAGACCGCCGCGAGCTACTCTGCGACGTTCGACACCAACGTCCTGGGCGCGCTGCTCAGCATGAAGCACGAATTGCGGATCATGCAGGCGCAAGGGGGCGGCAGCATCGTCAACGTATCCTCCACCTACGGGCACGAGGGTGTGGCGGGCGCCTCCGTTTATGCGGCGAGCAAGCACGCGGTGGAAGGCATCACGAAGTCGGCGGCGCTGGAGGCCGCATCCTTCGGCGTGCGGGTCAACGCAGTGGCGCCTGGCCCAACGGAGACCGCGATGCTGGACCGCTTCACCGGTTCGGCGGAGCGCAAGGCGGCGCTGGGAAGCGGCGTGCCGGTCGGCCGCCTTGGCCGGCCCGAGGAGATCGCCGAGGCCATCGTGTTCCTCGCGTCGGCGAAAGCATCGTTCGTGACCGGGCATGTGCTGGCCGCGGACGGCGGCAAATCCGCAGGCTGACGAGTGCAACCGCTCAGGCAGGCGCGCAACCGACATCACCCGATGAAAGACGAGATGCTCGAACCTCTTCCACAATCAAACAAGGCACTCGTGCTGGAGGCGTTCGACACGCTGTTCAATCTGCGTGACTACGAGGCGGCCCTTCGCTTCTGGTCGCCAGATTACATCCAGCACAGC
>CAXUHU010000154.1:0-5463 GCA_964250925.1 uncultured Acetobacteraceae bacterium
AGCTTGACTGCTATGGCACAAATCTTGCTGTGTTCTTGTGGCACGGAGTATGAGGTCTTATGAGCCAAACACGTCGGCAGTTGCTGACCCGCATCGGTGCTGTTGCCGGCAGCGCCGCGCTGTATCAGGCTATGACCCAACTCGGGCATGCGACCGGAACCGATTTCACCGGTCCGCCAGCGCTTAGCGGAACCCGAGAGAACACCAGCGTGGTCGTCTTAGGTGCTGGATTGGCTGGCATGCTGGCAGCCTACGAGTTGCGCAAAGCTGGCTACACCGTGCGTGTGCTCGAATTCCAGAACCGGTCTGGCGGCCGAAACTTCACCCTTCGGGGCGGCGACACGCTGACTGAGCTTGGCGGATACACCCAAAAGGTGGCGTTTGCGCCCGGCAACTACATCAATCCTGGCCCGTGGCGTATTCCGTATCACCACCAAGCCATCCTGCATTATTGCCGAGCATTCGGTGTGGCGCTGGAACCTTTTATCGAGGTAAACCACAACGCCTATCTGCACAACACCACGACATTCAGCGGTGCTCCGCAGCGCTATCGGGAGGTGATGAGCGACTTCAACGGTTACACAGCGGAGTTGCTGACCAAGGCGATAAACCAGAAGTCGCTTGACCTGCCGATCAGCGTCGATGAGTCGCACGACCTGCTGGCGGCAATGAAGGGCTGGGGCCTGCTCGATGCCGACGGCGTCTATGGCCGCAACGTCGAGGTTTCCACACGACGCGGTTTCGATAAGGCGCCCGGTGCCGGGCCAAATGGCGCGCCATTGCCATCCACCCCGTTGGACCGTGCCGAGATCATGAAGTCGCGCTTGTGGGAGTATCTCGCGTTCAACATGGGTGGTGACGTGCAGACCACCATGTTCCAGCCGGTTGGCGGCATGGACATGATCGGCCGCGCTTTTGCCAGGCAGGTCGCCGATCTGGTTACCCACAACGTTAGAGTCTCGGCCATCCAACAGAGTGGTGACGGCGTCACGATAACCTATGCAGACCATAATTTTGGTGGCGCCGTCACCCAGGTGAGCGCCGATTACTGCGTTTGCACCATCCCGCTCTCCGTCCTCAGCGAACTGGATGTGCAGGTCAGTGAGCCGATGAAGGCGGCGATCGCGGCCGTGCCCTATCATTCCTCGGTCAAGGTTGGGCTGGAGTTCAAGCGACGCTTTTGGGAGCAGGATGAGCAGATATATGGCGGCATCAGCTTCACCGACCAGCCAATCAGCGTGATGTCTTACCCGAGCCACGGTTATTTTTCCGACGGACCGGCGGTCATGCTAGGCGCCTACATGTTCGGTGCCGCGGCCTACGACTTTGCGGGCATGACACCGCCGGAGCGTGTGCAGGCGGCACTCGAGCAGGGCTCGAAGATACACCCGCAATACAAGCAGGAATTCGTCACCGGCGTCGGCGTCTCCTGGAGTCGCATGCCGTGGACGCTGGGATGCTGCAGCATGTGGAGCGAGGAGGCGCGGCGCACGCACTACAAGACCTTGACCACGATGGATGGCCGCATCGTACTGGCTGGCGAACATGCATCCTATGTCGGGTGTTGGCAGGAAGGCGCATTGCTGTCCGCGCTCAGCGCCATCACGCAGCTTCATCAGAGGGCCGTCGGGTGATGCACGGCTTGGCGGCGTTTGTGTGCGCGCTTGGTGCGGCTACATCGGCCATGGCCGACTCGGCGACACTCCTGGGCCAGACCAGCATTGCTTCGGAAAGCGGCGGAGTCATCTACCAACACGTCTGTCAGGGCTGTCACATGCCCGGCGGTCGCGGCGCGGTCGGCGCCGGAGCCTTTCCCGCGCTCGCCGGCAACAAAAAGCTGGAATTGGCGGGCTATCCGATCAGCATGGTGCTGAATGGCAATGGCGGCATGCCATGGTTCAATGGTGTGCTGACCGACACCCAGATTGCCGACGTCGTGAACTACGTGCGCACGCATTTCGGCAATAGCTACTCGGATCTGGTCAAGCCGACTGACGTGGCTGCTGCGAAAGGTCCAGCACCGATTATGGAGCGCTGATCCCGCGCCGCCTCGCCATTGGCGATTGCTGTCTAGCCTGGCTTAGTTGCCCGATCGCTCTCGACCCCATTGCTGCAACATAACGGTCGCATGCTGCAAAGCTGCAACAGTATCGGTAGCTTCCGGCTTTCTACTGTTTCAACTCCTTCTAACTCATTGAAAATAGAATGTTTGGCGTTCACCGGCAGTATTGCTCGGCCGAAAACCTGCTTGCCTAACAGGCAGAACGCGACGGCAGTTGCATTTGCATCGAGCACACCTCGCAGCTTCGATCAAAAATCAAGGCGCAATGCACTCACATTTCGTTGGACAGCGGGTTCGCGATGTCTCCACGGTAACGAAGACATTCCTCGGGGGCAGCGTTGGCGATAACGAATCGATTGGTCAAAGCGGGTGCGTCCGACCGCCATTCATCTGTGCCGATGCCGGTTCTGGCCGTGGTTGCCGGACTTTTCGCAAGTGCCGCGCAGGCCGGCGAAGTCTCGCGGCTGCCGCTCCTCGACAGCGACTTTCCTATCTCGGCAGCCGTGACGGTAAGTGCCGGCACCGACATGGTGTTTCTCAGCGGCGCGCTGCCTCCCGTCGCGAACAACAGTGCCCCCAAGGGAAGCCTGGCGTCATACGGTGACACCGAGACGCAGACGACAGGCGCACTGGCGCGGTTGAAAGCCACGCTAGGCCGCATGGGGTTGAATATGGGCGACGTGGTGAAGATGAACGTATTTCTCGTCGCCGATCCCGGCAAGGGCAACGTGATGGACTTTGCCGGCCTGATGGCCGGCTACACAAAATACTTCGGCACCAAGGATCAGCCGAACAAGCCCGCCCGCAGCGCGGTGCAGGTTGCAGGCTTGGCCGCGCCCGGTGCGCTGGTCGAGATCGAGCTGATCGCCGCCAGGCCACACTGAGCATGCGCTGGCTGCACCTGTATGACGCCCAAGGAGTGTTCTGATGAGAGCCACCAAGATTTCCACCGCCGCGCTGGCTATGCTTCTGCCCGCGGCAGCGCAGGCTCAAAACGCCCCTGCGGCACCGCTAGCCGCCGCCGTGAACACCGGCAGCGACGCCACCCAGCTGCCGGGTACCCAGGCCGAAGACATCATCGTCACCGGCACCCGGCAAGCTGGTCGAACCAGGCAGGATAGTCCGGCACCGGTGGACGTGATCAGCGCCGCGGAACTGACGCGCACCGGCCAGCAGAACGTCTTCGATGCGCTGAACACCATTCTACCGTCCTTCGACCTGCCGCCATTCGGCTTCGACACCGCAGGCCTGGTGCGGGCGGCACGACTGCGTGGTCTAAGCCCCGACGACACCTTGGTGCTGGTGGACGGCAAGCGCCGGCACGTATCGGCCAACATCAACGCCGACATCGGGCCGGTTGGCGGCTCGGACCCCGTCGACTTCGACATGATCCCGATCAGCCTGATCGACCATGTCGAAGTGCTGCGCGACGGTGCGGCTGCGCAATACGGTTCGGATGCGATCGCCGGCGTCATCAACATCATCCTCAAGCACGACACCCATGGCGGGGCTGCCTTCGCGCAGGAGGGCGCGACCTACGTACAGGACGGGTTCACCAACAATCTAGGCGGCAACTTCGCGCTGCCGCTCGGCAACAACGGCTTCTTCGATTTTGCGGCCGACTACCGGTATCACGATCACACAAACCGCGACGGCGATTTTCCAACGCTTGGCGGTCCGGGGCAGGGGCTGTTCGCATCGGCGCCCAACGGTTTCACTACGTTCCCGAAGAACACGAGCCAGATCGAGGGTGATCCTCGGTATAACCTCGTCAACCTCGGCTACAACGCAGGCTACGCCATCAGCGATGCGGCTCAGCTCTACTCGTTCGCAACCTACAGCTATCGGCACGCCGAATCGTTCGAGAATTTCCGTGTCCCCAGCAATACCGGCAACGGCAGCGGCGCTTACGACACCGATCCCGGCACACCCTTCGGCAACCTGACCGCCTCGCAATATTACCCCAACGGGTTTGAACCGCTGGAGGCGCTTAACGAGGACGATTACTCCGTCACCGGCGGCATCAAGGGTGACGTACTCGGCGATTGGCACTATGACCTGAGTTCCACCTACGGCGGCGATATCGACAACGTTTCAACCCTGAACTCCGTCAACCCCGACTACCTGCATAATTTCGGCTCCTCGCCCACGCATTTCCACGCGGGCGAATTCAACGATACCGAGTGGACGAACAACCTCGACATCAGCAAGCCCGTCGATGTAGGCATCTTCGCCAAGCCGCTCAACATCGCCTTCGGCGGCGAGTATCGGCGCGACACCTACCAGATCCAGCCGGGCGACTTCCCGTCCCGTTACGAAGGCGGCGCGCAGGCCTATCCCGGTTTCACGACCCAGAGCGCGGGCTACTTCCATCGTTCGAACGAGGCGGTCTATGGCGACCTCGCGACCTACCCTCTCGAACACTGGCAGGTGGACATCGCAGGACGCTTCGAGCACTACACCGATGTCGGCGACACCGAGACGGGCAAGGTCACGTCCCGATACGACTTCTCTCCGCTGCTCGGGATTCGTGGAACGATCAGCAACGGCTTCCGCGCGCCGACGCTCGCGCAAGAGGGTTTCGCCGCCGTCAACGTGGCGCCGACCAACGCAACCGCCCAGTTCCCGGTCAACTCGGCGGCAGCCAGGGCGTTGGGAAGCTCACCTCTGAAGGCCGAACGCTCCCAGAACTATGAGGTCGGTTTTGTATCCCAGCCGATCGACCGTATGCATGTGGCGCTCGATTTCTACCAGATCGACATACGCGACCAGATCGTCGATTCGGGGCTGTTCGGCACGACGGCGGCGCAGGAGGTCCTGGTCAACCAGGCATTCGTCCTCGACGGCAGCACGCCGCCCGCCGGTGCAGCCGGCAACCTGTTCGCCCAGTTCTACACCAACGGCGTCAAGACCCGGACGCGCGGCGCCGATCTTACGGTCGATTACGTCTCGTTCCTGCCCGACAACAGCAAGATCAACTGGCTGCTCGCCGCCAACTTCAACAGCGTCTCCATCCTGTCCACCGAAGCTTCGGCGGGTCTGACGCCAGACGTGCTGTCCGAAATCAAGGAATCGACTCCGAAGAGCAAGATCATCGCCCAGGCGATCTACACCAACGACCCGTTCAGCGTGGTGCTGCGTGAAACGCGCTACGGCCAGGTAATCGAGATCCTGGCGGACGGCGACACCGGCGGCACGCCGTTCACCTCCAACCGCAACCGCCCGCATTTCATCACCGACTTAGAGCTTGCCTACAAGGTTACGCCGCAGGTCACCCTGACGCTCGGCGCCGACAACCTGTTCGACAGCTATGCCAACCACACCACGGCCGACGCCCGCTACCACAACGCCGAGGAGTACATCATCTCCTCGCCTTACGGCATCGATGGCGGCGTTTACAA
>CAXUHU010000155.1:0-5447 GCA_964250925.1 uncultured Acetobacteraceae bacterium
GGGCACGACCACTGTGATGGCGATCGCCAACCTGGCGATGGCCACGGGCAACATCGGGCGGGCGGGCGTGGGGGTGAACCCGCTGCGCGGGCAGAACAACGTGCAGGGTAGTTGCGACATGGGCAGCTTCCCGCACGAGCTGCCCGGCTATCGCCATATTAGCGGCGAGGCGACGCGCGGCCTGTTTGCCGACGCCTGGGGCGTGAGGCTTGATCCCGAGCCCGGCCTGCGGATCAACAACATGCTGGACGCGGCCGTGGATGGCACGTTCAAGGCGCTGTATGTCCAGGGCGAGGACATCGCGCAGTCAGACCCCGATTCCAAGCACGTGATCGCCGGGCTGGAGGCGATGGAATGCGTGATCGTGCAGGACCTGTTCCTGAACGAGACGGCCAACTACGCGCACGTGTTCCTGCCCGGCACCACGTTCCTGGAAAAGGACGGCACGTTCACCAATGCCGAACGCCGGATCAACCGGGTCCGCAGGGTGATCGCGCCGCTCCCGGGGCTGGCCGATTGGGAGGTCACGCTGCGCCTGGCCGACGCGCTCGGCGTCGATATCGGCGCCTACGCGCATCCCGGCGAAATCATGGACGAGGTGGCGCGGCTGACGCCGAGCTTCGCCGGCGTGTCCTACGCGCGGCTGGACGAGCTCGGCTCCATCCAATGGCCGTGCAACGCAGCGGCGCCGGACGGCACGCCGGTGATGCATGAGGGCGGATTCGTGCGCGGCAACGGGCGGTTCATGATCACCGAGTATGTGCCGACGGAGGAAAAATCCGGTCCGCGCTTCCCGTTGCTGCTGACGACCGGGCGCATCCTGAGCCAATACAACGTGGGCGCGCAGACCCGACGCACGGAAAACAGCCGCTGGCACGAGGAGGATGTGCTCGAGATACATCCGCACGACGCCGAGCAGCGCGGCGTGCGCGAGGCCGACTGGGTGCGCCTGCGCAGCCGGGCGGGCGAGACGTCGCTGCGGGCGCGCATCACCGATCGCGTGGCGCCGGGCGTGGTCTATACCACGTTCCACCATCCGATGACGCAGGCAAACGTGATCACCACCGACCATAGCGACTGGGCGACGAACTGCCCGGAGTATAAGGTGACGGCGGTTCAGGTGAGTCCGTCCAACGGACCTAGCGATTGGCAGAAAGACTACCAATCTCATAGCGACCTGAGCCGCCGGATCGCGGCGGAGTAGGACAGGTTTGGCCCGTTTGCCCGGCCGGGTCGGCGTTCGTTACCAGGGCACACAAAGGGAGAGAGAGACCATGAGCTGGAAAGCACCGAAGATCGTCGAAGTGGCGCTGGGCGCAGAGATCAACAGCTACGCCTGCGCTGAAGCCAAGAAGTAAGGTTGGGGCTCTGCCCCAAACCCCGCTGGGGTCCAGGGGCAAAGCCCCTGGCCTTTCGCGATTATGATGCTCAGCCCTTCCGGCCTGGCAGACGCCCTACGCGCCATCGGTGCCGAGCGTTACCACATTCACCACCCGTTCCACCGCCTGCTGCACGACGGCAAGCTTTCACGTAGCCAAGTCCAAGCCTGGGCGCTGAACCGCTACTACTACCAGGCCAGCATACCGGTGAAGGACGCCACCCTGCTCGCCCGCCTGCCGACCGCCGATCTGCGGCGCGAGTGGCGCCGCCGGCTGGTCGATCACGATGGCGACGCGCCCGGCACCGGCGGCGTGGCCCGCTGGCTGAAACTGGCCGAGGGGGTGGGGCTGGATCGTGACGCCGTGGAAGCCGGCGCCGGCATCCTGCCCGCCACGCGATTTGCCGTGGATGCCTACGTGGCCTTCGTGCGCGACCGCAGCGTTTTGGAAGCCGTGGCCTCGTCGCTGACCGAGCTGTTCTCGCCCAAGATCATAGCCGAGCGCGTGTCTGGCATGCTGGCCCATTACGACTGGATCACCCGCGACACTCTGGCGTATTTCACCCCGCGCCTGACCCAGGCGCCGCAGGATTCGGATTTTGCCCTGGCCTATGTGCAGGAACATGCGCGCACGCCGGACGAGCAGGAGGCGGTGCTCGGCGCGCTGCGCTTCAAATGCGACGTGCTGTGGGCACAGCTCGACGCGCTGCACCACGCCTATGTGGCGCCCGCCATCCCGCCGCCTGGCGCGTTCGTCCCGGCATGACGCCGCAATTCGGCCGCGGCCACAGGTTCCGCTTCGACCAGGTGCGCGACGCCTGGGTCCTGCTCGGTCCGGAACGGCTGTTCCTGCCGGACGAACACGCGGTCGAAATCCTCAAGCTGGTCGATGGGGTGCGCACGGTGGACATCATCGTGGCCGATCTCGCCGCCCGCTACGACGCGCCGCCCGAGGCCATCCGCACCGATGTCGATGCCATGCTGGCCGATCTTTCCGCCCGTGGAGCCATACGGCTATGACTGCATTTCCGCCGCCGCTGGGCCTGATCGCCGAACTCACGCATCGCTGCCCGCTCTCTTGCCCCTACTGCTCCAACCCGCTCGACCTGGAGCGTGCCGCCACGGAGCTGGACACGGCAGGCTGGCTGAACGTGCTGGATCAGGCGGCCGAAATCGGCGTGCTGCAGGTGCACTTCACCGGCGGCGAGCCGATGGCCCGGCGCGACCTGGCGCCGCTGGTGGCCAGGGCCACGCAGCGCGGGCTTTATTCCAACGTCATCACCTCGGGCGTCACGCTGGACGACCGCATGATGGCCGGGCTGATGGATGCCGGCGTGGATCACATCCAGCTGAGTTTCCAGGATGTCGATCCGGCTGCCAACGACACGTTCGGCGCCAGCCCCGGCGCGTTCGCCAAGAAGCAGATGGCCGCCGCGCGCATACGCTCCAGCGGCCTGCCGCTGACGTTGAACTTCGTGGTCCATCGCGGCAATGCGGCCCGCATCCCGCAGATGATCGCCATGGCCGAGGTGCTGCAGGCCGACCGTACCGAGATCGCGCACGTACAGTATTATGGCTGGGGCCTGGTGAACCGCGCCGCCCTGCTGCCCACCCGCGCGCAGCTGGAGGCGGCCACGCGGGAGGTGGACGCCGCGCGCCTGCGCCTGGCCGGCCGCATGGTGATCGACTACGTGGTGCCGGATTACCACGCTGCCCGGCCGAAGGCGTGCATGGGCGGCTGGGCGCAGCGCTTCATCAACATCTCGCCCAGTGGCCGTGCCATGCCGTGCCATGCAGCCGAAACGCTGCCCGGTTTCACCTTCCCCTCGGTGCGCGATACGTCGCTGTTCGACGTCTGGAACCATTCGGATGCGTTCCTGCGCTTCCGTGGCACGGGCTGGATGCCGGAGCCCTGCCGATCGTGCGACCGGCAGGAGATCGACTGGGGCGGCTGCCGCTGCCAGGCCTTCGCCTTGTTGGGCGACATGAACGCGACCGACCCGGCCTGCGAGCTGTCGCCGCGCCACGCGGTGATGCAGGAGGCGGTGGCCGAGAGTGCCGCGGGCCTTGCCCCGTTCCGTTTCCGCCGCCTGGCAAAAGCCGAGCCGGGCGCGCCGGTGCTCGCCGAGAACTAGAGCAACCTCGTGCGGACTGGAACAGCCGCAGTGGCAACATTGCCCGCCCGGCTATAAGCTTAGACCGCATGCTTGGGCGTTCGCCCGGCTAGGACGTCATCGATCCCGTCCAGCACGAGGTGTCCCATCGCGTCGCGCGTTTCGGTCGTGGCGGTGGCTATGTGCGGTGTCAAAACCACGTTCTCCAGCCCGAGATAGACGTCCGGAACACTGGGCTCGCGGGGGAACACGTCCAGCGCGGCCGCCGCGATCCGGCCGGATTGCAGGGCCGCCGCCAATGCTGCGTCGTCCACCAACGTTCCGCGCGCCGTGTTCACCACGACCGCGCGGTCCGGCAACGCGGCCAGCCTGGCCGCATTCAGCCAATGCTCGGTCGCGGCACCTCCAGGGGCGAGCAGGCACAGGACCTGGCTGGCGGCGAGAAAGGTGGCGTCGTCGGCATGAAACTGCGCACCGGCTTCCAGCACCTCCGGTAGGCGTGTCCGGTTGCGGTAGTGCACCTCCATGCCGAAGCCAGCCTGTGCGATTCGGGCAAGCTCTCTGCCGATCCGCCCCATGCCGAAGATGCCCAGCCGCTTGCCGGATACGTCGAGGCCCAGGAAGTCCGCGGGCGTCCAGCCGTGCCAGCCGCCCCGGCGCACCAGCCGCTCCGCCGCACCGATGCGGCGCGCGGCGGCCAGGATCAGCAGCATGGTGAACTCGGCGGTGGGCCGGGAGACCACATGGGGCGTGTGAACGACGATGATGCCGCGCGACCGGGCGCTGGCCATATCGATATGGTCCACACCCACGCTGAAGGTTCCGATCACCTTCACGCTGTCGGCAAGCGCCCCGATCACTCCGGCGCTGAATAGGAAACCGGGAAGGCATAGGATGGCATCTGCGCCGGCCGACGCCCCAGGAAGCCAGTTGCGCAACCCAAGCTCGCCAGGCATGCGCAAATCGAATGTTGAAGCAGCCCGCTCGGCGATCCTATCCGGCAGTTTGCGCATGGTCATTAGCAACGTATGGCGGTCCGGCATGTGTAATTACCCCATGAGTCTGGCCGACCGCCTTACGGCGACAGGAAAAAAACCGGTCGCTATCCGGTGATAGCCGGCGGCTAGTTTTCGTCTCGTCTTTACTCCGATGGGAAAGTCACTGTTGTGCGAGCCTTTTGGATCGCAATGCTTTGCCTTTAGAGGCATGTTGCATCCCGGCCACAGTAAGTCCGCTGCACACCGAACCTGGCTCGCTTCCCGCAATCCATCGTCATAGATGCAGCGTTGTCGTCACCGGAAGCCAAGCGAAGTGGTTGCTGCGCGCGGCCAGTGATTAGGAACAGGAGAGTTCGTTATGAAGCTCAGGAATGCGCTTCTGGTTGCCACCGCATTTGCAGCACCCGCCGCTGCCTTGGCGCAGCCAGTGACCGGTCCATACATAAGCCTCGGCGCCGGCGGTACATATACACAGGACCAGAACCTTACCCGCGTGGATGTGCCGGCGTTGGGCGCTTTCAGCTACGGTACGGGTAACAATGGCCACATTCGCGTGGACGGTAACGTCATCGGGTCCGGTGCCGTCGGCTATGGGTTGGGCAACGGGTTCCGCATCGAGTTGCAGGGCGACTATCGCCGCAACACGCTGACCAGCTTCAGCGGCCTGAATGGCGGCGGCCATCAGGAACAGTATGAAGGCTACGTCAACGTACTTTACGATTTCGACCTCGCTCCGTTCGGCCTGCCTCTGGCTCCCTACGTCGGCGTCGGCGCCGGCTATGACCAAGTCAAGTTCGAGAACGGCCACGCCGTGGGCGCCGGTGGCGTCACCGGGACCGACCCCATCTTCGTCCGACTGACCAACACGCAGGGCAATTTCGCAGCCCAGGGCATTTTGGGTGTCGCCTACAACATCGACGCCATTCCTGGCCTGGCGCTGACCGCGGAGGGCCGGGT
>CAXUHU010000156.1:0-5365 GCA_964250925.1 uncultured Acetobacteraceae bacterium
TCAACTCGGCGCCGATCTGGTGGAACTGCCGGTAGCGGCCTTTCTGCGGCCGCTCATAGCGAAACATCGGGCCGGTGTAGAACACCTTTTGCGGCAACGCCTGGGTCAACCCGTTCGTCACCAGGGCACGGCAGATGCCGGCCGTGCCTTCCGGCCGCAGCGTCAGGCTGTCGCCACCGCGGTCAGCGAAGCTGTACATCTCCTTGGTGACCACATCGGACGTGTCGCCCAGGGTGCGGGAGAACACGCGCGTGTCCTCGAAGATGGGCGTGGACCATTCGTCGAACCCATACAGTGCTGCGGTGCTGCGCGCTTGGCCCACCACCTGGGCAAAGCGGCGCTGGTCCTCGCCCAGAATGTCCTTGGTGCCTCGAACGGGCTGCAACGCTTCCAAACCGGGCCTCTTCCACTGAGGCGCTGGCCATTACCACGTCTGCAAGCCTGTGCCAGCTTTGGCGCCTGGCGCGCAGCACGCGAGGCTTGCGCCCAAACAGCCCCGCGTTTAATTAACCGGCTGCGGGCGTTGTCCGGCGCTGCTGTAGCTCAGTGGTAGAGCACTCCCTTGGTAAGGGAGAGGTCGAGAGTTCAATCCCCTCCAGCAGCACCATTCAAGTCAACAATTCAAGACCGCCGGCAGTATTAGTCAGTTGGTTTCCAAGTCGGCAGACGCGGAATTCGGAATCGATGCATTAAATTAACGGATGCGGGCCGCCGTATGGACGGCTGGGTCACGAGCCGTGTTCGTCGGTATTTATGGAGGCAACGATAGACGCACAGCCATCCACGCAGCCACGGATCTTCTGCCTTCTCTACGAGGGCCCACCCGAGGGGCACACCAACGATGTGAGGACGATCGAAGCCGCCGCAGCTTCGGTGCCAGGACTGGCCGGCCTGGCTTACCACAGCCAGGCCGAGCTTCTCGTCGCCGGCGATTTCTCGGCCGCGGACTATGCCCGCTCTCTCATGCAGCCTGGAATGCTCCACTGGCACCTCATCGTCGGGATGCCCACCCGGCCCAACGACACGTTCCCCACGACCGAGCTGCTGCTGAAAGTCCTGCACAAGACGGTGCCAACGCTTGTTCCGTGGATCGGTGCGCGAGCCTACCAGGACTGGTACCTGGCCGGCTGCGCGGCGGACGCACAGGATCGCAGGGAACAGGAGGACATACACCTCCTGGCTTATGTGGGACCAGCCCCGACCGCGCGCTCGCCCTACATCGCAGAGTTCGTCTTCCCGTCCAACAATCCCGGCGGAGAGAAATTCGTCACCCAACTGGAGGCGATGGGCTACACCGACGACCTTTTCCATGCCGCGACCGCATCACTCTTTGCGGGGGTCGCGAACATCTACGGGCCGACCGTGCCGTTGAGCCTGCAATACCACGTCCCGCCCTGCCTGCAGCTTGGCGGTGATTTCGACCCCAAATGCGTGTTTGCAAGGAACAATCTTGCAGCGATCCTGGCCGCGGCACCCGACGCCCGTGTCACCCCGATGAACGACGTCATCCGGGCCGGTTCCTCAGGGGGATGGGCCGTCAACACGGCAAGCCTGATGTGCGGAGGGCGGCTGGCCGTTCAGCTCAGCACCACGCCGCGCGCGCCGGATGCGGTCATGGCGGCCTACGATAGCGCGGTCGCGAAAGGGATAACCGACCTTCAGGTCCACCCCTATCAGGTGCAGCCGCTGTTCGATGGCTTGGCGGCGCGGAAGCAGAAATAGCCCAGCCTGCGGCCAACCCGGCGAGAACCGTTCGGCGCGTAGAGGTTGTGATACCGATTTTTACACCCCTTTCACGGATCATGGTGTTAGATGCGCTGCACCATGATCGTGACGGGCCGAATTGACGAAGATTATCAGCTGGAACCTGCTGCGCCTGACCGGCGCCACGATCAATGATGTCGTAGCCCTTGCCAGGCGGGAGCGGCCGGACTTGCTGCTGATGCAGGAGGCGACCGAGGCGATGACGGCCCTGCCGCACACCCTCGGTGGCTTCTTCGCGCGCGTACCGCTGCCCGGCCGCATCCACGGCCTCGCCGTTTGGACCCCGATCCCACATGCCCGGCCCCGCGTGGTGCACCTGCCCGCTGGGGCTCTTGTTGACCGCGTGTGCCAGATCATCGACCTGCCCGGCTTTTCGGTGGCCAACGTGCACCTCTCGCACGGCCAGCTGCTGAACCGCCGCCAGTTGCGCCATATTGCCGCCCACCTGCCGCTGCACGCCGCCGTGCTGGGCGACTACAACCTGGTGGGGCCGGCCCTGCTGCCCGGCTTCCGCGACGTGGGCCCTCGCGAGCCGACGCATGTTTGCGCCGACGTCGTGCCGTTGCGGCTAGACCGTTGCTACGCGCGCGGGCTGGTTTGTTCTCAGGCGTATGCGATGGACCGCGCGGGCTCCGACCACCGTCCCATCATGGTGCGGTTGGAGACGTCGAGCGCCGTGCACAGGCTGGCTGCGTAGTCTTGAAGGTCCCGCATCGCGGGACAGCCACGTTAAGAAGATTGCTCCGCAATCCAACAAAGACCTACTCAGCGGCACCCGACAGGTTGCTCGATAGCTAGATGACGCCGGCGGCTGCCAGCCTGTCGATCTCCACCTCGTCCAGTCCGAGCCGGTCCGTCAGCACGGCGCGGGTATGCTCCCCCAGGCTCGGTGGCGGCAGCCGGTATTGCGGGGGTGTCGCGGACATGCGCACGGGGCTGGCAACCAGCGACAGTTCGGCGCCGGTACTGTGGGTCATGGCAATGCGCGTGCCACGGGCTTGGACCTGGGGATCGGCGAAAACCTCGGCCAGGGTGTTGATCGGCCCGCTCGGCACGCCCGCTCGCTCCAGCAAAGCACCCCACTCGGCGGTTGGACGGCCGATGCTGACCGCCTCGATCATGGCAATCAGGCCGGCGCGGTTGGCTACGCGAGCGGCGTTGGTGGCGTAGGCGGGGTCGGCGGCCCATTCCGGGCGTTCCATGGCTTGGGCCAGCTTGGCGAATTGCCCATCGTTGCCGACAGCAATGATGAAGTAGCCGTCCGCGCTCGGAAAATCCTGATAGGGCACCACGTTGGGGTGTGCGTTGCCCATGCGCTGCGGCGATTGTCCGCCAACCAGGTAATTCATCGTCTGGTTCGCAAGGCAGGCCACCTGAACGTCCAGCAAAGCGAGGTCGACGTGCTGGCCCTGCCCGGTGCGATCGCGATGGGCGAGTGCCGCCAGGATCGCGGTGCTGGCATACAGCCCGGTCAGCACGTCAGTCAGGGCCACGCCGACCTTCTGCGGGCCGCCGCCGGGCTCGCCGTCGGGCCGGCCGGTCACGCTCATCAGCCCGCCCATGCCCTGCATCAGGAAATCGTAGCCGGCACGCTGCGCGTAGGGTCCGGTCTGGCCGAAGCCGGTGATCGAGCAGGTGACGAGCCCTGGGTGGTCCGCCGCCAGGCTTGCGTGGTCCAGGCCGTACTGCGCCAGGCCGCCGACCTTGAAGTTTTCCACGACCACATCGACGCCGGCGGCAAGGCGACGCACCAGCGCCTGGCCCTCGGGCCGGGTAAAATCGATGGTCACCGACCGCTTGTTGCGGTTGGCGCAGAGGAAATAGGCAGCGTCCTCGGTGCCCTCCAGGAAGGGCGGACCCCAGCGCCGCGTGTCGTCGCCGCTGCCCGGGCGTTCGACTTTGACGATGTCGGCCCCTAGATCGCCCAGCAGCTGGCTGGCCCACGGCCCCGCCAGCACGCGCGACAGGTCCAGCACCTTCACGTGCGAAAGGGCGCCGGCCATGGCGTGTTCCACCGAAGGACTACGCGTCGGCACCCGTGCGCACCGGGGCCAGCGACGCCGCTTCATCGTCGGTGAACACCCGGCTGCGCGTGAGAAAGCGCACGCCTTCCGGCGCTTCCAGCGAAAATCCGCCGCCGCGGCCCGGCACAACGTCGATAATGAGCTGGGTGTGTGCCCAGTACTCGAACTGTGCAGCGCCGATATAGACCGGCGTGTCGGCAATGCGGCCCAGCAGCACGTCCTGCGCGCCGACGCGGAACTCGCCCAGCGGGTAGCACATGGGCGAGCTGCCGTCGCAGCAGCCGCCCGATTGGTGAAACAGCAGCGCGCCGTGCTGGGCGCGCAGGCGGCTAATCACGCTTGCAGCACCTTCGGTCACCAGAACCCGTTCGACCATGACGTTCGCCCTCCGATGGCTGGAAACTACGCCTCCGGTCAGGGAACGCCAGATGCGACGACTTGCGCGGGCATAGGCCTCGCGGCAGTTTTCATGGGAAAACCCGGCAAGGAGGCCCGTTCATGGCAGACGCCTACATTTACGACGCCGTTCGCACCCCACGCGGCCGCGGCAAGAAGGATGGCGCGCTGCACGAGATCACCGCCCTCTCGCTGGCCACCCAGGTGCTGCAGGCGCTGCGCGACCGCAACGCGCTCGACACCAGCCATGTGGACGACGTGGTGCTGGGCTGCGTGGCTCCGGTCGGCGAACAGGGATCGGACATCGCGCGCACCGCCGTGCTAAACGCCGACTACGCCGAGAGCACCGCCGGCGTGCAGATCAACCGGTTCTGCGCCTCGGGCCTGGAAGCCTGCAACATGGCTGCGGCCAAGGTGATGACCGGCGAGGCCGAGATGGCCATCGGCGGCGGGGTGGAAAGCATGAGCCGGGTGCCGATGGGCTCGGATGGCGGCGCCTGGCCGCTCGACCCGGCAAGCGCGTTCAAGACGTATTTCACGCCGCAGGGCATCGGCGCCGACCTGATTGCCACGCTATACGGTTTTTCGCGCGACGATGTGGATGCCTATGCGGTCGAGAGCCAGCATCGTGCTGCCGCCGCGTGGGGCGAGAACCGGTTTGCCCGGTCCGTCGTGCCTGTAAAGGATCAGCTCGGCCTGCCGATCCTGGCGCGCGACGAGCATATGCGGCCGGAAGCGACCATGCAGTCGCTGGGCGCGCTCAACCCCTCTTTCGCCGTGCCGGGCGAGATGGCGTTCGACAGCGTGGCGACCCAGCGCTACCCGCAGGTGGAACGCGTGAACCACGTGCATCACGCAGGCAACTCGTCGGGCATCGTCGATGGCGCGGCCGGCGTGCTTTTCGGCACCAAGGACATGGGCGAGATGATGGGGTTGAAGCCGCGCGCCCGCGTGCGCGGCATGGCTTCGATCGGGTCCGAGCCCTCGATCATGCTGACCGGGCCGTCGCTGGTGACGCAGAAACTCCTCAAACGCCTCGGCATGGAGGTGGGCGACATCGACCTCTACGAGCTGAACGAGGCGTTCGCCAGCGTGGTACTGCGCATGATGCAGGCGCTGGACATCCCGCACGACAAGATGAACGTGAACGGCGGCGCCATCGCCATGGGCCACCCGCTGGG
>CAXUHU010000157.1:0-4456 GCA_964250925.1 uncultured Acetobacteraceae bacterium
GACGAAGTCCTCCACGCGAAGTTCTTCCGAGTGGAAGTTCACTGTCTCCAACACGTCGATCACCGTCGGCTGCAGGTGCTTGGTCAGCGTGAAGGTGCTGTCGTGCTTGGGGTCGCAACCGATCTGCAGCACGCGCTTGCCGAGTTTGCTGAACGCGACTGAAAGGTTCGACGACGTGGTGCTCTTGCCGATGCCGCCCTTGCCGTAGACGGCGAACACTTTGGCGGTGCCGATCTTCAGGTTCGGGTCGAGTTGCACCTGCACGCTGCCCTCGCCGTCGCCGCGTTTCGGCAACAGGTTCGTCTTTGGGCGGACCAGGGTTTCGCTCATGCTGCCATCTCCGTTCCCACGCCTTCGAGGCGATCTTCGAGGTCCTCGCCGGCCCGGCGCAGCGCATCGAGCGTTGCCGGATCGGGGGACCAGTACTTGCGGTCGCTCGCCTCGATCAGCCGGTTGGCGATCTTCAGCGAAGCCGTCGGGTTCAGGCTTGCCAGCCGGTCGCGCATATCGTCGTCCAGCACGTAGGTCTCCGCAAGCTTCTGGTACACCCAGGGTGAAACCTCACCGGTGGTGGCCGACCAGCCCAGCGTGTTGGTGACGTGCGCGTCGATCTCGCGCACGCCCTCATAGCCGTGGCGCAGGAGGGCCTCGTACCATTTGGGGTTCAACGCGCGTGTCCTCGTTTCCAGGGAGACCTGCTCGGTCAATGTGCGAACCGTGCCATCGCCGCGCGTCTGGTCGCCGATATAGACGCTGGCGGCGACACCGCCGCGGGCACGTCGTACCGCGCGCGTGATGCCGCCGAGCGTGTCGAAGTAATGATCGACCGTGGTGACGCCAAGGTCGATCGAGTCGAGGTTCTGATAGGTAATATCGACGTTTTCCAGGATCCGGCCCAGCAACGCCGTGTGCTTCTGCGGCCGGCCGCTCATGCCGTAGGCAAAGCCCTTGCGGTTGACATAGGCGTCGGCCAACTCGTCCTCGTCGTTCCACACGCCGCTGCCGACCATGGTGTTGACGTTCGAGCCGTAGGCGCCGTCGGCGTTGCCGAACACGCGCAGCGACGCCTGCTCCATGTCGCCGCCGTGGCCGGCGATGAAGGCGAGCGCGTGGCGGCGGATGTGGTTGTGTGCAACCGGCTCGTCGGCCGAGGCGGCGAGAAACGCGGCTTCGGCCAGCAGCTTCGTTTGCAGCGGCAGCAGGTCGCGGAAGATGCCCGACAGGGTTAGCACCACATCGATGCGGGGGCGGCCGACTTCTTCCAACGGCAGCAGGCGCGCGCCGCACAGGCGGCCGTAGCTGTCGAAGCGCGGCGCGGCGCCCATCAGCCACAGCGCCTGGGCGATCGGTCCGCCCTCGGTTTTGAGGTTGTCGGTGCCCCACAGCACCATGGCGATCGTTTCGGGGTAGCCGTTGCCGCCCTCCTCGTGCCGGGCGAGCAGGCGCGCGGCTTGGCGGGCGCCGTCCTGCATGGCGAACAGGCTGGGCAGGCGGAAGGGGTCGAAACCGTGCAGGTTGCGCCCCGTGGGCAGGATCTCCGTCGTGCGCATCAGGTCGCCGCCCGGGGCGGGACGCACGTAGCCGCCATCGAGGGCGCGGATGATCGCCGGCAACTCGTGGTCGGTGGCGAGGAGCTTGTCGATCCGTGCCCGCTCTTCGGATTCCACGATGTTGGCCGCGTCCAGCATGGCGGCGCGCGCCTCGGCATGCGGCGGCTCGCCGATCACGTGCAGGCCATCGGGGATGAGCGTGTATTCGAGTTCGAGCAACGCGGCGCCGAGGCGGTCCACCTGCGCGCAGGTGCCCTCGCCCCAGCCGGGCTCGGCCACCGCCAGATCGACGGCGCAGGCCTGTGCCTGGATCAGATCGGCCAGCATGGCGCGCTGCTCGGCATCGGCATCCGGCTCCATCTGCCGCCAGCGATCCAGCGACGCCTTCAGGTCCAGCAGGCCGCGATACAGGCCGGCGCTGGTCACCGGCGGCGTCAGATAGCTGATCAGCGTGGCCCCGGCACGGCGCTTGGCGATCAAGCCCTCGGACGGGTTGTTGGACGCGTAGAGGTTGAAGTTCGGCAGGTCGGCAACCAAACGGTCCGGCCAGCAATGCTCGGACAGGCCTGCCTGCTTGCCGGGCATGAACTCCAGCGCGCCGTGCGTGCCGAAATGCAGCACCGCATCGGCTTGGAAATCGTCGCGTATCCAGCGGTAGAAGGCGGCAAACGCGTGGGTGGGTGCGAAGCTGCCCTCGAACAGCAAGCGCATCGGGTCGCCCTCGTAGCCGAAACCGGGCTGCAGGCCCACGAACACGTTGCCGAAATGCTTGCCCAGCACAAACAGGTTTCGGCCGTTGGCGAGTTGTCGGCCCGGCGCAGGACCCCACTGGCCCTCGATCTGGCCCAGCCATTTCTGATGGCCGACGTGATGGTCCACGCCGATCAATTCGGCCACGTTGGCTTCGGTGCCGTATTGCGCCGCGTTCCCGGTCAGGATCATGGTGCGCAGCGCATCGACGCTGTCCGGCACATCCAGCGTATAACCCGCGTCGCGCAGCGCGCGCATCGTGTTGAACAGGGAGGAGAACACGGCGAGGTAGGCCGCCGTGCCGATAGCGCCGGCATTGGGCGGGAAGTTGAAAAGCACGACGGCAATCTTGCGTTCGGCGCGCGCCGTGCGGCGGAGCGAGACCAGCTTGGCCACCCGCCCGGCCAGCGTTGCCGCACGCTCGGGATGGCTGATCATGTCGCGCGTGCATCGGATGCCGTCGCAGCCGGCGCATTTATTGGCGCTCTGCGCGCGTCCGCAACGTCCGCCGAACATCATCGGCATGATGCCGCCATCCAGTTCCGGGATGGCGAGCATGATGGTGGTCTCCACCGGCAGCAAGCCGCGCGCATCGGCCTCCCACGACTCGACGGTCTGGAACTCGACGGGGTGGGCGGTGACGTAGGGCACGTCGAGTGCGGCGAGCACGGCCTCGGCCGCGTCGCGATCGTTGTAGGCTGGGCCGCCAACGAGCGAGAAGCCGGTGAGCGAGACGACGGCATCGACGACGGGCGCGCCGTCGCGGATGAAATAGGCTTCGATGGCCGGACGCTGGTCGAGGCCGCTGGCAAAGGCCGGCAGCACGCGCAGGCCGCGCTTCTCCAGCGCGTCGATCACCCCATCGTAATGCGCGGCGTTGCCGGCGAGCAGGTACGAACGCAGCAGCAGCAAGCCGACGGTGCCGCGCGAACCCCAGGCCGGCAACTGGTCCGCACGCTCGACGATGCGGCCCGGGGCGCGCGGATGGTACAGGCCGACATCGGGGTATTCGACCGGGGCGGCCACTTTCTTCAGGCCGGACAACGAAGTCTTGCCGCTGGGTGCATAGCGGTCCACCAGCAAGCGGACCATGTTGGCCAGGTTTTCTTCCGATCCTGCCAGCCAGTACTGCAAGGAGAGGAAGTAGGCGCGCACGTCCTGCGCCGTGCCAGGGATGAACCGCATCAGCTTGGGCAGCCGCTTCAGCATGCGCATCTGCGCCTGGCCGCTCGCGGCCTCGCCACCGCCCTTGCCGCCGGCCGGCTTGCCGCGCAGCTTCTTCAGCATCGCCAGCGCGCCGGTCGCCTCGTGCGACATGTCGAAACGGCCGATGCGCGTCAGCTTGGTGATCTCGCCGGCCGACATGCAGCACAGCATGGCGTCGCAGGCGTCGCGACGCGCCAACAGGGCGGGCTGCACGGCGCGCACGTGGTCTTCCAGGAACAGCATGGTGGCGACGACGATGTCGCCGCGCGCGATGTCGGCGTGACAGGCGGCCAGCGCGGCCGCGTCGGCGCCCCATTCGTCGGCCGCGTGCACGGTAATTACCAGGTTGGGCAGTTCCTGGCGCAAGGTGTGCTCGGCGCGCGACATGGCAGCCGACAGATGGCTGTCCATGGTGACGAAAACCACACGCAATGGCGGCTCACCGGCCGACGCCAGCACGGTGTCCTGGACGACGTGCTCAACGTGCATAGTGCGCCTTTGCGTCATACAGCGTGTCTATGGTGATCGTGGCCAGGCCGCGTTCGGTGGCGAAACGCTCGGTGTTGCGGCGCGCCTTGCCGCGAACGAAGAACGGGATTTTGCCCAGTTCCTTCTCGGCCTCCGCGGCCCAGGCGGCGGCGCCGGGTGCCTGCGGGATCGCCGCCTGCAATATCTCGGCCGGCAGCTTGGCGGCACCGCCCAGGTGCGAGGGTGCGGCATCGGCGGCGAACTCGAAATCCTCGCGGAACATCGTGATCAAATGCTCCTCCAGCCCCATCATCAGCGGGTGGACCCAGCTGTCGAAGATCACGTTGGCGCCCTCGAAGCCCATCTGCGGAGAGTGACGGGCGGGGAAATCCTGCACGTGCACCGGGGCGGAAATCACCGCGCAGCCGATGCCCAGGCGTTTGGCGATGTGGCGCTCCATCTGCGTGCCCAGCACCAGCTCG
>CAXUHU010000157.1:4466-5293 GCA_964250925.1 uncultured Acetobacteraceae bacterium
GTTCCGGCTGCGCTGCGGCGATCGCCGCCTCGATCTCGAGGTAGTCGTCGCTGATCAGCGCCTCCACGCCGTAACGCTTGGCGGCATCGCGCACCTCGCGCGCAAACTCGCGGCTGTAGGTGCCCAAGCCCACGACGGCGAAACCCATCTCCTCGGTAGCCACGCGCGCCGCGGCGACCACGTGGCTGGCATCGCCGAAGATGAACACGCGCTTGTTGGTGAGGTAGGTCGAATCGACCGAGCGCGAGTACCAGGGAAGGTTGCATGCGGCTTGCGTCAGGAATGGCGCGGCATCGATGCCGGCGAGCGCCGCCACTTCGGCGATGAAGTCGCGCGTGGCGCCAACGCCGATCGGCACGATTTTTGTTGAGGGCTGCCCAAAACTGCGCTGCAGCCATGATGCTGCCTGGCCGGCGATCTCCGGGTACAGCACCACGTTAAAATCGGCGTCGCCCAGTCGTGCGAGGTCGGCGGGCGTAGCGCCCATCGGCGCCGTCACGTTGACGTCGATGCCGAGTTGGCCGAGCAGGCCGGTGATCTCGCGCAAGTCGTCGCGGTGGCGGAAACCCAGCGCGCAGGGGCCCAGGATGTTGCAGCGCGGGCGCGCCGCCTGGTCGCACGCGGCGCGCTGCATGCCGGGCGCCGCCGCGCGGGGGCCAGCGCAGGCGCGCACGAGCTGGTAGAAGGTCTCGGCAGCGCCCCAGTTTTCCTTTTTCTGGTAGGCCGGCAGCTCCACGGCTACCACGGGCACTGGCAGCTCCAGTGCACGCGCCAGGCCGCCGGGATCGTCCTGTATCAGCTCGGCGGTGCAGGACGCGCCGACCAGC
>CAXUHU010000158.1:0-5062 GCA_964250925.1 uncultured Acetobacteraceae bacterium
GTCGGGAGCATTTCAGGCGAGGCAATGCGGTTCTCACCTTGATCGCCGCGCTACAGGCGGGACACGGTCGAGCGGCTGATGCCGAGGTGACGGGCGATCGCCTGCCCCGACCAGCCCTGGCCATGCAGCGTCCACATCTGCCCATGCGCGGCCAAACACAGATCTCGACGCGCAACGGCCAGAGCCCGAACCCTGGCCTGGGGCTCAGGCGGCGGGATGGACATGGGCGCCCGCCGGATGAGGCGCAGCAGGGTGTTGCGGCTGGCGTTCAGCCCGAGCTTGCGGCCAAGCCGCACGCCGGCAGCACCTCCGAGCGCCAGGCCCACGGCCGTGAGCCGCCCAGCAAGGCGCGTCGTCCGGCACGCCCTAGGTTTATCGCCGCCGTGGTCGCGACGTGCTGCAGGTGAGTCTTGGCGTGACCAACGTAGCGCGACCGGCGCAGGCCGAAGCGGCCTTATGTAGCTGCTGCCACCGGCGAGATTGGGCTTGTACTCGGCGGTTGATGCTACCATGGAGGGTGCTGGTTTCTCTTCTCATGACTGGTCCTCATGGCGCAGCATTTCCTGCTTTCTGCCGGCGCGCGCTTGCTCAGCGCCGCCAAGATCATACGCATGTCCGACAGCGGGGTGGAGAACGTGTTCCTGCGCCTGCGCTGGCCCGAAACGGACGGCAAGCCCGTATGCCCGGACTGCGGCTGCTTGATCTGTTACGCGTGCCGGCGGCCACCGGGCCAGCCGCGCTGGCGCTGCAAGGCCTGCCGCCGCGACTTCTCGATCACGTCCGGCACCCTGTTCGCCTGGCACAAGCTGCCGCTGCGGACCTATCTTCTCGGCGTCGCCGCCTTTTGCAACGAGGTGAAGGGCAAGAGCATGCTTGCGTTTTCCCGCGAACTCGACGTGCAATACAAGACGGCGTTCGTGCTGGCCTACAAGCTGCGCGAAGCCATCGCGAAGCGATCCCACGGCTTGATGTCGGCAAAGCCGACAGGGCGTCCAGCATCAAGGGGCTGCGGATCGGCGGCGAAGGGCGGGTGGCTGAGATCGACGGTGCGTATTTTAGCGGCCATGTCCGGCCGGAGAACCGGGCGGCCGACCGGATCGACCGGCGGCGCACCGAGAACCAGTCGGGCAAACGCCGGGTCGTGGTGGCGATGCGCGAGCGCGATGGCCACACGCTGGCCCATGTTTTTGCCGGCGAGGCGGCCGCCGTGCCGGCCATCCGTCAGCGGATCGCCCGGGGCACCGTGGTGCATGCCGACGAGAGCCCAGCATGGAACCCGCTGCACGCCTGGTTTGCCATGCAGCGGATCAACCACCAGGACGGCTACAGCATCGATGGCGCCTGCACCAACGGGGCGGAGGCCTACTTCTCCCGCCTGCGCCGTGCCGAGCTTGGCCACCACTATCACGTTGCTGGGTCCTATCTGGTCCGCTACGCCCAGGAGGCCGCCTGGCGCGACGACCTGCGGCGTGTCAGCAATGGCGAGCAGGCCCATGGCGTGATCGGCCTCGCAATGCAAGGCCCGCCTTCGGTCGACTTCTGCGGCTACTGGCAACGGGCTCAGGCCGCCTGACACACCCGCCAGCTGACCACGCCCGCCAGCTCGGTGCGCTCGATCGCATCCTTCGCCCGGGAGGGCGAGGCCAGGACGGTTTTCTGGATCAGCGCACGGGTGCGGTGGTCATCGACGACTGGGATGCCTTTTGCTGCCATGACGCGCTCGGCCAGATCCCGCGTCGCCAACGGCTGCGGGGCGTCGCGCAACAGATCGTAGATCAGCCGGTGGCATTCACGGGGACGGAACCACGGCACCCGCTCCCGCTGCGAGGCCGGGTTAGTGTCCTGAAGCAGCATGTCGGGATCAAACAGCCGCATCGTCGCATCCAGGTGCGTCAGGCTGTCACGATGCTGCGCCAGCTGCTGTTCCAGGCGGCTCACGATCCCGCTCAGCTCGGATCGCTTCTCGCGCAAAGCGTCCATGACATGCAGATCGGTCACCGCAACTCTCCATCCCGGAACAATAGCTTCCAGGACGGTAGCCGGACGATCCCGCCCTTCGGAACAAAGGCGTGGTGGCACCTGCTACATGATACCGCATCAATGAACGCCATGACGCCGTCCAGCTTCGGCTTGACCCGTTGCGGGTAGGCGTGCGGCGGCGGCAGCGCCCCAGCGATCGCCTGCCGCACCATCCGGCGATGCACCCCGAACTTGGCGGCAACCCCCGCGATCGTCCCAATCCCAAACTCATGCTCCCGACGGAGCTGCTCGAACAAATCCACTCTGGCGTTCCAATCCACTCTGAGCCCCCCGGCAAAGCCGGGGACACCCTAGGTTTGAGGGACGGGAGCTGGGCCAAAATTCGATAGTAGAGCCACCCCAGAGTATCGAGATGTAGGCTCCTACGACCAGGATCGCGTCTACGCCGGTGTGGCCGAGCGCCATTCTGAAGCGGCCGTGGTCGTCCCGCGACGTGCGACCGCGGTGCTGAGCGGCACGGCCGGAAGCGCACCGACGCAGCGGGATAGCCACCTCCAGCGCATTGCCCGGCACGGGCGCCTGGGGTGGCAAAGCGCATCTGGAGACAACAAGCGTGCCTGGGCCGAAGCCACCATGAACCGGTAGAAGCAGGGGATCGGCGACGAGTTGCGCGCGCACATGGACAAGCGCCAGGCGACCGAGGTGGCGGTCGCCATCCACGCGGTCAACCATGCCCGACTTGGGACGCCCAATTTACGTCCGTGTCGCCTGATCCCAGACGCGGCCAGGGGCTTGTGCGCCCGCACTCCTCATCCATGCTTACGCAGCCTGCACTGGGCTTGTCAGTGCAAGGTCCAGGAAGTCCAGATGCGGTGAATGTGCGATCGGCGGAGCTTGATCGTACAAGCGAAGCACATCAACGACGCCAGTCATTGGGCGACCCAACAGGAAACCTTGCATAAACTGGCAGCCCAATGCCGTTAGGTGTTGCCGTTGTTCGATGGTCTCGATGCCCTCGACGATGCAGCTAGCGCCGATATTACGCGACAGATCGAGGATGGTGCGGAGGATGTCCCGCGACAGTTTGCTATCATGCAAGCCGGCGCTGAAGGAGCGGTCGACCTTGATCACATCAGGTCGCAACTGATGCACGTGGCTGAAACTGGAGTATCCAGTGCCGAAATCATCCAGCGCAATGTCGACGCCTAAACGGCGCATCGGCTCCAACGCCTCCAATGCCTGGTCCATGTCCTGCATGATAGCCGTCTCAGTGACCTCTAACTGGATTCGCTCGGGAGCAATGTCGGCCCCTTGGATCATGCACCACAAACTGACCATGGTCTGCGACGAAGCAAGGTCGCGCGCAGACAGGTTGAAGGAGAGTTTGATCGAGTCCGGCCAAGTTGCTGCGGATGGGAGAGCCTTACGAAACAACACCTCGGTAATTTGGCCTATGACACCGATACGCTCGGCCATCGGGATAAAATTGCCGGGACTTACTGGACCGAGCACAGGGCTGATCCAACGCGCGAGGGCCTCGAAGGCAACGACGCGGTGTCGCTCGACGTCAACGATAGGCTGAAAGACAAGGTGAAGTTCGCGCTCCAGGTCAGCGTTCCTTAACGCCTGTTCGAGAAGGCTCGCGTTGCGGATAATCGTCTCATGCTCGGCAGTGAATATCACCGCCTCGCCGCGGCGGTGCTCCTTTGCGTAATAAAGAGCGTAGTCCGCACGTTCGAACAGGTGCCCGGCTGTTTCCGCGCCGTCGGGGTAGACAAGGCCAGCCGAAGCGGATACCCCGGCAACCAAGCCGGGCCGCACCTCGATGTCGTGAAGTGCCGCGCATAGGCTCTGGCCAAAAGCCCAAACGTCGGCGTCGCTTGGGTTTCCGGTCAGGACGGCGCCGAACTCATCGCCGCCCAGCCTGGCCAGGAACGCCAACGGCCCGACGAAGACGGATAGCTGTCGGGCGGTTTCGACAAGCAGGTCGTCGCCGCCAGCGTGGCCATAGGCGTCGTTCACGCCCTTGAAGCCATCGAGGTCCAACAGCGCCACCGCGAACCGCGCGCCAGTCGCTTGCGCTTGTGCAAGGGCAGCACCGAGTTCGTTGAGGAAACGGCGCCGGTTCGGCATACCAGTCAGGCCATCGATATTTGCAAGGCGGAAGTTGTCGTTGGCCAGGTACTCGGCCTCGGCATGGCGCGCGACAAGCTCACGCTGTGTTGCAATGAGACTGGAAAAATCCTTGTAGTTGCCAAGCAGTATCCAGACCAAGCCGGCCATCACAAGGGTGAAGTTGATAGCGATCGCAATGAACGTTGGCTGACCGGTGTTGATGAAGAAACCGGCAAACGGGATGCCGACCACCGCCGTGACCGTCAGGGCAGCCGTGCGAAGGTGCATCAGGCAGAAGATGATGCTGATGACCGTCACCGACATGTAGAAGGCGACGTGGCATTGCGCATAGGCATTACCATAAGGGAATAGGGCCAGCGACCAGGCCGTAAAGGCGACCGTCATAAGCGGTGTCAACATCGTCGTCGCGCGCAAGCATCGAACGGCATAAGCCAGTGTCACCTCCGTCTGTGGACGTACGAACCACATGACGGAGCGGATAGCCGTTGCCAGGCAGAGCAGGCCGGGAGCACCTAGCACTAGCAGAGATGGCGCACTGCCGTAGTGCGTGGCTGCAAGCCCCACGGTGTTGATTGCCAGGATGGCGTATAACAGTGGAATTTGACGAGACAGCGCAAGGTACTGCGAACGAATGAGCTCCGGGTCATTCGTCTGGATGCCGAGATAGCGGTTGAGCGTAGTCTGGTTCATGTCGGAACAGTAGTGTGAGACCACTAACCATACGTTTATATGCTGCCGTCAGCGGCGCCTCGATGGCCTAGCCCATCCTATTCAGCATGCTGAGGTTCATTCCGCAAGCTGAGTGGCGGACACGGTTTGCCGATGCGCTTGCTTCATCGCGATTTCGGTCCGGAGGTGCTGGGCGTTCGGGTTGGCGAGACGGGGCGGATCCGCAGGGCAATCGAGTGAATGGCTAGGTGGTTTGTTGGACGAGGGCGGCGAGGTA
>CAXUHU010000159.1:0-4865 GCA_964250925.1 uncultured Acetobacteraceae bacterium
TTCTATCCGGCGATGAAGGCCGCCAACGCGTCGGCCAAAATCGGCGTGGTCGTCAATCCGGGCTGGCAACCCGCCTGGGATCCGACCGTGCTGGCCCAGGCGAAATACGATTTCGTCGAATACCATTGGTATGCCCAGCAGCCCGGCCAGGAGAGCGACAGCTATCTGCTGACCCAGGCGCCGCAGGATTTCACGACGCAGGTCAACGCCTTGAAGAACGAGCTCGCCACCGCCGGACACGCCGGCACGCCGATCATGGTCGGCGAGCTTGGCTCGGTGTCCTACAACCCGGGCAAGCAGACCTCGTCCATCACCCAGTCCCTGTTTGCCGGCCAGGTGCTGGGCGAGATGATGAACGACGGGATCGCGCGCGCCACTTGGTGGATCGGCTTCGGCGGCTGTGCGGATTCGAGCAGCGGCAACTTCTCGTCGTCGCTGTATGGCTGGCAGAATTTCGGCGGCTACATGGTGTTTTCGGACGGCACGCCCGAATACGGCTGCCCGAACGCGACCTCAGTGCCGATCGGCACGCCGTTGCCGACGGCGCGCGCATTCCAGCTTGCGGCGCTCGTGGCCGATACCGGCGAGCACGTGCTCGCCACAACGCTCGGCGGCAGCAGCGGCAGCCTGCGTGCCTACGCGCTGACGCACGGGACGGGCACGGCGCTGATGCTGTTCAACCTGGACGAGACGACGACGTTGCCCGTCTCTGTCAGCGTGGACGGCACGGCAAGCGTCTCGTCGGTCCTGATCGACACCTACGACAAGGCGATCTACGACCAGTCCCAGAACAACGTTTGGGCTGGCCCTAGCCACTTGCGGTTGAGCAAGCCGTCATTGCCGGTCACCATTACGCTGCAACCCTGGAGCATGACGGTGGTGAGGCTGACGCCTTGACCGAGGCCTCAGGTTAAGCCCAGAGGAGCGTGCGTCGAGACGCTGCATGCCTTCCATGACGACGGCCCATGACGATCCGCACTGTCTCTCCAGCCGCCGGTTCGGGCCGCAGTAGCTCGGCGCGATCGGTATCCGCCCCATGAACGCCCAGGCTGATGCGGAGGGCGGGCCCTGGAGGCTTGCAGCAACGGCTTGACCGGCCTGAAACGCTCCATGGGCCCGGTCGGGACCTTGTTCATCACCGTTTCCGTGCTGTCGCCTAGCATCGCAGTGTTCATCGTCGGCTCCGACGTGATCCGGCAGGTGGGCACCGGCGTCTTCGCCTGCTTTGCCGCGGCCGCCTTGTTCGGTGTGGCCATGTCGTGCGTCTATGGCGAACTTGGCTCCGCGTTTCCCGGAGCGGGCGGTGAATACACCATCCTTGGGCGGGTTTTAGGACCAAACTGGGCCTGCGGTGTCTTGGGCCTGAACCTGATGGGCTTCAGCATATCGCTGGCCCTGTCCGGCTTCGGCGTTGCCACTTACCTTAGCGCAGCGGTGCCGGGCTTGCCCGCACGACCACTGGCGGCAATGATGGTGGTGCTGGCCGCCGGCATCGCCGTGCTTCACATCCAGGTGGGCGCCCTGGTTACGGGCGGCTTCCTGCTGGTCGAGTTGCTGGCCATCGCTGTCCTGACCACGCTGGGCGCCCGGCATGCCCACCAGCCCCTGTCCGTCCTGCTACACCCCGTCGTGAACGCCTCAGGCCGCCTGGCCGCGTCAACCATGGCGGGGCTGGGCGCGGCCACTGCTGCGGGCATCTATGCTTTCAACGGCTACGGCGCGGCGATTTTCTTCGGCGAAGACATGCGCGATGCCCGGCGTGACATGGCACGGGTAGTGCTCCTGGCGCTCGCGGCCGGCGTCTTGATGGTGATGCCGCCGATCGCCGCGGTGATCCTCGGGGCACCGGACCTGCGCGCCCTGTCGGCAGCACAGGCGCCCATCCCGGCGTTCATCGAGCAGGTAGGAGGCCGCACCCTTGCGCGGCTGATGAGCCTCGGCGTGGCGCTGGCCGTGTTCAACACCATGATCGCCATCGCGCTAATGGCCGGGCGCCAGCTCTACACCACCGGGTGCGACGGGCTGTGGCCGCGGCCGGTGAGCGCGGCCCTTGCCGCACCCCATCCACGTTGGGGGTCTCCCTGGATCGCCACCCTGGTCATGGGCGGCTGCGGGCTTCTGGGCTGCCTGCTGGACCCGCACGTGCTCGTCCTGATCCTCGGCAACAGCAACGTCGTTACCTACTCGGGGCTGTGCTTGGCGGCGCTGCACGGCAGGCGGACGGGCGTGAGCGGCCATGCTGCCTGGCGGATACCGGCTTTTCCGGCTCCACCCATCCTGGGATTGCTGTTCCTGCTGGCGGTAGTGATCTTCGACCTGTTCGACCCTGCGGGACGCGCCGGTCTTCTCGTCACTGGCCTGACGGTCGGGGCCTCGATACTCGTCTTCGCACGATGACATAAGCCGCACGATGTCCGCAGCAAAGGCGGCCGAGACTCAGAGGCAATAAGTCGATTTCGCTCTGCGTTGTCGCTACGAACAACTGCAATATGGTCGTTGCCCCTAAAAGCGCCGACTCGCCGGACGAGAATCCGACTGGCCCGACCTCTCCGGCGTTCTCATCACCAGTTAAAATGCTCTTTCTGTAGCGCAGGACGGCAAATTTGCTGGGGCGATCGAGATTGCACAGCATGTCCGCGCGCCCCACGGCGGCTCATGCGACCAGCAGAGAATAGTCGACCCGAACACGAAACAGGTGCTCCTGCGTACGCCCGCTCCTGATTACGAAGGGTTGCACATCCAGCAGCTGGATGAGCCGGCAAGGCGCCTTGGTGCAGCGACACGTCGCTGCACCGAAAATGACAGCGTCAGAACCTACCAGTGACGATCAACCTGCTCGTCGAACTAAGGGACCCTGATCAGGACGACGTCTTTCGGGTCGGCGATTCGTCACGTGAGGTATCGGTGCAAGCCGGGAGAGCATTGCAACTGTGCCGGGTAAACGCCCTGCCCGACTTTCTTTGTCCCCGATTTTCTTTGTCAATGATGTTTCCATCTGGTAGCGTTTCGGCGTCCAGCCAAGCAGGCCCATGAGCCTGACCCAGCGCGAGTCGATCGCACCTTCAGCGGCGGTGGACGCTGTGGTGCCGACCGGCCGCAACGTCTGCCGATCCTAGACGTGTTTCTGTCCCGTTTGCCCCCAGAACAGTCTTTATGGAGTTCGACTCTTGAAATCACTACGATCGCTCGCGTTGACGATGCTTCCATGCGCAGGCCTCCTGGCTCCGGCCAGCGCCTTGGGCGCCAGCGCCGACCCTGCCTTCGCCACGCTGGCGGCGCCAGCCGGAGTAGCGCTGGCCGCCGTGGCCGATACCACGCCCATGCGCATCATCCTGTCATTGCCGATGCGCGACCAGGCCGGAGCCCAAAGCTACGCTGCCGCGGTGTCGGAGCCAGGCAACGCGCTCTACGGCAAGTTCCTGACGCCCAAATTGTTTGGCGCACGCTTCGGCGGCGACAAGGCGACCTATGAGTACCTGCGTAGCTGGGGCAAGGCACAGGGGTTTACGGTGGGCGATCGCACCGACAGCCGGCTGGCTGTGTCGTTGGCCGGTACGGCCGGGCAGTTCGCCCGTCTGTTCGAGACGCGGTTTGCGCGCTTCACCACCGCCGAGCATGGGGACGGGCAGGTGACGCTGATCGCGCCGCACATGCCGGCAGCCTTGGCGGGCCGTGTCGAAGGCGTCATCGGGCTGACCAGCGGCGGACACTACGGCCTGATGATCCGCCGCAAGCCTGCCGGCGAGCCAGACGTGGGGACCGGGCTGGGCGGCGGTTACGCACCCACCGACATCCGGACCGCCTACGACATTCCGGCGCAGACCTCCTCGGCCAAGACCGAGATACTCGGGCTGTTCGAGCAGGGTGGCTACTTCAAGAGCGACATTTCGAAATATGAGCAGCAGTACAAGCTGCCGGCCGTCGCGATCAAGTCGCGCTCGGTCAATGGGGCGAGCACGAAACCGGTTGCCAACGGGGTGGACGTGGAAGCGGCGCTCGACATCGACGCCGGGCTCGGCATGAACCCGCTGATCCCGCAGATCATCGTCTATATCGACGGCAAGGACTCCTTCACCGTTGCCCTTGTCGATTCCTTCAACGCCATGGCGCAGGACAACACGGCCAAGGTCATCAGCATCTCCTATGGCCAGGACGAGTCCATGCAGGGCACCCCCGGCATCAAGGCCGAGAACCAGGCGCTGATGCAGCTTCAGGCCCAGGGCCAGACCGTCTTCGTAAGCGCCGGCGACGACGGGGCCTCCGGCCGCACCGGTAGCGGCCTGCATGCGCCCGATCCGGGGTCGCAGCCCCTGGTCACCTCCGTCGGCGGCACGCGCCTGACCACGGTCGCAGCCACGCAGAAATACTCCTCCGAAGTGGTGTGGAACGACCTGGCGCAAGGCGATGGCGCCACCGGCGGCGGCGTCAGCTCGGTCTGGAGTATCCCGTCCTACCAGGTGGTCAACGGCAAGTCGGTGGCGGCCGCCAACGGCGGGTCGTCGTCGATGCGCAACGTCCCCGACATTGCGGCCGATGCCAGCCCGTTCACCGGCTATTCGATCTACAGCCAAACCGAAGGCGGCTGGCTCGCCATCGGCGGCACCAGCCTGTCCGCACCGCTCTGGGGCGGCATGGCGACGGTCATCAACGCCGACCGGGTCGCCGCAGGCAAGACGCGGATCGGCTACTTCAACCCGCTGCTCTACCAGCTGGGCGTGACGGAGACGGGCTTCCACGACATCACCAGCGGAAACAACGGCTCTCCCGGCTACAAGGCCGGCAAGGGCTACGACAACACGACCGGCTTCGGGTCGGTGGATCTGGGCAAAATCCTGCCCACCATCCTCAGCAAGTAAGCCTTTAGA
>CAXUHU010000160.1:0-4775 GCA_964250925.1 uncultured Acetobacteraceae bacterium
AGAGGCGGGTTAATGGATCAGTGCTCCTCCACCGATGGCCCGAACGGCTGAGTTTCCGTCGCTCTGAACACCGAGTGGCTGGCCTTGACAAAGCAAGGGCTGGTGCTGCTTTGGGGCGATGAACCAAATTGCTTTCGACACCGTTGTGGGGTGGTGCGACGGATACGAACGTGGTCACGTGCGCGGCTGGGCGTGGTATCCACGCCAGCCGCATCAGACGGTGATGGTGCAGCTGGTCATCGGTGAACAGATCGTCGCCGAAGCTGCGGCCTGCGTGTCTCGCCCTGATCTCAAGTCGGCCGGCATCGGCCATGGCCGGTACGCATTCGCCATCCCTTTCACCCTGCCGCCGCACGCGCCGCAGGCGTTGCACGTCGTGGTGCGGGCAAAGGACGGTCCGGTCCTAAACGGCGGCGAACTCGATATACTGACCAGCCCGGAAGAACAGCGGCTGCACGCGCACCGCGCATCCCGGGACCATTTGGAGGCGGTGTTCGGTTCGCTGACATCGGACACACTGACGTCGCCGGCCTGCTTTCCCGTCCGCCCGCCAATGAACTTCGTCCTCCATTGCACCGCGGGGACGGCCGATGTGGCGACGAAGCTCGGTACTGCCGATTACAGCTACCTGTTCGTGATGCGGGGCTTCCGCGCGGCCCTGCGCCGCCTGGGCACCGTTCACGTGGTCGCCGACCCGGCGCGCCAAGTGGATGCCATTTTCGCCGCCTGCCGAAATCGGCATGAAGAATGTTTCTACCTGTCTTTCGCGCCGCCCCACGCCACCATGCTGGACCTTGCTTGCCCCACCATCCCTGTCATCGCTTGGGAGTTCGGCACGGTGCCGACGCAGGTTTGGGATGATGAGCCCCGCCACGACTGGCGGCGCGTGCTCCGGCAATGCGGCCGCGCCATCGCCATTTCCGGCTACGCGGCGGATGTGATCGCGCGCACGATGGGGCCGAAATTCTCGGTGTCCGGCATACCTACGCCGGTTTGGGATCGACTGTCCGGCCTGCGCGCGCGCCTGGCTGTCGGGCCGTGCACCAGGGCGCCCATCGCCCTGGACGGCTTTATCTGGGACTCCCGCACGGCACCGTTCTGGCTGGGCATGACGCTGCCGCCCATCCCACAGCGCCCCACGCGGCAGCCGGTAGCGCCATCCCTGCGCGATTGGCGGTTCAGCCTGGCGGAAGCCGCTGCGGCCACCCAAGCGACGGCTCAGGCCGCCGCCGCACGGCTGGCCGATGAGGAAGCGGCCGGTCGCGCCCAGGACAGGGCAGCAGCGGCAGAGGCCGCTTCACGGGCCTTGATCCACGCCGAGCAGATGCGTCGGGAGGAAGCCGACAGGCCCAAGACGCTGCGCCACCATGCGGGCCGGACAGGCCGCAGGGCGCTGACCTGGTATCGGGACGTGGCTCGCGATGTGCTGCCGCCTGTGCTGGCCAAAGGCATGAGCGTCGCCGGCCGGCTGGCCTGGCAAACTGGCGCCGCCGTGCGGCCATCCGCGCCGCCCGCCATGGTAGCACCGCCAACGCCGGTCGCAGCTCCGAAGCCGGAACCCGCGCCGCCATCGCCGGAGCCCGCGCCGCCATCGCCGGAGCCCGCGCCGCCATCGCCGGCGCCCGCGCCACGTTGGCATCCGGCACCGGAGGAGCCACCGTTGCCGGAACCCGCGCTCGCCGTCTTCGACCCCGATCCCTATCCACAGGCAGAGCCGACCGTGCCGGAAGAGCGTGCCGTCTTAACGTTGGACGGTGTCGTGTTCACCGCCGTGCTAGCACCAAAAGATGGGCGCAAGAATTGGCAGGACATCCTCATTGCCTTCGTTTTCGCCTTCCGCACCACACCGGACGCGACGCTTGTCTTCAAGATGATCGGCACGAACGCCGCGTTCTGGTGGTGGGAGTTCCATGACATCGTAACGCGGCTGCCAGGCTTCGCCTGCCGTGTCGTCGTCCTGCAAGGCTATCTCGATGACGAGATGTATCAGCGCCTGATCGGCAACACCCAATTCGTGACCAACGCGTCCCTCGCCGAGGGTCAGTGCCTGCCGTTGGTGGAATTCATGTCTGCCGGCCGCCCGGCGGTCGCTCCCAGGCACACGGCGATGACGGATTACATCACGCCGGAAAATGCGGTGATCGTGGACGGCGACGTGGAGTACTGTGCGTGGCCGCATGATCCCCGAAACGAACTCGTGGCCACACGCTACCGGATGAACTGGTGCAGCCTTCGCGATGCTTTCGTTCGGGCCCATCGGATCGCTACCACGGAGCCGGATCGCTACGACGCCATGGGTGAAGCTGCCAAGGCCAGCATGCAGCGCTACTGCAGCGACGATACGGTCGTTGCTGCCCTGGAGGCGATGTTTTGCCTGCGTGCGCCTGCGGCCGCGCCGAGCGGCGACATGGCCGCATGATCATCATGGTCTATTCTACTTTCGACGCCGTCTCCATTGATGGTTCGTTGGGTGCGCCGGAGTATAGCTACTGGTTCGTCCGGCGCGCCTTTTGGCCCCTGCTGGAGCGGTTCGGCATCGTGGTGCCGGTCACGGATCCCGCGCGCGAGGTGGACGCAATCCAACGTACCGCCGACGCGCGCGGCGTACCGTGCGTGTTCTTCAGCTTCGAGCCGCCGCACAAGATAAAGCTTGGGCTGACCTGCCCTACAGTTCCGGTGTTCGCCTGGGAGTTCGACACGATTCCAGACGAGGTATGGGAGGAAGATGAGCGGAACGACTGGACGTGTGTGCTGGCCGACACCCGCATCGCCATAACCCATAGCTGCTTCAGCAGGGATGTGGTCACGCAACGCATGGGTGCCGACTACCCAATCTGGAGCATCCCAGCGCCGGTGCATGCCGGCCACGCGCATCACGTGGTTACTGCCCGAGGCTGGCAAGCTGCGGAGGCAATCTCGATCAGCGGTATCGCTTTGGACTCGCGCCAGCTCGACCTCGCCCCGTTTGCCATGCAGCGCGCCCACAGGGATGGCATCGAGGATTTGCGCATGCTGGCCACGCACATGGCGCAACAGAACCATTTGCCCAAGACCCTGCATCTGTCCGGGGTGATCTACACGGCCATCTTCAACCCGGTTGATGGCCGCAAAAATTGGACCGATTTGCTTGTTGGGTTCATCTGGGCTTTCCGTGATGAGCCGGATGCCGTTTTGCTGATGAAGGCCACGCATTACGATCCGGTACGGGGCCTGCTGCCTTTGCTGTCTGATCTTGCCAAGCTCGGCCCGTTCCGCTGCCGGGTGGTGTTCATTCATGGCATGTTGCCGGACGCCGAGTATCAGGCGCTGATCCGCATGACGAGCTACACGATCAACGCGTCCACCAACGAGGGCCAGTGCTTGCCGCTCATGGAATTCATGTCGGCCGGCCGGCCGGCGATCAGCCCGCTGCACACGGCCATGCTGGACTACATTTCCGCCGAGAACGCGTTTTTGGTGGACACGTTCGTGCACCCCGCGGCCTGGCCGCACGACCCGCGCGAGGCTACGCGCACGCAACGTCACACCACGCGCTTCCCAAGCCTGGTCCGCGCCTACACGGACAGTTTTCGTGTGGCGCGAGACGACCCTGGGCGTTACGCGGCCATGTCTCGCGCGGCAACCGATTCGTTGGCGGCTTTTTGCGCAGACGACGTCGTGGCCGAACGTTTGGGACAGGTATTCGATCACCTGGGCTTGGTCCAGTCGCCGGCCCAACTCCAGATGCCGCGGAGCGCCGCAGATGTCGCCTGAGGTCGCCGCCATCATGGCCCAGCTGCAGGCACTGGCAGAGCACGACCCGTCTGCCCAGGCGGCCCTGGCCGGCATGGGTGGCCCGGTTGACGGCAACGCGCTCGGCCTGCATGACGTGATGCTTGGCGGCTGGTACAACGAACCCGCGGGTGAGTTGGCTCCGGGCTTTCAGATCGGCCCGGACGACACCGTGATCGACGTGGGATGCGGCGATGGCGGCGCGCTCAACTTCTGCGCCAAGATGGGCCCGCACGTGATTCTGGCCGACATCGACGCGGCCCGCGTCGAACGCGCCCGTGTCTGGATCGCCAACTCCGCCGCCCGCCTCGTGGAAACCCACGTTACCGATGGCGATCCGCTGCCGCTGCCGGACCAAGCCGTTAGCCGCGTGATCTGCATGGAAGTGCTGGAGCATGTGGACGATCCCGCGGCTTTCATGAGCGAGCTGGTTCGGGTGGGAAAACCTGGCGCGCGCTATCTGATAACCGTGCCGGACGTGGTGCAGGAACGGTTGCAAATGCATCTGGCGCCCGCGCTCTACTTTGCAAAGCCCAACCACGTCCGCATTTTCGAGCGCGACGCGTTTGACGCGCTGGTCCAAGGTGCCGGCCTGGTCATCGAACGCCGCAGCTATTACGGCTTTTTCTGGGCCGTGTGGTGGCTGCTGTTTTGGACGTGCGACGTCTCGTTCGACGGTGGCGCTCGTCATCCTATTCTGGACAATTGGGCCCGCACCTGGTCTGGCGTGCTCGAAAGCAAGGATGGCCTGCGAATCAAGCACCTGATGGACCGCTTCATGCCGAAAAATCAGGTGATCGTGGCCAGCAAGCCGGCGTGACACCGGACAGGCACCGCATCGACGACCTCGAGGTTATGCGCGCTCTGGCAATCGTTTGCGTGTTGATACAACACAGCGTGTGGAATCTGGTCTTCGACGTGCCGTGGCTGGGCTGGTTTCTCGGCCACGCGCCGCTCTGGTGCGGAGTCGATCTGTTTTTCGTTGTTTCCGGTTTCGTCATCAC
>CAXUHU010000161.1:0-4644 GCA_964250925.1 uncultured Acetobacteraceae bacterium
CTACCAGGCGAACGCGGCGGCGATGCGGTCGCTGGTGGATGAGTTGCGCAGCACGGCGGCTGCCATCTGCCAGGGCGGCGGCGATGCGGCGCGCGCGCGGCACGTGGGGCGCGGCAAGCTGCGGCCGCGCGACCGGGTGGGCACGCTGGTCGATCCCGGGTCGCCGTTTTTGGAGGTGGGGCAATTAGCCGCGCACGGCATGTATGGCGGCGAGGTACCGGGGGCGGGCGTGATCGCGGGCGTGGGGCGCGTGTCGGGCCGCGAGTGCATGATCGTGGCCAACGACGCCACGGTGAAGGGCGGCACGTACTACCCGTTGACGGTGAAGAAGCACTTGCGCGCCCAGGAGATTGCGGCGGCGAACCGGCTGCCCTGCATTTATCTGGTCGATAGCGGCGGCGCTAACCTGCCCAACCAGGACGAGGTGTTTCCGGACCGCGACCATTTCGGCCGCATCTTCTACAACCAGGCCACCATGTCGGCAGCCGGCATCCCGCAGATCGCGGTGGTGATGGGGTCGTGCACCGCGGGCGGCGCGTATGTGCCGGCGATGTCGGACGAGAGCATCATCGTGCGCAACCAGGGCACCATCTTTCTGGCCGGGCCGCCGCTGGTGCGGGCTGCGACTGGCGAGGTGGTGAGTGCTGAGGATCTCGGCGGCGGCGATCTGCACAGCCGCACCTCCGGCGTCACCGACCACCTGGCCGAAAACGATGGCCACGCGCTGGGCATTGCGCGGCGGATCGTGGCCAATCTGAACACCACCAAGCGCACCGAGCTGGCGTTACGCCGGCCGGTGCCGCCATTGCACGATCCGGGCGAGCTCTACGGCATCGTGCCGCAGGACAGGCGCACCCCGTTCGAGATACGCGAGGTGATCGCGCGCATCGTCGACGGCTCGGTATTCGACGAGTTCAAGGCGCTGTATGGCCCCACGCTGGTGACTGGCTTCGCGCATATCTTTGGCTATCCGGTGGGCATCGTCGCCAATAACGGTATCCTGTTCGGCACCAGCGCGCAGAAGGGGGCGCATTTTATCGAGCTGTGTGCCCAGCGCGGTATTCCTCTGGTGTTTCTGCAAAACATTACCGGCTTCATGGTAGGCCAGAAATACGAGGCTGGCGGCATCGCCAAGGACGGCGCCAAGATGGTGACGGCTGTGGCGACAGCCGCGGTGCCGAAGTTTACCGTCATCGTTGGCGGCAGTTTCGGTGCCGGCAACTACGGCATGTGCGGGCGCGCGTACTCGCCGCGTTTCCTGTGGATGTGGCCCAACGCACGCATTTCTGTGATGGGCGGCGCGCAGGCCGCCAGCGTTCTGGCGCAGGTGAAGCGCGACGGCATGGAGGCGCGCGGCCAGGCATGGGCGGCCGAAGACGAGGCCGCGTTCAGGGCGCCTATCGAGGCGCAGTATGAGGCGCAGGGCAACCCCTACTACGCGAGCGCGCGGCTGTGGGATGACGGGGTGATCGATCCGGCCGACACGCGCCGGGTGCTGGGGCTGGCGATCTCGGCCAGCCTGAACGCGCCGGCTCAGCCCACGCGGTTCGGTCTGTTTCGGATGTGATACGCCGATGTTCAGCAAAATACTGATCGCCAACCGCGGCGAGATCGCCTGCCGCGTGATCGCCACCTGCCGCCGCATGGGGATTGCAACGGTCGCGGTGTACTCCGAAGCCGATGCCGGGGCGCGACACGTGGCGTTGGCCGACGAGGCGTACCCGATCGGCCCGGCGGCGGCGCGGGACAGCTATCTGTCGATCGGGGCCATCCTGGACGCGGCGGCGCAGTCCGGGGCAGAGGCCGTGCATCCCGGCTACGGATTCCTGTCGGAAAACCCGGCTTTCGCCGAGGCCTGCCTGGAGGCAGGCATCGTGTTCATCGGCCCGCCGGCCGCCTCCATGCACGCCATGGGATCGAAGGCGGCGGCCAAGGCGCTGATGGCGCAATCGGGCGTGCCTTTGGTGCCGGGCTACCACGGCGAGGCGCAAGACGATGCAATTCTGGCGCGCGAGGCGGCAGCTATCGGCTACCCTGTGCTGATCAAGGCGTCGGCCGGCGGCGGCGGGCGCGGGATGCGCGTCGTGGAAAGTGCCGGCGCGTTGCAGGCGGCGGTGGACGGCGCCAAGCGCGAGGCGCTCGCCGCGTTCGGCGATGCGCGGCTGCTGATCGAAAAATACCTGACGCGGCCGCGCCACATCGAGATCCAGGTGTTTGCCGACACGCTGGGCAACACCGTTTCGTTGTTCGAGCGTGACTGCTCCATCCAGCGTCGGCACCAGAAAGTGGTGGAGGAAGCGCCGGCGCCGGGCATCGACGCCGCGCGCCGAACGGCGATGGGCGAGGCGGCGGTCGCTGCAGCGCGCGCTGTCGGCTACGTCGGGGCTGGAACGGTGGAGTTCATCGCCGAGGGCGACGAATTCTATTTCATGGAGATGAACACCCGGCTGCAGGTGGAGCATCCGGTCACCGAATTCATCACCGGACAGGACCTGGTGGAGTGGCAGTTGCGCGTGGCCAGCGGCGAGCGGCTGCCGCTGCTGCAGCACGAGCTGGGCATTGCCGGCCACGCGATCGAGGTGCGCGTGTATGCCGAGGACCCGGCGCGCGACTTCCTGCCCTCCATTGGCCGCCTCTCGCATCTGCGGCAGCCGCGCGAGAGCGGTGGCGTGCGGGTCGATACCGGCGTTCGGCAGGGCGATGCGATCACGCCGTATTATGACGCCATGGTTGCCAAGCTGATTGTTTGGGGTGCCGATCGGGCGGAAGCGGTGCGCCGGCTTGGCGGTGCGCTGGCCCAGTACGAGCTGGCCGGCGTGCAGAGCAATTTGGACCTGCTGCGCGCAATAGCTGCTCATCCCGCGTTTGCCGAAGCGGCGCTGGATACCGGGTTCATCGCCCGCCATGCCGAGGCGTTGTTTGCAGCACCCCCGCCCGCCAGCGACGCCGTGCTGGCCGCAGCCCCGCTGGCGGTGCGGGCGGACCGTCATGCCATCTGGCCCGCCGGGGCGGGCGACCCATACTCGCCATGGAACGATGGCGATCTGTGGCGCATGAACGTGGCCGGCGCGGACGATGTGGCGCTGCGTGACGACGAGCGCGCCATCGCGGTGCGCGTTCTGCAAACGCAGGATGGCCTTGTGCTGGACCTGCCGGGCCGCAGCGTGCGGGCCACCGCCGCCGAAGACGAGGCCGGTCTGCACCTGCGGCTGGATGGTGTGGTTCGGCGCGTGACCGTGTTGCGCGAGGCCGGCGCGATCGTGGTGATCGAGGCAGGGCGCAACCATCGTTTCCAAGTGATCGATCCCTGGGCTGCGCCGGCGACCGCTGCGGCTGGCGGCGGCAAGATAGTCGCCCCTATTCCGGCCCGGGTGACCCGGGTTCTCGTGGCGGCCGGTGACGTGGTGGCCCGCGGCGCGCCGCTGCTGGTGCTGGAAGCGATGAAGATGGAAATAACGCTGTCTGCACCGTTGGATGGCACCATCGCCAGCATCCGCCACGGCGTGGACGAGATGGTGCAGGAAGGGGCCGAACTCGTCACCTTCGAAGCCCAACCATGAAGGGGAGGTGATCGTGGAAGACCGCATTGTAGCCGAGCGGATGGGCGACGTGACGACGTTGCGCATCAACAACCCGGCCGCGCTGAATGCCATGGATGGCGACATGGCCGAAATGCTCGGCGGCCAGATAGGCGAGGCTGGGCGTAGCGCGCGGGCGATCATCCTGGCCGGGCATGAGCGCGCATTTTGTGCGGGAGCGGACCTGGCGCGATCCGACCGTGTGCCGGGAGTGGATTTCGACGCCGGCGCGCGCCTGGAACGTTCGTTCAACCCGCTAATGCAGGCGGTGAGGGACAGCCCGGTGCCGATCATTTCCGCTGTTCGAGGGGCGGCTGCCGGCATCGGTGCCTCGCTGGCGCTGGCCTGCGACATGATCGTGGCGGGGCAGGGCGCCTACTTTTTGCAGGCGTTCCGGCGTGTCGGCCTGGTGCCGGATGGCGGCTCGGCGCTGCTTCTGGCCCACAGCATCGGGCGGGTGCGGGCGATGGAGCTGATGCTGCTGGGCGACAAGCTGCCGGCGGAGCGGGCGCTGCAATGGGGGCTGATCAACCGTGTGGTGCCGGACGAGGCGGTGGAGGCAGAAGCGGCACAGCTTGCCGCCTCGTTGGCCAGCGGGCCGACCTATGCGCTGGGCCTGATACGGCGGGCTGCGTGGTCGGCGCTGTCGTCCACCTGGGAAGCGCAATTGCAGACGGAACGTGCATTGCAGCGCGATGCAGGGCGCAGCCCCGATTTTGCCGAGGGCGTTTCGGCCTTTCTGGAGAAGCGTCCGGCCAATTTCACGGGCCGAGCCGGCTGATTTGACGGCTGGCCGGGGCGGCGACAATAAAGCCGCCAACTGGCCCAGGATCGCTGCTTCCAATGATCATCCACGACGTTCGCGTTCACCCGGAAGCCGACCGCCTGGCGCGCGAGGACCAGCTGGCGTGGAAAATCGCCGCCGTCGCGTCCGACGCGGTGGACGTGCTGCCCGAGGTGGCCGAGATGATCGTCAACCGGGTGATCGACAACGCGTCGGTCGCCATCGCCTCGATCAACCGGCACCCGATCGTTAGCGCGCGGGACCAGGCGCTGGCCCATCCCC
>CAXUHU010000162.1:0-4429 GCA_964250925.1 uncultured Acetobacteraceae bacterium
CCATGGGGCGCTACTTCTTGGCTGGGGCGACCAGGGTGGGGGTTTTGGCCTGAGTGGCCGGGGTTCCGGTGGAGATGGTCTTGAGCGGTTTGCCGTCTGGGCCGTACTGCACGATCTTTACGCTGGCGCGGGCCTGGGTGGCGAGCGCCGAGGCATCCTGGCGCAGCAGGGCCTGGCGGATGTCGTCGTGCACGGCGTCGTATTTCGGGGGCTGGCTGATGCTGGTGTCGAGCACCTGGATAACGTGCCAGCCGTAGCGGGTGTGGACCGGGGTTTGGGTGAATTCGCCCTTCTTCAGCTTGAAGGCGGCGTCGGAGAACTCGGGCAGCATGTCGCCGCGCTTGAAGGTGCCGAGGTCGCCGCCGGCTGCGCTGGCGGGGTCCTTGGGGTCGCCGTATTTCTTGGCCAGGTCTTCGAACTTGGCGCCGCCCTGGAGCTGCTTGATCACGTCCTTGGCCTTGGCCTCGCTGTCGACCAGGATGTGGCGGGCGTGGACTTCGGGCTCGCCGGGCTTGCTGGCGAACTGCTTGTCGTACTGGGCCTTGATCGCCTCCTCGGTCACCTGGGGCAGGACGGTCTTGACCAGGATGGCGCGCTGCAGGACCTCGTCGGCGGCGGCCTGCATCTGGCGGGCGACGGCCGGGTCGCGGTCCAGGCCCTGCTTGCGGGCCATCACCTGGAGCGCCTTGCCGGAGACCAGGTTGTCGAGTGCGGCGGCGAACAGCTTTTCCTGGCCGATCTGCTGGCGCTGCTCGGCCGGCACGTGGGTGTCGACCCAGGCGGAGATGTCGGACAGGCGGATGGCGTCGTTGTTGACGGTAGCGATGATGGGGTTCTGCTGCGCCGGGGTGGCGGGCGTGGCGGCGGGTGCGGCTGCCGGCTTGGGCGCCTGGGCGATGGCGGCCGTGGAGAGCAGGGCAGCCGTCAGGGCCGCGGGAAGGGCTAGGCGCATGGTAACCTCATGAGGAAGCGGCGGCCTTATGCGCGAAACGGGACGGGGCAGCAACCGGCGGCGGGGTGAAATAAAGGCAAGGCCGGGGTAGGGGCCATAGGCAGAGCAAGGCGTTTGCTTGGACGAGGCCGGTCGAGGTTCGCCGGCGGCTGACTTCATGTTGACCCACCCCGGGGCGCCGCCTATCTGCCTACCATGTTCGCACGCTTAGCCCGCGCCGTTTTCGGCACGTCCAATGACCGCTCGCTGAAGGCGTATCAGCAGCGTGTGCCCAAGATCAACGCCTACGCGGCGGCCATCGAGGCGCTGTCCGACGAGGCGCTCGCGGGCAAGACGGCCGAGTTCCGCGAGCGGATCGCCCGCGGCGAGACGCTGGATGGGCTGCTGGCGGAGGCGTTCTCGGTGGTGCGGGAGGCGAGCCGGCGGGTGCTGGGGTTGCGGCACTTCGACGTGCAGCTGGTAGGCGGCATGGTGCTGCACGACGGCAAGATCGCCGAGATGAAGACGGGCGAGGGCAAGACGCTGGTGGCGACGTTGCCGGTGTACCTGAACGCGCTGTCCGGCCGCGGCGTGCACGTGGTGACGGTGAACGACTACCTGGCGCGGCGCGACAGCGAGGACATGGGGCGGCTGTACGCTTTCCTGGGATTGCGGACCGGGGTGATCGTACACGGAATTTCCGACGAGGAGCGGCGTGCGGCGTATGCGTGCGACGTAACGTATGGCACCAACAACGAGTTCGGTTTCGACTACCTGCGCGACAACATGAAGTACCGGCTGGAGGACATGGTCCAGCGGCCGTTCAGCTATGCGATCGTCGACGAGGTGGACAGCATTCTGATCGACGAGGCGCGCACGCCGCTGATCATTTCGGGGCCGGCGGAGGATTCGTCGGACCTGTATCGGTCGGTGAACCTTGTCGTGCTGGAGCTGGTGAAGGACCCGACGACGTTCGAGAAGGACGAGAAGGCCAAGTCGGTGCACCTGACGGAGGCCGGCAACGAGCGGGTGGAGGATATGCTGCGGGTCGCAGACATCATCACCGAAGGCAACATGTACGACATCTTCAACGTGAGCGTGGTGCATCACGTGCAGCAGTCGCTGCGGGCGCACACGCTGTTTGCGCGCGATGTTGATTACATTGTGCGCGACGACAAGGTGATCATCATCGACGAGTTCACCGGCCGGATGATGGAGGGGCGTCGTTACTCCGAGGGGCTGCACCAGGCGCTGGAAGCCAAGGAGTACGTGACGGTTCAGCAGGAGAACCAGACGCTCGCTTCCATTACGTTCCAAAACTATTTCCGGCTGTTCCCCAAGCTGGCCGGCATGACTGGCACGGCGATGACGGAGGCCGACGAATTCGCCGAGATCTACAAGCTTTCGGTGCTGGAGATCCCGACCAACGTCGCGGTGATCCGCGCCGATGGCGACGACGAGGTCTACCGGACGGCGACCGAGAAGTACGATGCGGTGGCCACGCTGATCGAGGACGCCCGCAAGCGCGAGCAACCGGTGCTGGTGGGCACCGTGAGCATCGAGAAGAGCGAATTGCTGAGCGAGATACTGAAGGGCCGCGGCATACCGCATGCTGTGCTGAACGCGCGCTTCCATGAGCAGGAGGCCACCATCATCGCGCAGGCCGGTGCGCCTGGTGCGGTGACGATTGCCACAAACATGGCCGGCCGCGGGACCGACATCAAGCTTGGCGGCAATCTGGACATGCGGTTGCGCCAGGAAGCGCACAGCCTTCCTTCGGAAGCTGAGCGGGCAGCGCGGGACGCGGAGATACGGGCCGAAATCCCCGGCTTTCATGACCGGGTGCGCACGGCGGGCGGGCTGATGGTGATCGGCACCGAGCGGCATGAGAGCCGGCGCATCGACAACCAGTTGCGTGGGCGGTCTGGCCGGCAGGGCGATCCGGGTGCCAGCCGGTTCTTCCTGTCGCTGGAAGACGATCTGATGCGCATTTTCGGCAGCGACCGGATGGGCGGGATGTTGCAGCGGCTGGGGCTGAAGGAGGGCGAGGCGATCGTCCATCCGTGGATCAACAAGGCGCTGGAAAAGGCGCAGAAGAAGGTGGAGGCGCGCAACTTCGACACGCGCAAGAACCTGCTGAAATACGACGACGTGATGAACGACCAGCGCAAGGAGGTCTATGCCCAGCGCCGGGACTACATGCAGGCGGTTGACGTGTCCGAGACGGTGGCGGCGTTCCGCCACGAGCTGGTCGATAGCTTGGTGCGCGTGCGGATCCCGGAAAAGGCGTTTGCCGAGCAGTGGCAGACGGCCGAGCTGACGGCGGACGTGCGGCGCGTATTCGGGTTGGATTTGCCGATCGAGGATTGGGGGCGCGAGGAGGGCATCGACGAGACGGCGATCCACGAGCGGCTGACGGCCGCGGTGGATCAGGCGGCGGCGGGCAAGGCGGCCAATTTCGGGCCCGAGATCATGCGCTACATCGAGAAGAGCCTGCTGCTGCAGATGTTCGATACGGTGTGGAAGGAGCATCTGCTGGCGTTGGACCATCTGCGCCAGGGCATCGGGCTGCGCGCTTACGGGCAGCGCGACCCGCTGAACGAGTATAAGAGCGAGGCGTTCGCGCTGTTCAACGCGATGCTGGACGATTTGCGCGAGCGGGTGACGAGCACGCTGGCACGCGTGGAGCTGTCGGCCGAGCCGCCGCCTATGCCGCAGGGTTTGCCTGCGGGGCTGGTGGAGAACTTTGCGGCGCCCGCCTATGCGGAGGCCGATACGGTGGCGCGCTCGGACACCTGGCAGGTTGGGGTTGCGGGGGCTGTGGCGGCGATGGACCCGAGCGACCCTACGACGTGGGGCGGAACGCAGCGTAATGCGGCTTGCCCGTGCGGGTCGGGGAAGAAGTATAAGCATTGCCATGGGAAGGCGTGATGCGACGACGCTGCGGCTCGGTGATCTCTCCCGCCAGACCTGGAAGGTATGCCGACGTTCAGACGCCGCGCTGACGTGTCGGACCGATAGGTTACGGAAATGCAGCCACGTTACGAAGCTGGGCCGAGCGCTTTAAGGCCGCCTATGTGGCGCAGGACGATGCGGTGGGTTTGTGCGGCAAAGGATCTTAGCGCGGGATTGGCGCCGGTTTTGGCTTCGGTTTCGAAGGCGGCGCCGTCTTTGGCGTGAATGTCTTCCATTTCGCGGAGGAAGGCTGCGTCGAAGGATGGGCCCGAGAGACTCTTCAGCTCGTCGTATTGCTTTTCGAATTGCTGGTTCAGCTTCGGCTGGATCGGGATGCCGGCTTTGTCGGCGATGGCTTTCAGTTTGCCGCCGACGAGTTCGTGGTCGTGCTCCTCGGTAGTGCCTTGGTCCTTGATGTCCTCGGTATTGCCTTGGCTGGCGGCGATGGCGCCGGCGCGGACTTCGAACAGGCCACCTTGGCTGACCATCGCGACGAAGGCGCGGTCGACGGGCGAGGCTGGGTCGGCTGCTTGCGCGGCAAGG
>CAXUHU010000163.1:0-4128 GCA_964250925.1 uncultured Acetobacteraceae bacterium
ATGACGTTGGCGCCGGGCTGGCGCTGCACGTTCAGGATCACCGCCGGCGTGCGGTCCATCCACGCGGCCAGCCGGTCGTTCTCCGATCCTTGCACGATTGTGGCCACGTCGGTCAGGTGGACGGGCGCGCCGTTGCGGTAGGCGATGATGGCGCCGGCCATGGCCTTCGCGTCAGGCAGCTGGTCGTTGGCATTGATGGTGGTGGCCTGCGCCGGCCCGTCGAAATTGCCCTTCGGCGTGTTGACGTTGAGGTTGCCGATGGTGGTGCGCAGGTCATCGATGTTCAGGCCGATGGCGGCCAGTGCGCGCGGGTTGGCCTGCACGCGCACCGCGGGGCGGTGGCCGCCGGAGATCGATACCAGCCCTACCCCGTCGATCTGGCTGATTTTTTGCGCCAGCCGCGTCTCGGCCAGATCCTCGATCTGGGTCAGCGCCATGGTGCGGCTGGTCAGCGCCAGGGTGACGACCGGCGCATCGGCCGGGTTCACCTTGGCGTAGATCGGCGGCGCCGGCAGGTCCGACGGCAGCAGGTTGCCGGCCGCGTTAATCGCCGCCTGCACCTCCTGCTCGGCCACGTCCAGCGAGAGGTCCAGCCCGAATTGCAGCGTGATGACCGAGGCGCCGGCCGAGCTCTGGCTGCTCATCTGGTTCAGGCCGGGCATTTCGCCGAACTGGCGTTCCAGGGGGGCCGTCACCGAACTGGTCATCACCTCGGGGCTGGCGCCGGGGTAGAAGGTCTGCACCTGTATGGTGGGGTAATCGACCTCCGGCAACGCCGACAGAGGCAGGTACTGGTAGGCGATGATGCCGACCAGCAGCAGCGCCAGCATCAGCAGCGTGGTCGCCACCGGGCGCAGGATGAACAGGGCGGACGGGCCCATGCTAGCTGCCGTCTGCCCCTGTGCTGCGGCGACGGCGATGGTGCGCGGTGCTGCCGTCAGCGGGCTTGTTGTCGGTCGGCTTGCTGCCCGGCAGGACCACGCGGGCGCCGTCCTTGAGGCGGTCGGCGCCATCGACCACCACGCCGTCACCCGCGGCCAAGCCGTTTAGCACCTGGGTTTTGCCGCCATCGGCCACGCCCAGCTTGACCACCCGAACAGCCACCGTGCTGTCCGGCTGCACCGCATAGACGAAGCTGCCGGGAGCACCGGTCTGCAGCGCCGCGTTTGGCACGGTGACCGCGCCGTGCACCGTGTTTATGATCAACTTGACGTTGACGAACTGGTTGGGGAACAGCTTGGCCCCAGGATTGCCGAACAAGGCGCGTAGCCGGACGGTGCCGGTGGTGGTGTCGATCTGGTTGTCGATCGTCTCGAGCGTGCCGGTAGCGAGTTGTGCCGTGTTGCTGCGGTCGAAGGCCAGCGCCTGCATCGGGGTGCCGGCCGCCAGTTGCGCCTGTATCGCCGGCACGTCGTCCTCCGGCAATGGGAAGATCACGCTGATCGGGTCGAGTTGGGTGACGACGACGATCCCGTTGGTCAACGCAGGTGTCACGTAGTTGCCCGCATCCACTTGGCGCAACCCTACCCGACCGTCGATGGGCGAGGTGATGCGGCAAAAAGCGAGGTTGACCTGCTGCGTTTCGATCGCACCCTGGTCGGCGGCCACGCTGCCCTCGTATTGCTGGACCACGAATTGCTGGTCCTCGGCCTGTTGCCGGCCGATGCTGTCCTGACGCTGCAGCAGGGCGTAGCGGCGGGCATCGGTCTGCGCCTGGCGCAGCAGTCCCTGGTCGTGCGCCAGGTTGCCGCGCGCCTGGTCGAGCAGCGCCTGATAGGGCCGCGGGTCTATTTGCGCCAGAAAGTCGCCCTTATGGACGATCTGGCCCTCGTGAAAGCCGATCGTTTGAAGCACGCCGCTGATCTGCGTTTGCACCACCACACTGGCCAGTGACGTGACGGTGCCCAACCCGCTGTCGCTGACTGGCATGTCGGCCACGCTGGCCGATGCCACCCCCACGGCCTGGGGCGGGGCCGCCGGCGCGCGCGTCGGCGTGGCGCCGCCGAGACGGCTGACGCCGTAACCCACACCGCCCAGGAGCAGCAGCAGGAGAAACCAGGGCCATAGGCTACGCCGCCGGTGCGGTGCACTGACCGGAGGACGCGTAATCAGAGGCGATTGCTGGTCATCCATCGATACGGCATCCACACCAGAGCGCATTCCCCTGATAGCGGCCGGCATCGCGCCAAAGATCGGGATCGGTCAAGTGACGATACATCGCGGCCAGAGTAGGTGCTGAGCCTACGTCCACCTAGCCGGCACCATGTTATTCTGTGTAACGCCCATGCCCGTAGGGCGAGTCTCGGGCCGGACAATCGGCGACACCTTCGAGCGCCGTGGAACCGGAGTGTGAGGCTGACATGTCGGGGTAGGTATTTCGCTCGACATTGAACTTGGATCACAAAGGATTGTGGCGCACCCGCGGATGCTATACGTAGTGCGAGAGTGATTTCGAGGAAACACAATCGGAACGGGCACCTGCGCTGCGTCGACAACCTAAACGAGGTCGCAAGGTGTTTTTTCTGCGTAAAAGCAGCCACTGTGTGAAACGTATCACACACGCTCACGGTAAAGTTATGTTAAGAGGATACGTAACCAGACGGTGGGCAAACCCATGGCTGTTATTCAACCAGAAGTAGGAAACGTCATAGCTTTTTTTCCGCGAGCGGCTTTGTCCGTTTCGGCGAGCGACGCCTCCTGCCTCACCCCCCGCGACCGGATGGAGGCGACCGGCTGGCACGATGCCGCACGGGTCGCCGGCTATGACCGGCTGGTGATACACAATCGCGATTGCGGCGACGCCCAAGAGGTCGGCAGCTTTCTAAGCGTTTATCGCCGTGGCGAATCATGGTCGCGCTGGGGTTTTGCCCGTGACAGGGGGAAGATACGCGCCTGGTGCTGCTTGAGCGGGGCCGATGTCGGAGAGTTCGCCAGCTTGGGGGAGGCTTTGGCTTCGGTGCTGAACGGCATGGCACCGGACCGGCAACGTAAGCACAAGATCTCGGCGGTCGAGCAAGCCGACCACCGTTCTGCCGTGGTCACCGAGATGGCATCACGCCTGAAATCCTGCAGGCACTCGATGGGAAGCGCAGCTTAGGATCGACCCCCTCGCAGACTGGACCAGTCGGTCAGGCGATGGTGTCGGCGAAGGATCAGTTTAAGGTGCGTTGACGCACACAGCCCGTCTGAGAACGCCTTTCGGAAGGCCCTGCTTTGGCCTAAGACAAACCGGCATGGGCCGGCAAGCGGGCGCCTTGGCCAAGGACACGCGCGAATTTTCGGCGGCGTGCGCGCATCAGCAACCAGGCGCCGCGAGCGGCGGCCGACGAGATGCGGCCGCGCGGCGGCAGGCCGATCGCCTTCAGGATCATGCCCACCGCCCGTTCGAGATGCCAGTAACGGTACATTCCCATCGTGCGCGCCATGTAGCCGGCGATGGCTTGCTGGTGGCGATACGTGGCCTCGGGTGGCATGTTGCCGCAGTAGAAGGCATAGGCGAGCTCGTCGTCCTCGCTTTCGCCGATACGGCTGAGCGCGATGCGCAACCGCTTGGCAACCCCGATCCGCTCGCGCGTCAGGTAGCGCTTCATATGGTCGTAGAACAGCTTGAAATGCCGGAACTCGTCGGCCGCGATCAGGCGGCAGATGTTTTGCAGCACCGGCTCGGTCGCCGCCTCGCCAAGCGCGGAGTAATAGCTCGACGTACCGGACTCCACCATGCAGCGGGCGATCAGCTCGCCCACGTGCGAGCCGCGTACCGACATGTCGGCATCCAGGAGCGGCAGGTGATAGCCGGTCTTGTAGCGATGGAACGCAGCCTCGAAATCCCATCCCGGGTCGGCCAGCACCGCCCAGCGGCCCAGCGTATCGCCGTGCTGCACTTCCTCGACCGACCACCGGTCGGCCGCCTTGCGGAAATCGGGGTCGTCGACGAACACGCGATTCAGGTAGGTGCCGTAATCCACGCCGTTGCGCTCGACCAGGGCGGCCGCCTTCACCAACGCCACGATCTCCGGATCGACCTGGCCCGGATCGAAGTCCTGCCAGGCGACATCCTCAATCCGCCAGTGTTTCATCGGGGCGGCACCTGCATCGGCAATAGCGTCATGAACTGATTGTCCTGCCGTG
>CAXUHU010000164.1:0-4049 GCA_964250925.1 uncultured Acetobacteraceae bacterium
TTTTTACCGCGCCGGCGGCTGGCGATCGACTTAGAACGATGTGAGCCGAGCGTTACGCAACGCTGCCTTAGACGAAAAGCGATTTGGCAGCAGCTGCTGTCCGGTTCGGGCGGAGCCGATCATGATCGCCGATCACGGTCACCTAATGATACGCAACGACCTGATAGTACAGAGTACCAAAAGGGTTTTCGACGGTTTTCTCTTACACGAGACAAGAGGTTTGTGAATTGCCCAAGAGGAGATCGACGGTGATATCATAGCCCCTGTATGACGTAAGCGGCGACAGTTGACTTACATGGACACTACAGCGATGCTCCCTCAAGCAGGCGTGGCTGATGGGTATGGGCGTGAGCCGTGTCGCCACCCCGGTCTGCCGTTTCGCCGTAAGGCGTCAGCGAGAATAGGTGCTCGAACAGCGGATCGAGCTTGTCGTTGTCGCGAAGCCAGACATACGTAGAATGGCCGGTGAACCCCTCGGTATCCACAAGTTCGGCCCCAGGCACATTATCCATACGCAACGCTAGCCACGAATCCCTTACATGGCTTGCGCTGTAAGTGAGGATCAGGCTTGGCCGTGGAAACTTCTCGGCATAATACTTGACGAGATCGATTCCCATATGCCGCGCATTTTTGTAGAGCCGTGTCAATTGCGGGTAGTGCTTTAGTTCTGCACCCTTGTCATCCTCCAAATTAAGCGTCGTCGGGACGGAGAATCCTAGAATTCCTCGCGCCATGAGGTCGCAACCAACCCTGATGGCGGTTGAACCACCGGCCGACAACCCGACGCAGTAAACCTCCTCTGCGTCGAGGGCTGCGATGATGGCGTGGAGATTGTCGAGACAAGCCTGGTAATCTTCGCCCAATTCAGGGATGCCAAAGAAGCCGAAGCAGCGATTTGGATCTCTCACCAGCAATATGTGCGTGTCGGCTACGGTGACTGCCGAAGGTGGAAGGGTAAAAAACCGCGAGTTGCCGTTGAAGACGATCGTGATGGTGGAGGCAGTAGGACTGCGCAGCAATAGCACACCGCTCCGTGGCTTTAGCTGTCCGTTCTGTGTCGTCTTGGGCACCAATTCCAACGATTGAAGCAACGTTTCGCCGGCCAGTATGCGCTCGGGAAGGCCAAAACTTTGAAGCTGTTCACCCTCGTTCTCGGTATTTGCAACAGGGCTGACGAGTTTGCCTGCTGCAACCGTTTCGCCGTACATGATCAATTCGACAGCTTTCCGGTCAGTCGGTATCAACTGTTCCAACCACCGTCTGCTAGACATCGTGTACTCCACGCTTTTGGCAACGCAATAAACGCGTGTAATTGACGTAGTTGACAGTAGAACGAAAGCGGCGGCTCGGCTAGCTGCTATACCGAACCACCCACTAAAATCGGAGGTTAGTTCGAGGTCGAAGGACGATTTAGAATGCCATATCCAACCAAGTCAATAAGGACTGTTTTTGCGACGGGATCGAAAGAGCCGGCCAAGGTGCCTACGCCCACAGGATTGGCGTAGCCGCCTGTTCCGGACACGACGGTCGCCGGTATGCTGATGCCGAAGGGTGCCGCTTCCAAACCGCCACCGGCCGTGCCGATTCGGCAAGCCTGCCCGGCGATTTGTATGTTTAACGTGCCCTTGGGTGTCGTAAGCACAAGGTAACCGCCTGACCCGTAGCACTGTCCACCAATGCCATTCGGGGAGTTTGTGCTCTTGTCGGCGCTGAGTTCCAAGGTAAAGGTACCGGGCGGAAAATCTTTGCTTGTGGTGCTGAAGCTGATGTTGCCGGACGCATTTACGCATGAACAGACGTCCGTCCCGTTACAGGGCAAGTCTGGGCACGGCTGGCCATTCGCCAACATACCGCCGCCGCCGCCGACAGCGAAATACTGATGTCCGGGCACGCCAGCGGCGTTGGCGGACAACCCGACAAGCATGCCGGCCGTGGACGCCGCAACAAGCGTCAAAAAAGACGTTTTGGTCATTGAACCTCACAGTTGAATAGTTGTGGGCGAACGATACACAACCTTTGCGAGCACAGATTGCGTTCGCGTGGTTGTCCTGTACTCTTATTTTAGTCTGACCGCAATGCAGCTGCGTGTCTTTAGACAGTGTTCACGATCTGGTGATCATGTCATGGTTGAAAGACCAGTCTGTCTCGCATCGGTTTCAGGATCAGGCCTTGTGGTCATTGGATGCCGAAGCGTCCGGCTGAACAGCGACTTGTGCTCCCTCTACCCCGATCAAACGGGGATAGCTGCCGCCGAAGGCGCTGCACAGGCCACCTGGCAAGGTAGGCAGTATGACATCACGTTCCACTCGTCTCAGGAGCTCTAACGTTTCACCAAGGTCGCCGAGGCGAATGCATTGACCAGCGGGACAGACTGCCACAAATCGAGGTCAAACCCCGGATTGATTGAGCATGCCGTCTCCAATAGGCCATGTGGCTAAGATGCACGCCATCAAAGGACCGACTCTGGGCCGGACGTTGCGCGCAAGGCACGTCACAATGATAACGATGGGCGGTATCATCGGGGCTGGGTTATTCGTGGGCAGCAGCACTTCCATTGCAACAATTGGGCCTGCTTGCATCCTGAGCTACGGACTGGCAGGGCTGGTTATACTTCTGGTCATGCGCATGTTGAGCGAGTTGGCCGCGGCGAACCCAGATGTGGGGGCGTTTACGGAATTCGCCCGGCTCGGTTTGGGCGAGTGGGCCGGTTTCACGTGCGGCTGGCTCTACTGGTATTTCTGGGTGATAGTCGTTCCGATCGAGGCGATCGCCGGTGGCGGCATCCTGCACCAATGGGTAGTATTGCCGATATGGGTTCTGGCGCTGCTACTGTTGGCAGTAATGACGGGCGTCAACCTGCTGTCCGCGCGCTCGTTTGGAGAGTTCGAGTTTTGGTTCTCCTCCGTCAAAGTCTCGGCAATCCTTGTTTTCATCATCCTTGCTGGTGGGTATGTCCTGGGCATAGGCGGCACTGCATCGCCATCGCCATTGGCCAATCTCATGCACCATGGATTTGCCCCGTTCGGCCCGCTCTCCGTGCTTGCAGGCGTAACCAGCGTCATATTCTCCTTTGTCGGTGCAGAAATCGTTACCATCGCAGCAGTCGAATCCAACGAGCCCGCACGCAGCATCGCGCGTCTAACGAGCTCGGTCGCTGTCCGCATCCTGTTGTTTTACATAGTATCAATAACGCTGATCGTAGCGATCGTTCCCTGGGATACAATCCCGCCTGGTGTATCCCCCTTCGCCAAGGCGCTGGGTACGATTGGCATACGGGGTGCAGAGTTGATCATGAATCTTGTCGTGCTGACGGCAGTTCTGTCGTGCCTGAACTCGGGTTTGTATGTGACCTCGCGGGTGTTGTTTGGATTGGCTTCGAAAGGTGATGCTCCCGGATGGCTTGTCACCTTGAACGAGCGCCTCGTTCCGTCGCGCGCCATATTGGCGGGAGCGGCTTTCGGTTACGCAGCTGTTGGCGCGTCTGTTTTTTCGCCTGGTGTGGTGTTCAGCTTCCTGGTCAGTGCTTCCGGGGCGATCGCCCTGGTCAATTATCTTCTTGTTTCCCTGGCGCAAATCCGGCTCAGATACATCATCGAAGGAACCGCACCGGAACGGCTAGTGATTCGAATGTGGCTCTTTCCCTATGCAAGTTGGGGCGTTGTGGCCGTCATCACGTGCGTCCTCACAGCTATGGCGGCCACGCCAAATCTACGCAGCCAATTCTTGTCGAGCTGTTTCTCGGTAGCTATCGTCCTTTGCTTATTCTTGGTAGTGCGTCGAGGCACCAAGACGGTTGCATTGTGAACTGGAAGAAACGACCTTACTTTAAGGGACAATTTGGGGTTTATCCAGACGTTCACCCAGCGTCGCCGTCACTCACACCCTATCTTCCCACAACAAAAATATGATCTCGAGTCGGCCTCGGATATTCAGGTGCGTGTTACCAAGCGGCCTCCAGTATCAGTGTTCCGAAAACCTTACGAAATCAGGAATACTGCACATTAGGCTTGCAAGACGTTCCGCTCGTTCGGGAAGGCGAGATGCGGTAA
>CAXUHU010000165.1:0-3794 GCA_964250925.1 uncultured Acetobacteraceae bacterium
ACTCAGCGGGGTGGGCCAGACCGCGCAGGCGGCCATGGCGACGCTGGACGGTCATCTTGGCCTGGCCATGGTGGGCGGTCAGGTGGAGGATAGCCTGGTCGAAGGCCTGGTTGGCGCTGCGCTCGACACCGCGGGCGTGCGGTCGTTCGGTGGCGGCAGCAGCCAGGTGCGCTGCTTTGCCCTGCGCATCGATTTCCAGCACGGTCAGGGGATCGTGCGCGCCCTGGCCGCCGACACGTCGCGCCTGGCGCTGGATGGCGATGGCCGGATCGACCTCTCCGCAGGCACGGCGGCCCTGCACCTGCGGCCGCGCGTCAGGCTCGGGCCGACCGAGGTCGCGGCGCCCGTGTCCCTCGAAGGGCCGTTCGGCCAGATGAAAGCCTCTCTCGACCCGGTGCTGGGCGGTGGACGCTACGGGCTGACGATCGGTGGTGCTCCGTCCGCCGCGTCGGTCTGTCCCGCCAAGCTGACGCTGGCCCGCGGCGGGCTCGGCGGCCCCATGCCGGCCGCTGTTCCCCCACAAGCCGGCCTGAACTTCAACACTGTCCACAAGCCAAGGGACTTGCTTCAGGGATTATTCCACTAGGGAAGAGAAGCGCTTCTTTTTTGAAAAAGAAGCAAAAAACTTTCGCAGTGCTGTCGCGCAGCCGATGGAACAGAAGTTTGGTCTTTTTTCAAAACAAGACGGCGGCTCACTGGGGAAAACCACGTTGAAACGTTTCTGGAACGACGCCCAGGTCGCGTGCGAGAACGGCCGTTACGCGATCCGGCTCGACGGCCGGCCGATGCGCCTGCCCGGCGGCCCGCTGCTGGCTCTCGAAAGCCGCGCCTTGGCCGAGGCGATCGCCGCCGAGTGGCAGGCAGCGGGCGGCGCCAGGGACGGCACGCTCTCCGCCGAGGACGTGCCGCTCACCCGCATCGCCGGCACCGCGCAGGAGCGGATCGCTCCCGACCCGTCCCCCACGGTCGCAGCCCTGGCCCGCTACGCGGAGCACGACCTGCTTTGCTATCGCGCCGATGCTCCCCCGGCCTTGGTGCAGCGCCAGGCAAAGCTGTGGCAGCCCTGGCTCGACTGGGCCGAGGCATGCCACGGCGCTGGGCTGCGTGTAGGGCAGGGGATCAGGCACGTGGCCCAGCCGCAGGCGGCGCTCGACCGCCTCGGCGAAGCATTGGCGGCACACCCGCCTTTCTCCCTGGCTGGCATCGGCATCCTGGTACCCGCGCTGGGCAGCCTGGTGTTGGGGCTGGCAGTGGCGGACGGCGCGCTTGCCGCCGTCGAGGCACACCGCTTGGCGACGCTGGAAGAGCTGTTCCAGGCCGAGCAGTGGGGCGAGGACCACGAGGCAACCGCCCGCCGCAGCGCCGTAGCCGCCGACATCGAAACGGCCGCGCGATTCGTGATCCTGAGCCGGGTGGGCAAAGCGGCGGCTTGAGCCTAGCCGGCCCACCGCACCCGTCCCGATCAGGCCGGCCGCCGGTCAGTCGCGCCCGCGCCGCTCCATTCAGCCCGAGGCCAGCGTTCGCAACGCCGCACCGCGCTCGAATAGACGCAGCAGCAGCCGTATGGCGCGACCACGCTCGCTCGCCAGCTTCGGATCGCGTTCCAGCAGATGGGCAGCGTCGCGGTGGGCCATCTGCAGCAGCCCGTCATGCTCCACCGGATCGGCCAGGCGCCACCCAGGTTGGCCGGATTGCCGGCGGCCCATAAGATCGCCGCCGCCGCGTATGCGGAAATCCTCATCGGCAATGGCAAATCCGTCATCGGTGTCGCGCAGCAGCACCAGCCGCCGCCGCGCAGTCTCCGCCAGCCCGTCGTCGTGCAGCAGCAAGCAGTAGCTCGCCGCCGCACCGCGCCCCACGCGGCCGCGCAATTGGTGCAGCTGCGCCAGCCCAAAGCGTTCCGCATGTTCCACCACCATCACGCTGGCCGCCGGAACATCGACCCCAACTTCGATCACCGTCGTTGCCACCAACAGCCGCGTCTGTCCCGAAGCGAACGCCCCCAACGCCCGCTCGCGCAGCTCGGTCTCGAGTTGCCCATGCGCCAGCCCCACACGCTCGCCGAACCGCAGGCGCAGCACGCGAAACCGCGCTTCGGCCGCCGCCGCATCGACCAGCATGTTCTCGGCCACCAGCGGGCACACCCAGAACACCTGGTCGCCGCGGTCCAGCGCGCGCGCAATCGCGTCGGTCACGTCGGGCAGCGTGGCCAGGCTGTGCAGGCTGGTGCGCACCGGCGCCCGGCCCGCCGGCTTCTCGGCCAACCGGCTGACCGCCATCTCGCCCCATTGCGTCAGCAGCAGCGTGCGCGGGATCGGCGTCGCCGTCATCACCAGCACGTCCGTCGTCTCCCCCTTGCCCCCGAGCGACACGCGCTGGTCCACGCCGAAGCGGTGCTGCTCGTCGATAATCGCCAGCGCAAGATCGCGATACGCCACCCCCTCCTGGAACAGCGCATGCGTTCCCACCACCAGCTTCACGCGGCCCGATTGCAGCCCCAGCAGCGTGTTGCGCCGCGCCACCCCCTTCACCGAGCCGGTCAGCAAGGCTACCGGCACCGGACAGATCCGGCCCAGCGTGCGGTGGTGCTGGCGCGCCAGCGTCTCGGTCGGTGCCATCATCGCGGCCTGCCCGCCCGCCTCGGCCGCGCGCAGCATCGCCATCGCCGCCACCAGCGTCTTGCCCGAGCCGACATCGCCCTGCAGCAGCCGCAGCATGCGGCTGGGTGCTGCCAAGTCGGCATCGATCTCGGTCAGCACCTGCGCCTGGCTGGGCGTCAACGGATGACCGAACCGCGCCAGCGCCTGGCTGCGCAGCGCGCCGTCGCCCGTCAGGCTGCGTCCCGCGCGCCCCCGCTCGCGGCTGCGTATCCACGACATCGCCACCTGGTGGGCCAGCAGCTCGTCGTAAGCCAGCCGCGCATGCGCCGCCGGCCCGGGGTGCTCGCGCGGGGTGTGCAGCTGCCGCAGGGCCTCGCCAAACCCCGGCCACCCTTCGCGCCTGACCAGGTTCGCCTCGTGCCACTCCGGCACCGCCGGCACCTGCGCCAGCGCCTGCACCACGGCCGAGCGGAAATCCGACGGCCGCAGGTCGGCCACCAGCGGCCACACCGGCTCGATGTCGGGCACGGCGGACGCGTTGCTGGCCAGCTCGATATATTTCGGGTGCGTCAGCGTCAGCGTGTCGCGAAACCGCTCCACCTTGCCGGACACGACGATCTTCAGCCCCGGTACGAACGAGCGCGCCTGGTGGTTGTGGAAGAACGCCAGCTCGGCAAACCCCGTCCCGTCGGTCACCTGCACCCGCCAGGGCTGCCGCGTACCCAGCTCTGGCCGCCGGTGCGACACCACCTCCACACTCAGCGTCGCGGTTTCACCCTCGACAGCGTCCGCGATGCAAGGCCGCTCCCTGCGGTCGATGTAGCGTTCCGGCAGGTGGAACAGCACGTCCACCAGCCGCGTGCCGCCGGTGGCGCGCGCCACCAGCGCCGCCTTGCGCGCACCCAACCCGCGCAGCGAGGCCACCGGCGCCATGATCGGGGCCAGCACGGCGTCGAGTTCCGCGGTAGAGGGCGGGGGTACGGCTGCACTGGCGTCTGGCACGCCGCCCGCTATATGTCAGCCGCAGCATGGACGAAACCCAGACCTCGATGAACAGCCGCCGCCGCCGGCTGCTGTTCCGTGCCAACCACCGCGGCACGCGCGAGAACGATTTCATGGTGGGCGGCTTCGTCGCCTCGCGCCTGAACGACTTCTCCAGCGAAGAAATCGCAGCGCTGGAAGCCATCATGGACC
>CAXUHU010000166.1:0-3779 GCA_964250925.1 uncultured Acetobacteraceae bacterium
GGAAACACCTTGCAAGGCGGGGGCGGTCCATACATGTCGTTCTGCTCCAAGAGCAGGGCGCCGATCAGCCGAATGATCGACTTTTGATCAGCGTAGATATCAGACCCAGGGGAAACGTAAGCATCCAGTGTGTTACGGCGCTGATCAGCGTCGAAACCAACCGCTGACTTACAACAAAATCGTTGAAAATCAGGCTTTGCGCCTAAGCCCAGTCCTGTCAGTAACTTAGGCGGTCCGCAAAACTTTATCCCTAGACCCTATTCGAAATGAGTTGAAGTCCAGATCTTTAAATGTGTTGGCTGATAGGGGCGGCACTGAGCATCAAACTCCGATCAAGACGGATCAACAAGTTATGACGTTGCATCACGAATATGAGCCAGGTTCTGTGATAGACGGGCAGATATGAGCAGCGTACTTTGGTCGATTCCCATATGCATGCGCGACCATCACGATCAGCGTTTAATGCTGATTGCTGCCGTTGTCTGCGCAGTGGGGGTATATGCTTCCTTCGCACTTGCCACTCATGCCACGCGAACAGCAGGTAAAACCCGAAAGCTCTGGGAGCTGGTGAGCGTTGGTGCGAGTGGGTGCACGGCCTGGGCGACCCACTTCATCGTACTTCTCGCTTTCAAGCCGGGCATGGTCGCAGCCTTCGATCCCATGCTAACTGCGGCGTCACTTCTTTGCGCTACCATCGGCATAGGCACCGGCGTGACGCTCTCCCTGGGCACGCGAAGCAAAGCCCGGCGCTTTGTTGCCGGTCTGATTGTCGGCCTGGGCATCGTGATGCTGCACTATATAGGCCAGGCCGCATACCTTGTTCAGGGAACCACCAGTTGGAACCTTTGGCTTGTCGTCCCATCAATCCTCATCAGCCTGCCCATCTCCGGCTTGGCTCTGCTGACGGCAGCGCATCGCAACCGCCGGCTTCGTAAAGCCGCAGCGCCCCTGCTGCTGTTCTCGATAGCTTTGCTTCATTTCTGCGGCATGGCAGCAATGACGTTGCACTTCGATCCGAACCGGACACTGCCAGATTTTGCCGTTTCACCCGCGGCAATCACGCCAGTGGTTGCGGGCGTCTGCCTCGGGCTTTTGGCACTTGCTGTGACCGGTTGGCGTTTTGATCTTGCGGCCAAAGTCCGCCTGCGTCAGGACCGACGGCGGCTAAGAGAGCTCGCAGACGTCGCACTGGAAGGTCTGCTCATCTGCCAGGGAGATCTCATCGTAACAGCTAACAACAGTATCGAGCGGCTTTCCGGCCATGCTACATCCAGCTTGGCCGGAGCCTTCGTCAGCTCGCTGCTTCCTGGCCTCGACGTTCCGAGCCTGCCAGAGCACGAGGAACGAGAAGCTGAGCTTATAGGAGCCAGCGGTCAGCCAGTGCCGGTCCGCGTTCTACGCTGCGAGGTACACCTGGGGCACAAGCTCCAAACGGTCATCGCCGTACGTGATCAACGTGAGCGCCTGCGCACCGAGGCAAAAATGCGCAACCTGGCGTTCAGCGATCCGCTGACCGGACTGCCAAATCGAGCTCGATTTTATGACGTTCTCGCGGTGCATGCTATCTCTAGGCGCGAGCGCGATCAGAGCTTTTCAGTTCTGATGATCGATCTAGACAGATTTAAGCAGGTCAACGACACGTTGGGTTACGCTGCCGGTGACCTGTTGTTACGCAAGGTCGCTGATCGCATGAGTTCGGTCGTTCGCAAAGATGATCTCGTAGCCAGGCTCGGTGGTGATGAATTCGCCGTGCTGCAGTTCCACACGCACAAAGGCGAGACAGCCGAGGATTTGGCTTCGCGTATCGTGGCAGCGATCGGGGGCCAGCCCTTCATGCTTGAAGGCCAGTCAGCGTACGTTGGAGCAAGTATTGGGGTGGCCTGTGCCCCTGATGACGGTGACGATCCAGCTGACCTTCTCCGCAACGCCGATCTTGCCCTCTACGCGGCCAAGGCAGATGGCAAGGCGACATTCCGGAGATATGATCCTGCCCTCGATGAGCGCACGCGTGAGCGTCGAGCCCTTGAGGCTGGCCTCAGGCAGGCTCTCATTGAAGGGCAGCTTGAAGTTCATTATCAGCCGCTTGTTGACGCACGATCAAGTCGTATCACGTCAGCCGAAGCTCTGGTCCGCTGGCGTCACCCGGAGCGTGGCTTGATCCTCCCAAGCCACTTCATCGAACTTGCTGAGGAAACTGGTCTCATTGTTCCGCTCGGAGAATGGGTCTTGCGCACCGCGTGCGCAGAAGCCGCGACTTGGCCCAACGATATCAGTGTCGCCGTTAATTTGTCGCCGTCCCAGTTTCGCGCGGGCAGCTTGGCTATCATGGTCGGAGAGGTATTGGAGGAGACTGGACTAGACCCTCGGCGCCTCGAACTCGAAATTACAGAAGGCGTTCTGCTAACCGACGAGAAGGTCACTCTACGGACGCTGCAACAGCTTCGAACTCTTGGATTGCGGATATCGATGGACGATTTCGGAACCGGCTATTCATCGCTAAGTTACTTGCGCCGCTTCCCATTCGACAAGATCAAGATTGACCAGTCATTCGTCCGTCAAGTGCCGAATGATGCTGAAAGCGCTGCGATTGTACGTGCTATCATAACGATGGGCACTTGCCTCGGTATGTCGGTCACCGTCGAAGGTGTTGAGACGCCCGAACAGTTTGACTTCTCGGTCGATGAAGGTTGCGATACCATACAAGGCTACCATGTAAGCCAGCCTTTGACGGCAGACGCATTCGCATCGTTTATCGAACGCTGCGACACTCAATCATTTGCAGGTGCGTTTCCCACCTAAAGAGAGATCGTCGGTTGTTAGAAGCCGCTGCATAACTCGCCAAACAGGCATTCAGTGCGTTCCTGATCGGCCTTGGTGCATAAACTGCGGTCTTCTGACCTTGGCTACGGGAGTGTCAAAAACCTGGGGCAGCCTACTTGCCCACCTTGGACTGATCAGCCTGGTTGATGCCTGACAGGGGCAGCAAGCTGCCCCAGGTTTTTGACACTCCCGGTGTCGGCCTGGCGGTCAGGCAGCAGGTCCACGACCGTGTTGCGCTCCAGGTCGACCAGGGCCGTTCCGTAGCGGTGACCCCGGCGCCATGCCCAATCATCAACGGCGAGAACGCGCGGGGTGGGCGGCGGCTCGCGATCATTGCTGGCAGCACAGGCCATGCGCAGCAGCGTGTCGGCGCTGACCGGCATGGCCAGCCTCTCGGCCAGGCGCTGGCCGGCCTCACCGCCGAGCGCATGGGCGAGGTGACCCTGCAGATCGCCCAGCCGCTTGGTCCGGCGTGCGGCTGCGGGCGCAACCCCGGCCAGGCGTTCGGCGAAGGTCTGACGGGCGCAGGAGGGGGTCAGGCAGCGGAAACGTCGGGCTTGGACCTGCAGCGCCACTGGACGGCCTTGCCAGGGCAGGTCGGCAAGGGTGCGCTGATAGCGGCTGTGCAGCCGCTGCGACACCTGGGCGCAGGTGGGGCAAACGGCCGAGGGCTGATGCGGGCTGGATGTGATGACGACGTGATCGGCGGTGGACACGACCTCCACGATGGCGAGGCCGGCGGGGATCAGGGGCAATAGGCGCGTGGGCAAGGAGGACCTTCAACAAGGGGAGCCTCCTTACGTGACCATCCGAATCCGAAACGACAGCACGGGAAGTGCGGGAGAACCCAAAGTTCATTGTCACAGCCAGCCGTGTTGCTTTCGCCGACGGCCAGGGTCAGCGGTGTCCGCTAAACCAACCCGAATCGGGCGCAGAAGGCTTCGGCGCGGGCAAGGGCG
>CAXUHU010000167.1:0-3713 GCA_964250925.1 uncultured Acetobacteraceae bacterium
TCAGTCGCGTGACGATCTGAACCTTTGAGGAGATCACTGTGATAGACCACGTCGTTTTTATTCCCGGCATCGTCGGCAGTGAGCTCTGGGACGGTGAGCGGCTGGTTTGGCCCGGAACAGCCTTGGAGAAAGTCAACCAAAGCTATCCGGAAGACCTTGTGAATACCCTTGCAACCAGTAACACGCTGCGGGTGGGCAAAATTCTTGACAAGGTGTCGCTCTTCGGGCTCGGGATCGACCACTTCGCGACCGGCTACGACAAGGCACTCAGCCTGCTGAAAACCGTGGGTTTCGATGCGGATGCCGGCACGCTCACGCCATTCCCATACGATTGGCGCCGCGACATCCGGAAAACCGCACAGCTTTTCCACGATCGGCTGTCCGGTGCCGAGCTCCAGGGCAGGCGCATCGGGATCGTCGCGCATTCAATGGGCGGCTTGGTGGCCCGCTACGCCATGGAAAAATTGCCCGCGCTGCCCAACGTGGAATTGCTGATACTGGCTGCCGTGCCGCACCACGGCGCGCCGATCGCGTTCGAGAACTTGATCGGGGCAAGGCCCGAAATCTTCTTGACAGGCGCGCAATGCAAACGCGTCGTCAACAACCCGAACTTCCCCGCCGCCTACCAGCTGCTGCCGCATCCTGCGACGAAAAGCTTCTTCGATGCGGCCGTTGGCGGCATGAAGTCGGTCGATCTGTACGATCCAAATGTCTATCTGCCGCTTGGCTTGCTTGGCGCCGGCATGGAGACGGCCCGCGATACCTGGGCCGACCTGCCGCCGTTGAACCTGGGCGCGTCCACGCCGGTTCCCTATTTTGTCGTCGCCGGCAACGCAGGGGTCACGGCCGTCGGCATCTACCTGCCGAGGAGCGGGCAGGGGTCTGTCGTCATTGAAACGACCGCCGCTGGCGACGGCACCGTGCCGATCTGGAGCGCCGCTCCTGCTTCGCTGCCCTGCCGGTTCGTGCCGTGCGATCATCTGGGCGTGTTCGAAGACGGCCAGATGCACCGATTGCTGCAGGGTCTGCTGAAGCCGGTTGCCGGCAACCTGCCGATGGCCATGGGCTTGAACACAGTTGGCGCGGTACGAACCCTGTCCGCGGGTCTCAACATCGTGGGCGGCCCTGCCTCGCCGCGTCTCTCGATTCAGGTGGCGCAGCGGTCGGTTGAGGCGGGTCCTCATGGCGCCGTGATCGCGTCTTTGGTGCTTCTTGATGCGCCGCAACCGGCACTTTCGGGAACGCTCTCGGTCACACTGACCACAGCCGACGGCACTGTGCCGCAACCCCCTGTGCCGATCAGCTACGCCGGCGCCCCGATCCGAAAACTCGACCTGCTCGTTCCCGCACCCAAACCGGGTCTGCTGACCATCGATTTCAGCGGTCCCGGCTTTCCCACCGACGCCGAGCGGCCGGCAACGGTGCTGGTGCTGCCTGCCTCCGACTAGAGGGCGCTCAAGCCGACCGTAACGGCCAGCATGCCACAGTCTTATTTTGAGCGAGCAGGATTCCAGTTCGATTGTTTCAGCCTGCGTTGAGATCGCTCAGCCGGGCTGGGAGCGCCAGCGGGCGCTCTCCACGCCAGCAAGCCGCGCTAGTGAGGGCCGCATACCGCCCGGGATGCCGCGTCGCCAGCCGTCGTGACAACCGCTATGGCCGGACCGGCGAACACGCCGACGCCCGGGATCGCCGACAATAGGCCGCCCAGAGCAGCCAGCACCGGCTTGACAGTCGGCTAATCCTTGCAGAACACAGTCTTCGTCGAGGGGAAGCACTCGCTTCTGTTCGGACCCTATGCCGGGTTCTCGACCAGGTTCCTGAAGCACGGCAAGCTGACCGACCTGTTCGAATCGCTCAGCCTGAGCAACGTAATCCCGCTGTTGGACGTGGCGCGGGACAACGTGAAGTTGTCCGAATACCTGGTGGGCCAGGTGGTGCAGAGCTCGGCACACCAGTTCGCGACGTTGAAGAAATATTGTCCAGCGGCCGTGAAGAAGGACTGGCGCGAGTCGGTCGCCGGGCAGCGGGTGCAGACCATCAAGCCGCATGAAAGCACCGGCTGGTTCAAGCACGAGGAAGGCGAGCTGGAATTCGGCACCGAACTGGTGGTGGCCGGGGACAAGTCTATGGTGGCGTTGCTTGGCGCTTCACCCGGCGCATCGACGGCCGCCTCCATCGCACTCGACGTACTGCGGAAGTGCTTCGGCGACCGGCTCACCGAGAGTGCCTGGCTGCCGCGCTTGAAGGAGGTCATCCCGACATACGGCATCGACCTCAAGACCGACGCGGAGGCCTGCCGCAAGACGCGCGCAAAGACGGCGGCGGTGCTCAAGATCGACAACGTCTGAAGTGAACCTACGCGCTGACCTTCGTGTTCGACGCCGTCTACATCTATCGCCTGCTGCGTGCCGGGCCGGTTTGGCGGGCAAGGTTCTCGACGGCGCCCTCTCCGCCATCGCTGTTATCAGCCTGATCCACGACGTCATCCGACTGCCCCGCCGACCGCGAGACCTCCCCAGGAGACCGAAATGAGCGACGCGACCCCCAGCAACGACAAGGGCCACCCGGCGATGCACGATCTGCCGATCGGCTGTCGGCCACGGGGACCCGCAGGGAGTTCGATTCGATGGGCACGGTCGAGGTGCCGGCCGACAAGTATTACGGCGCGCAGACCGCCCGCTCCCTGGTGCACTTCTCCATCGGCGACGACAAGATGCCCAAGCCGGTCTACCACGCCTACGGCGTCGTCAAGAAGGCCTGCGCGCTGGTCAACCAGGCGGAGGGCCGGCTGCCGGACTGGAAGGCGACGGCGATCGTCCGTGCCGCTGACGAGGCCATCGCTGGCAAGCTGGATGACAACTTCGTGCTCTACGTCTGGCAGACCGGCTCCGGCACGCAGTCCAACATGAACGTCAACGAGGTGCTGTCCAACCGCGCCATCCAGCTGCTCGGTGGCACCCTCGGCACGCAGGAGCCGGTGGGGCCGAACGACGATGTCAACATGGGGCAGTCGTCCAACGACACCTTCCCCACCGCCATGCACATCGCCGCCGTGGAGGAGATCGACGCCCGGCTGTTGCCGCAGCTCGACGCGCTCGCCAAGACCATCGAGGTGAAGGCGACCGATTGGATGCATGTGGTCAAGATCGGCCGCACCCATTTGGAGGACGCCACCCCGCTCACCGTGGGCCAGGAGTGGTCCGGCTACGCCGCGCAGGTCCGCGCCTGCATGGAGGCGATCGCCGACAGCCGGAAGGGGCTATACGAGCTGGCGGTGGGCGGCACCGCCGTGGGCACGGGGCTGAACGCGCCGCCGGGCTTCTCCAAGAAGGTCGCGGCGAAGATCGCCGAACTCACGGGTAAGCCGTTCGTCACCGCACCCAACAAGTTCATGGCGCAAGGTTCGCTGGACGCGATGGTGCGCGCGCATGCCGCGCTGGCCGGGCTGGCCGTCGCGCTGATGAAGATCGCCAACGACATGCGCTGGCTCGCCTCCGGCCCGCGCTGCGGCCTGGGTGAACTGAAGCTGCCGCAGAACGAGCCCGGCTCCTCCATCATGCCCGGCAAGGTCAACCCGACGCAGTGCGAGGCGATCGTGATGATCGCCATCCAGGTTCTGGGCGACAATTCCGGGGTGGCGTTCGCCGGCAGCCAGGGAAATTTCGAGCTGAACGCCATGCGGCCGATCATCATCAACAACTTCCTGCACTCCG
>CAXUHU010000168.1:0-3677 GCA_964250925.1 uncultured Acetobacteraceae bacterium
CCCAGGCGCTGATCGGCCATCCGCGCCTGCTGCTGCTGGACGAGCCGCTGATGAGCCTGGACCCCCATAACCAGCGCGGCGTGGTGGAACTTGTGCGCGCGGTGCAACGCGAGCTGGGCATCGCGGTGCTGTTCAGCGCACACGAGCTGAACCCCCTGCTGGGCCATCTCGACCGCGTGCTCTATCTCGGCGGCGGCCAGGCGACGATCGGAACGGTGGCCGAGGTGATCACCGGCCCCGTCCTCTCCCGCCTCTACGGCTCGCCGATCGAGGTGATACGCGTGCACGGCCGCATCTTCGTGATGTCCGGCGACCGCGACGTGGAGCGCGACGACCACAGGCGCAACGTCCATGCGCACCATGATGCTTGACTACGACTTCATGCGCCACGCCTTTGCGGCGGCCACCATCGTTGCGGTCCTATCCGGACTTGTCGGCTATTTCCTTGTATTGCGTGGCCAGGCCTTTGCCGGCCACGCCCTGGCGCATGTCGGTTTTACCGGGGCGACAGGTGCGGTCCTGCTCGGCGTGGCGCCGCTCTGGGGGTTGGTGACCGTCACGGTTGCGGCGGGCGCCGGCATCGGGATGCTGGGCGGCGCGCTCGCGGGACGCGACGTGGCCATCGGCATGGTGCTGTCGCTCTCGCTCGGCGTCGGGCTGCTCTTCCTGCATTTCTACACCGCGTTCGCCACGCAGGCGACGGCGCTGCTGTTCGGCAACGTGCTGGCCGTGGACGTACCCACGATACGGGTGCTGCTGGCGCTCGCGGTGCCGAGCCTCTCGGCACTGGCGGTGATCTCGCGCCCCCTGCTGTTCGCCAGCCTGCAACCGGAGCTGGCCGAGGCGCGCGGCGTGTCCCTGCGCCGGCTTGACGTGCTGTTCCTGGTGATCGTGGCGCTGGCGACGGCGGAATGCGTGCAGATCGTGGGCGTGTTGCTGGTCTTCGTGCTCATGGTGGGCCCGGCAGCCGCTGCCCAGCGCCTGACCACGCGCATCGCGACGGGGCTCGTGCTATCGCTGGGCCTGGCGCTCTCGGAAGCCTGGCTGGGCGTGGCGCTGTGCTATTGGACGGACTGGCCGGCCAGCTTCTGCATCAGCGCCCTGAGTGCTGCAGCCTACCTTCTGGCGGGCCTGCCCTCGCTCCTGCCAATACCGCGCGCCGCCCCGGTAACCGGCCCGCTTGGCTCGGGCACCGTCCAGACGACAACCCCAAGGTTGCAGCCGATGATCGGCAAAGCGGCCACGCGCACTTGACGGCGCGCAAGAGCACGTCGTCCGCATCGGTTTGACGGCCGGCAATCGTGACGTTATGTAATAACATATTGTCGCCGCTTGGAGACCATGGTCGTGTCAATCCTCCGTCTTGGGCTATCGTTGCGACGCGGTTCGACCCGGCGACGCCGCCGCGCGCGTGCAGCCCGCACGTGGCGTGACGTGTTGCGCACGGCGCTCGCCATCTCCTGCCTGACCGCTCTTCCCGTGGTGCCTGTCCTGGCCGACCAGTCGCAGCCGGCTGCCGCTACGCCGCCATCGGCCTCCCTTCCCACCCGCCAGGCTCCGGCCCCTGGCGCCACCGAGGACATCGTGGTCACGGCCAAGCGGCTGGCAAAGGCCCGCAGCGACATCGAGACCCGCATCGGCGCCACGGTCACCACGCTCAGCGGCAAGGCCATCGCGAACCAGCCCGGGGGGGAGGACATCCCGCTCAACCAGACCCTCCTGCAGGTTCCGGGCGCCTCCCAGGATTCCTACGGTCAGATCCATTTTCGCAACGACCACGCAAACATCCAGTATCGGATCGACGGCGTTATCCTGCCCGAAGGGATCAGCTTCTTCGGGCAGAGCCTGACGTCGCGCTTCGCCTCCTCCATCGACGTCATCACCGGTTCGCTGCCCGCGCAGTACGGCCTGGTCACTACCGGCATCGTGGACATCCAGACGAAATCGGGCGCGTTCCAGCAGGGTGGATCGATCGGCATGTACGGCGGCAGCCATGGCTGGCTGGAACCGAGCGCCGAGTACGCCGGCTCCTACGGCCACTTCAACTACTACGTCGCGGGCGACTACATCCAGAACGGGATCGGCATCGAGAACCCGACCAGGTCCTACGAGCCGTTGCATGACGACACGCAGCAGGGGCACGGTTTCGGCTACGTCGAGGACATTATCGATTCCACCAGCAAGATCACCGCGATCTTCGGCGTGTACCAGGGGGCGTTCCAGATACCGGACAGCCCGGGCAAGCCACCCGCCTTCGCGCTTGGTAGCCAGACCACCTTCAACTCGGCCCTGCTGGACGAGAGCCAGAACGAGAGCAACGACTACGGCGTGCTTTCATACCTGAAGGCGCAGGACGACTACAGCTTCCAAATTTCCGCCTTCGAACGCTACAGCCGGCTTGCGTACACGCCCGACCATGCGGGCGACCTGCTGTTCTATGGTCTGTCGCAAAACGCCGTTCGCTCCGATGTTGCCGAGGGCGTGCAGGCCGACGGCAGCTACGAACTCGGCGACAACCACACGCTTCGTTTCGGGCTTCTGTTCACCGGGGAGCGCGCGACCTCCAGCACCAGTTCCGACGTGTTTGCCTGCCCGGCACCCGATTGTTCTGCCGTTGGCACCATCCCCGTACACGTCACCGACGGCGCCGGCGAGACCGGCTTCACCTACAGCGCCTACCTGCAGGACGAATGGCGAGTCGTCCCGATGCTGACCCTGAACTACGGCCTGCGCTACGACGTGCTCAACGCCTATACCGACACTCAGCAGGCGAGCCCACGCGTCAACCTGGTCTGGAAGCCGGGGGCGGCAACCACGTTCCACGCTGGCTATTCCCGCTACTTCACGCCGCCATCGCTGGAGAACATCTCCGGGCAGTCGATCTCGAAGTTTGCCGGCACCACCGGCTATCCCGGTGGATACACGCCGGCCTCGCCGCCGCAGGACAGCCCGATCCTTCCCGAACGCTCCAACTACCTCGACGCGGGCGCGGAACATGTGTTCTTGCCGGGCTTCAAGCTGGGCGTCGATGGCTATTGGAAGATCGCGCGCGACCTGATCGACGAGGGACAGTTCGGCGCGCCCATCATCGAGTCGGTATTCAACTTCGCCCACGCCAACGTGCTGGGTATCGAGTTCACCGGAAGCTACGACAGCGGCAATTTTTCAGCCTATGGCAACCTCTCGATCGGCCGGGAACGCGCGACCCAGCTGGTGTCCCAGCAATTCAACTTCAGCCCCGACAGTCTGGCCTACATTTCCAACCACTACATCTACACCGACCACAGCCAGTTCTATACCGCCTCGACCGGCGTGTCCTACAACCTGTTCGATACGCATCTCAACGCCGATGCGATCTACGGGACCGGCTTGCGCGAGGACTCGGCGGACGTGCCCAATGGCGCGGTGGTCGCGCCTTATTTCCAATTGAACCTCGGCGCCAATCACCGGTTCGAGCACGTGCTCGGCGGCCCGTTCGAACTGAACGCTGCGATTCTCAACATCACCGATCGCATCTACGAGATCCGATCCGGCACCGGTGTGGGCGTGTTCGCCCCGCAATACGGACCTAGGCGGGCGTTCTATGCCGGGCTACGGACGTTCTTCTGAGCACCGCGTCGCAATCGGCCTGCACCGCACGCTGCTCGCCGGCATCGCACGGCGGTTCCGAACCGATC
>CAXUHU010000169.1:0-3637 GCA_964250925.1 uncultured Acetobacteraceae bacterium
GAGGCCGCGCCGGAACCCCTAACCCGCGATTCCACCCTCGGCGGAACCGCTCTAATCAGGAGGCGGTGTGGCAGCAGGCCGATCCCGACGTGCAAGGGCTACTTCGGCAAAACGACTTGTACACGATCGCAGCGCGCGCCGAGACGAAGCTTCTATTCATGCAGTGCGACCGTGAAGACGACACGCTCGATTTTCGATTCGAGGTAAGCGATAGCAACGTTACCAACCCTTCAGTCGTCGACCCTGCATCCTGACGCTGTCCGCGCGGTGACGAAGTATCGCTCTGGCGCTCTCAGCAGAACGATCTTTCCCGACGGCGGGGTCGCATCATCGGATCAGGATAGCTGGCGACCGCCTGACGCTTTTTGAGGTAACGGACGCGGTTTAAGGCCACGCAGCGGCTTGCAGCACAGAGCGCCCGCTGCTTGTTGATTTCCGCGAGGAACTGACCCGGTTTTTCCACTGAGAATTGACCCGGGTGAATTTATGGTTTGAGGGTCAAACTGCGGTCAAGGTTTGTTCTTCTCCTTTCGCCCCTTCGTAGCGGCCGTGCTGGCCTTGAAGCGGAAGCTATCATTGCCGGTTTCGACGATGTGGCAGTGATGCGTGAGGCGATCCAGCATGGCCGTCGTCATCTTGGCGTCGCCAAAAACACCTGCCCACTCGCTGAAGCTCAGATTGGTCGTGATTGCCACACTGCACCGCTCGTAAAGCTTGCTGAGCAAATGGAACAGCAACGCGCCGCCTAAAGGACTGAACGGCAGATAACCGAGTTCGTCGAGGATCACGAGATCGCAGCGCATCAGCCGGTCTGCAAGTTGGCCCGATCTGCCCTGTATCTTCTCCTGCTCCAGGGCGTTGACCAGGTCGACGGTGCCGAAGAACCGAACCTTCTTGCGATGGTGCTCTATCGCCTGGATGCCCAGCGCCGTCGCGATGTGCGTTTTGCCCGTACCCGGGCCGCCCACCAGAACGATGTTGTCCGCCGATGCAAGGAATTCGCATCGGTGCAGCTGACGAACCAGGGCCTCATTGATCTCACTGGACGCAAAATCAAAGCCGCTCAGATCCTTGTAAGCTGGAAAGCGCGCAGCCTTGATATGATAGGCGACCGATCGCACCGCGCGTTCGGCGGTCTCTGCCTTGAGCAGCTGGGAGAGGATGGGGATTGCCGCTTCGAACGCCGGGGCGCCCTGTTCCATCAGCTCGCTGGCCGCCTGCGCCATGCCATACATCTTCAGGCTGCGCAGCATGATGACAACCGCCGCCCCGCGCCGGATCATGACGCATGGCGGTTCTCCTGCATCGCATCGCGCAGACTGTCGTAGCGATTGACGTCGGCACGCGGCTCCCGCTCCAAAATGAGTGCCTGCGGCGCTTCGATAGGCGATGGGGTTGGTGACTTACCGTCAATCAACCGGTGCAATACGTTGAGGATATGCGTCTTTGTTGGTGCGCCGTCGCTCAGGGCTAGCTCGACGGCGCACAGAACGGCTTGCTCGTCATGGTGCAGAACCAGGGCGAGTATCTCCACCATCTCCCGGTCGCCCCCGGCCTGCCTGAGGAGGTGCTGCTGCAGCCGCTTGAAGGCCTCTGGCAATTCGACGAACGGCGCGCCGTTCCGCAAGGCGCCCGGCTTGCGCTGGATCACCGCTAGATAGTGGCGCCAATCGTAAATCGTCCGACCAGGCTGGTCATGTGACCGCGCGATGATCCGGGCATGTTCGCAGACGGCATGCCCTTCAGCGACGACGACAATACGATCCGGATAAACCCGCACGCTGACCGCATGGTTGGCAAAGGACGCAGGCACGCTGTAGCGATTGCGGTCGAAATGAACGAGGCAAGTCGGGGATACACGCTTGCCGTATTCCACGAAGCCGTCGAACGGCCGGCCCGCAGGCATCAAGCAAGCGGCCTCGCTCGCCCACGCATCGGCGATGGATCCCGGCTGGATGCCATGGGGAAGCTCCACCCACAATGCTTTGCATCGCTGCTCGAGCCAATCATTCAAGTCCGAAAGCGTGGCGAACCGCGGCGTCGGCTGCCACAGCCTGTGCCGTGCATCCTGCACGTTCTTCTCAACCTGCCCCTTCTCCCATCCAGAAGCAGGATTGCAGAAGTCAGTATCTAGCAAGCAGTGGCTGGCCATGGCCGAAAACCGGGCGTTGACCTGACGCTGCTTGCCCATCCCAACCCGATCGACGGCAGTGCGCATAGTATCGTAGATGCCGCGCCGAGGAACGCCGCCGAAAACTCGGAATGCCTGGCCATGGGCGTCGAACAGCATCTCGTGCGTCTGCAGGAGATAGGCGCGGACAATGAACGCGCGGCTGTAGCAAAGCTTGGAATGCGCCGCCTGCAGCTTGGTCCGCTCACCGCCAATGATCGCCCAGTCCTCGCTCCAGTCGAACTGGAAAGCTTCCCCCGGCTGGAAAACCAGGGGAACGAACGCGCCCCGGCCTGATGTCTGCTGTTCTCGCTGCCGCTCCCTCTTCAGGCGCGGGCAAAGGCAGCGACACGGCCGTAGGAGCCGTCGAACCCCAGCGCCACCAGGTCCGCATGCAGTTGCTTCACGGTACGCCTCTGCTTGCGCGGCCTGCTGCCCTCCACCTTCAACCAGGCAGACAGTTTGCCCGCGAAGGCGTCGAGCTTGCTGGCTCAATCGGGAACCTTGAACGCAGGCTCCAAGACATCCGACCGCAGGTATTTGCGGATCGTGTTCCGCGATAGGTTCGTCCGTCGCGAAATCTCCCTAATCGATAGCCGGTCTCAAAACGCCCAGCGGCGGATCACGCTCAGCAACTCCATGCAGATCACTCCGGTGCCCCCCGCTGAAAACAGCCGGGGTGAGGTCAAAACATGGGCCAATTCTCAGTGGAAATCTGGCCGCTAGACGGGTCAGTTCTCGGTGGAACTCAACACGGTCCCCGCCTATCGCCAGTTCGGCCGATGGCTGGTCGCCTGCGACAACACGCGCGCTTGCGTTGCCAAGGGCTTCGACGAGGTGACCCGCGCGGCACTCAACCTGACCAGGTCCGCCGGTGGGGCAAAGCCGTCGCTGACCCTGTCGGCCGAGGACCCGATCAACGCCTTCGCCGTGAAGCTCGACGGCAAACCTCTCGTGCTGCCGGCGCCGGCCTGGGCGGCGCGGGATCGGGTATTGTCCACGAGCGACCCGGCTGCCGTCGACGCCTTCGTGGCCGCCGTTCCCCGCGGTGTTCGCCCTCGACGCCGCCAGCGCTCTGGCTATCCGTCCCTGCTACCTGGCCGCCTACCAGGGCTCGTCGGTGGTGGCGGTCCTGCCGCGGCAGGGCGGAGCGCCCAAGCCCGTTACGCTTCCGCTGCCCGGCGTGCCGGATCATGGCACAGACGGGCCGGACATGGTGGATCCGGAGTTCGACACCGCGAGCGGCACGTTGGCCACGGTGTCCAAGGGGCGTGGTCTCGCCGATTGCGGCTCGAGCGAGACCTGGGTGTGGAGCGACGGCGCGTTCCAAATGAAGGTGCTGAGCTACCAGGACCAGTGCGGCGGGACCGAGCCTGGCGACTGGCCGACGCTGTATCGGACGCGGTAACGAACTCGGCAGGTTAGGGAATGGCGAATTTGGCCGGTATCGGACAGTTCAAACGGGAG
>CAXUHU010000170.1:0-3498 GCA_964250925.1 uncultured Acetobacteraceae bacterium
GTTGACGCGCTTCGGGATAGGGCCGGATGTGGATTTCGCGGCGTTTGCCGGGGCGGGCGGGCTGGCAAGGGCCGACCGGGCGATCTTGGGGGCCTACATGCAGGGCCTGCCCGCCGCGGGGCTGTCGGCGCGCAGTGCCGCCCGTCGGCTGTCGTGCTTGCGGCAATTCTATCGGTTCCTGGCGCGCGACGGCGTGCGGGCGGACGATCCGACCGACCTGCTTGAGTCGCCGCGCCTGCCTTCGCCACTGCCCAAGCTGCTATCCGAGGACGAGGTGACGGCATTGCTGGCTGCGGCCCCCGGCCTGGCAGGCCGGCGAGGACTGTTGGCCGCGGCGGCACTGGAAATCCTGTACTCGACCGGGCTGCGCGTGTCCGAAATGCTGGGGCTGCCACGGGCCGCCTTGGCCGCTGCGGGCGACATGCTGTTCGTGCGGGGCAAAGGCGGGCGGGAGCGCATGGTGCCGCTATCGGACGCGGCGCGGCAAGCCGCTGCAGCGCTGGTTGGGGCCGCCGGCGCGCCCAGCCGTTGGCTGTTCCCAGGCCGCGACCATAGGCGGGCGCTGACGCGGCCGGGGCTCGACAAGATACTGCACGGCGTGGCGCTGGCCGCCGGGCTGGACCCGGCCAGGGTTTCGCCGCACGTTCTGCGCCACGCCTTCGCCTCGCACATGCTGGCCCGCGGTGCCGACCTGCGAAGCCTGCAATTGCTGCTGGGGCATGCCGACATCGCGGCCACTCAGATATACACGCACGTTCTGGCCGAACGGCTGCAACGCCTGGTCGAGGCGCATCATCCCTTGGCGGCAGGCACCGAGCCGGAACCGGCAGCCCGCTCAAGCTGAAGTGACTGGGTTGGTGGAGCAGCTTCACTGCGTCGGCGTTGGCTCGCAGACATCGGGAGCACGCGCATGACCATCCTCTCCAGCCTCGGCCTCGGATCGGGCAAGAAGGTCCGCTACGCCATCGTCGGTCTGGGCGACATTGCGCAGGAGGCGATGCTGCCCGGCGTGGCCCACACCGGAAACTCGCAGGTTGCCGCCTTCGTCACCGACGACCCGGACAAGGCCCGCGCGCTCGGCAAGAAATACGATGTGGCCGACAGCTTCACATACGAGCAGTTCGGCCAACTGCTCGCGTCGGGCAAGATCGACGCGATCTACCTGGCCACGCCGAACTGGCGTCATGCCGAGTTCGCCGTGCCGGCGCTGACGGCCGGGGTGCATGTCCTGGCCGAAAAGCCGCTGGAAATCAGCACGGCGAAATGCCGCGAGATCATTGCGGCGCAGGAGGGATCGCAAGCCAAGCTGATGGTGGCCTACCGGCTCCATTTCGAGCCCTCGACGCTTGCCGCAATCGAACGCATCCGATCCGGCGAGCTGGGCGAGGTGGTGCTGTTCACCTCGAGTTTCACGCAGATGGTCGCACCGGAAAACCATCGCGCCACCTCCGGCGACCTTGCCGGCCCGGTCTTGGACATGGGTCCTTACCCGGTAAACGCGGCCCGCTTCATCTTCGGCGCAGAGCCGACCGAGGTGGCCTGCGCGATCGGCACGCGCCACCCGAAGCAGGATTCGGCGATTTCGACGACACGGTCGCCGTCACGCTGCGCTTTCCCGCCGGCCGCATCGCGCAGTTCGTCATCTCCTATTACGCCAACACGCTCGATTCCTACTTCGTCGTCGGCACCAAGGGCAGCATCCACGCCCAGCCCGGCTACATGTACGGCATGGCGCTGGAACAACTGGTGACCATAGGCGAGCAGAAGACGCACAAGAGCTTCAAGAACACAGACCATTTCGGCGGGGAGATGAAGTATTTTTCTGACTGCATCCTGAGCGGACGCGACCCCGAGCCGGATGGCCAGGAGGGGCTTGCGGACATGCGTGTGCTGGAAGGCATCTTGCGCGCGCTGAAGACCGGCGGCCCGGTAAAGCTCGATCCGTTCGTGCGCACCCGCCGCATCGACACGGCCGCCCAGCGCGAAACACTTCCCGCCCAGACAGCGCCGGCGCTGGTGCACACCTCCAACCCGTCGTGCGACAAGGAGAAGGCGCCGAAAAACTGAGGCCGGTCGCGAGCGATGTTCGATCCATATCCGCGTTCTGCCGTGGTCGGCCGCGCACGAATGCCGCCAGGCCCGTGACGCCCAGGCCATGCCGAGGTGGTCGATGACTAGCTCAGCGTTGGCGCATCAGCGCGCTCTCGGCCGCGGTTACGTCGCCTTGCCGATCGGGCGGCGGCGGCATTACCGCAGGACGATCTCCACCCGGCGGTTCTGCGGCTCGCGCACGCCCTGCGCCGTGGCCACCAGCGGATTTTTTTCGCCATGGCCGGCAATGGCGATCTCGCCCGCGGGCACGCCGTCGCGCACCAGTTCGGCCTTCACGCTCATGGCGCGGCGGACGGAGAGGCGCTGGTTGTAGGCGGCGGTGCCGGACAGGTCGGTGTAGCCGTCCACCTGCAGCTGCGTGGTGCCGCTCTGGCTGGCCCGGGCGGCTTGCGCCACGATCTGGCGGGCGCGTGCGGTGAGGTCCGCGCGGTCCCAGTCGAAGAAAACCAGGTATGTGCGGGCGGCGGGCGGCACGGGGCTGGCCATCGGCGGCGGCGGCGTCTGCGGCGGCAGCGGTGCGGGCGGCTGGAAAAGCGCGTAGCGGAAGCCGAGAACGATTTCGTGGTTGAAGTCGTTGCTGAAGTGACGGTTGCCGGTGACGACGAACTGCTCGAGATGCGGCGGGGTGCCAGGGACGACGCGCCCCATCCGCTGGTTCAACTGAAATGCGGGCAGCGGGTCGAGCAGACCGATGAGGTGGTATTCCGCGGTGAATGACAGCCCCGGTATCCAGGGCAGTGGCACGGCCGCGCCGGCAATCCCTTGATAGGCGAAGCCACCCACGGTCTGGTCATGAAATCCCGGCCTGGGGGAGTTCGCTGGCAATGGCAGGAGCAAGGCAGGCGCTTGCCCCTCGACGCTCTGATTAAAGCCATTGTGCCTGATCGCCAGTCCACCCGCACCGACACCGACATAGGGCTGAAACGGAAGGCCGAGACCGATGTCGTAGAGCACATTTACAAAGCCGCCGTACTTCTGCTCGAAACCACCCGCACGGCGGGATGGATTGTCGCCGAACGTTGCGGCAGCTTGCGGTGCGCTCAGCGGGCCCTGAGCGCCACGAACGACGTTGCTGGTGTAATCGCCTTCGATTTCCGCGCGCAGGCTGTTCCCGAGAGCATAGCCGGCGCTGACCTTGCCGGCGAAGCCTGGGTGGAAGGTGTAGATAACCTTGTCTTTCAGGTTCAGCGGGAGAGCCGGTGCCACGAGTTCGTTCTGCTGCAGGTTTACGCCGCCGCCAAGGCTGACATACGGCCCGGTCACCGGCTGGGCAGCAGCTATAACCGGCAGGCCAGCAAACACTGTTCCGCCCCACAGCAATTTTTTCATCGCGCACCTTTTTTGCCGACCGGACTGTTCCAGCGGAGCGGCCGAACTACCGGTGTG
>CAXUHU010000171.1:0-2847 GCA_964250925.1 uncultured Acetobacteraceae bacterium
GCGGGGGCGCAGCAAACAGCGCATAGCGCACGCCAACCAGGGCCGCGTTGTTGTATTGGCCCTCGGTGCGCAGCTTCACGCGTTCGAACACGTCGCCGTCGGAGAACTGGGCGTTGTAGCTACGCTGGGTCGGCGTCGTGATGAAGCGGTACTCCGCGGTCACCGCCAAGCCGGGCAGGGCGGCAATATCGAAGGCCACGCCGACGATCCCCTGAACCGCAAAATCGCCGTCGGTGCCGGTGCTGTGCAGGAAAGTCGGGTTGCCGAGGGTGTCGGTGCCGGCAAAGTTGAGGTTGCTGAAGTGGGACTGCCCGTAGCCGCCGCCCACGCCGACATAAGGCTTCAGACCCGGAATGCCGACCATGGCGCCATCGAAATCATAGATGGCGTTCACGAAGCCATGGTACTGCTGCTGATAATTGCTGGTCGTCGAGACGCCGATGTCGATCCGGTTGGCTATCCAGTCGCCCTGCAACTCCAGACGCAGGCCGTTGCCGAGCCCGTAACCGACCGCAGCGCTGGCGATACCGCCGACGTTGGTCGAGATGTGGGTGCGGCCGTTAAGTTCCGGGCTGCCGGATTCGCCGCCGCGAAAATGCTGGTCGATCAGGTAGTCGATACCGCCGCCAAGGCTGACATACGGACCGGTGACCGGCTGGGCCAGTGCGGCCACCGGTGCCGAGAGAACGCTGGCCAGCAACGCGACACGAAACTTCATCTGCGACTTCTCCTGGTGGACCGGCGCCGCCCCGCACTGGGCACGGAACCAATCGACGTCATGACGCATCCATAGCAGCGTTTGACTCGGTTGTTGCCGGCCCGAAAACCATTTTGTTGGCCTGTTGCGGAGCAGCCACAGGTGTGGCCGCGCGCCACGCATCCAGCTAGACGTTACGAACACATCCGGGATGACCGCATGACCGACCAGGCGCCAGACCTTCCCCGATCCGAACAGGGCGACCCTGCGGCGCGCGGCGCCAGCCGTATCGCGGCCGTGCGCACCAACCCGGCTGCGGCCGCATATGCCCCGGCCCCGGCCGCCGACCCGCGCGTGGTGCTTGTGTTGCAGGGGGGCGGGGCGCTCGGGTCGTACCAGGCCGGCGTGTTTGAGGCGCTGGCCGAGGCAGGCACCGAGCCGGGCTGGGTGGCCGGAGTCTCAATCGGCGCGATCAACGCCAGCCTGATCGCCGGCAACGCACCGCAGCACCGCATCGAGCGGCTGCAGGCGTTCTGGAGCCGGGTCACCGGCGGAAACAGCCTGTGGCCACAGTTCGATATGCCGGGCTGGGACAGCGCCGTCCTGCACGCCACGCAGCAGAAAATGGGAGCGGCCAGCGCCGTGTTGTTCGGTCAGCCTGGCTTTTTTCGTCCCCGTCCGGCGCTGGACTGGCTGGCGGCCACGCCCACCAGCTTCTACGACACCGGCGACTTGCGCAGCACGTTGGAGGCGCTGGTCGATTTCGACCGGATCAATGCCGGGCCGATGCGGCTGTCGGTGGGCGCGGTTAACGTGCAGACCGGCAACCTGGCCTATTTCGACAGCGCGCAAATGAAGATCGGGCCGTTGCACATCATGGCCAGCGGCGCCCTGCCGCCCGGGCTGGCCAGCGTGGAAATCGACGGCCAGGCGTACTGGGATGGCGGGCTGGTGTCCAACACGCCGCTGCAATATGTGCTGGCCGAGCCGGTAGAGCGGCACACCCTGATTTTCCAGGTCGATCTGTTCCCCGCCCGCGGCCCGTTGCCCGCCAACCTCGACGAAGTGGCCGAGCGCGAGAAAGACATCCGGTTTTCCAGCCGCACCCGCACCGGCACCAACGACGCGGCCGAGACGCGAAATCTGCGCCGCCAGATGCGCGTGTTCCTCGACCGGCTGCCGCCCGAGCTGCAAGACGACCCGGTGGCGGTCCGCCTGCGCGCGGAGGCCGGCTCGGCTCTTACCGACGTGGTGCACCTGATCTACCGTCCGGACGTGCCGCAGGGCGCGCTGAAGGATTTTCAGTTCGACCGCGGCACGATGGAGCGGCGCTGGGCGCAGGGCCGGGCGGACGCCGCGGTGTCGCTGAAGGCGGCACCCTGGAGGCGCCCGGCCGGCGAGGATGTGGGCCTGCGCACCTTCGATGTCTTTGCGCCTTGAGTGGGTTTACCGGCCTCAGCAGGTGGTGATGTCGAAGGTGCTATATTTCCTGGCGACGTTTGGCGAATCGGTGCTGTCCGTGTTCGGCATCCGCGCGCCCTACGAGCAGCCGTCCTATCGCGTGGTGCAGGTGTTGGAGTCCGGTATCGAGATACGGGCCTATGCGCCGCGGGTGGCGGTGGAGACGCCGATCCAGGGGTCGGGCGACTCGGCAGCGTTCAGTCGGCTGTTCCGCTACATCACTGGCGCCAACACGGCGGGCAGCACCGTGGCGATGACGGCGCCGGTGGAGCAGTCGGCGCGCCGCATCGCGATGACGGTTCCGGTCGAAATGTCGGGCGGGATGGCCACGATGCGCTTCTTTCTGCCCGCCGCGCTGGCCGCGAACCCGCCGGTGCCGACGGAGAAGGATGTCGGCATCGTGCGCCTGCCGGCGGTCACCCTGGGGGTAGTGCGCTACTCCGGCATTGCCACCGCAGCAGCACGAGCAATGCAAACGAATCGTCTGCGCAGCGCGCTGGGCCGCGCGGGGCGGACAGCGACCGGTGAGCCGATCATGTTTTCCTACGATCCACCTTTTGCCATCCCTTTCGTCAGGCGCAACGAGGTTGCGTTGCAGGTGCATTAGAGCGCGTTCAGGCTGACCGCAAACGGTCAGCGCGCTCTAGATATATGTTCGAACGAGCAATTTACTCACTCCGACTGTTCCA
>CAXUHU010000172.1:0-2659 GCA_964250925.1 uncultured Acetobacteraceae bacterium
TTGCCCGCCCTTTGCTAGTCAAATCTCTCTGGTCCGGGTTTCACAAAATCGCAGTAGGATCGCCAACTCGGCCAGGTGGCTGGGCTTCCCGAGTTTACCCGGCCGAAATGCCGTCAGGCTTTCTGCGCCGCAAGCTTCCTACCCATCTTAAGCGCCTCCCAGTTCGGCGCATAGCGCAGACCCTCGTCATATTTCGTCAAAGCCTCTTTCCACCGGCCTTCCGAGGCGAGCAGGTCTCCCCAAGCCTTCAACGGTTCGGCCATATGCGGCGCGGACCGATATGCCGCGGCGAAGTCGGCCGACGCGTCGGCATCCGTCTTGCGCGCGGCTTCAGTCAGCCCTCGAAAGAGCGGTACGAAGGGCAGATCCGGAGCGATCTGCTGGCCTTGGTTCCAGACGCGCTGCGCCCCTGCTGTGTCGTTGGCTTTGGCCAGGGCATATCCGTAAAACGCGTAGCAGCGATTCCATTTGCCCACCCTGTCAAATACAGCTTTGGCGTCGGCCGGTCGATCCGCCAGTCCGTAGATCAGCACCAGAAGGCATGGGTAGTCTAAGTCAGCGCCCTGCAGCGCCGCGCTACGCAGCCAGGTTCTCCAAAATTCTTCCATCGGCGGCAATGCGGCGGAGATGTCGTTACGATCGAGCGCCGCATAGACTTGCAGCAACGCCGCTTCTGCCTGAGTATAGACACTGGCCGGGTTGCTGGCGGCCATGTAACGTGCGGCAGAGGCGGTGTCGTGCATTAAGCCATAGGCATCCGCGATGAAAGGACCGTTGGGCAGGGTAAAGGTCCCCGCGCCGTTGTTATATGTCACACCTGCCAGATTAGCTTCAAGCAGAAGCGGCAAGTCCCATAGCAGGCCCGCGGCGTTGCCAAGCAGGCGTTTGTCCGGGCGACGATTCCCGGCCGTCGCGGCGACGTTGAGAAACTCGCGGCTTGCACGCCAGGCCGACTCTTCGCCTTCCGAAAGAGCGAGGGCTGCGGGCAAGTTCGATCGGGGTACCCAGTTCGTCGGATCCAGAGAAATCGCCAAGCGAAACTTCTCTGCGGCCTCGGCCTGCTGGTTTAGGTTGAGTAATGCGTTGCCCCAGCTGTTTGCGAGATTGGATCGCAGCTTGTCAACGCTCGCGCCTGCAAATGCTCCGGGTAGGAACACCACCGCGTCTTTGTCTCGTCCACAACCTGTCAGGTATACGGCAAAGGCGAGGGGCTGCGAGCTGCCATAGACATACTCTGCTGCCTTGACCATCAGCTCCTGTAGGTCGCCCGCTTTGCCGGAAAAAGTCTCGGGCGGCACATTACTGCCGCGTATCGTCAGCGCCAGGCCTCCAGTCTCCGTTTGAACAAGGTCTCCGCCGACGCGCAGATCGTGACCGAATCGTTGCTGCAGCAGTCGGTCGACCTCTCCGACGGATATACCGGTCTCCGGCACCTCGATCTTGATCTCCGACGACCAGGCGCTGTATGCGTCGAGCGCTTTTTCCGTCGTCCGGGTCGCATCGGCCAGTTTCTGCAACGCGTCGAGAACGCCGGCCGCCACCACTTTGCCGGTGACTCCTCTGGGGGCGAGAGACGATGGCGTCTCAAATGCTTCCACCACGACCGCGTGAGAGGTGAAAGCATCGTGCAACAGAACGAGCAAACCGAGGCCGAACATCGTGGCGACAAGTGCCACGAATACCTGCATGCCCAGACGGATCCGCTGACCCGTTCGCCTCAGCCTGCCCTCGTGCGACTGACAATGCAGGTGGTGCAGCCTGACGGCGCGCTCATCGTTCACTTGGGCGGTCTGCGCCTTCAGCAGTAGCGCCTGCTCCTTTAGGAACGCCAGGGTCGCCGCCTCTACTGAAGGATTGTGCTTTGACTGCTCGATAGCCATCGCGACGGCATAGGCATGGGCGCCGGGGGCGAGACCGTTGGGACCAGCACTTTCAGGGCTTTCGTCCTCCTCACCCAGCAGCTTGCCGAGCACCCCCTCTGCCATTTTCAACCTCTCAGGGTAAACGCCCGGTGATTATGCCCGACGAGACCACGACGGAAAAGCTGGTTCGTTCGAGAGCAGCTTGCGGGTCTAACCGCCGGAACCTGGCTCGCCGACGATTGTGCTAGTTAGCAGAAACCGAGCTGACGCCCCACCACGTAGCGACCGTTCAGCAGGCCAGAGCGGGCTCGGGGTAGAGAACAGCAGGCCTCGGCTCGCTTCTTGGCGCCACCCATCGGTGGATCATGATCGAAGACGGCAACTCGATCCGGGCGGCCGACATGCCGAGTTTGGACGACCTGATGATGCGCATCTACGCTGCCATGGCCCAGAAGGAGCGCGAGCTGATCAGCGAGCGCACACGGGCGGCCCTGGTCGTCGCCAAGACGCGTGGCGCTGTGCTGGTCAATGCACTTGGCAACGGGCCACTTCACGACCGGGCAGCAATGGTTTTCCGTTCACGTCGCGAGCCGTCCCACCCTCGTTCTTGAGAGAACAATTGCCGCTAACGCGCCCAGCGCAAATACTGTCATACTGGCCGGTTCCGGCACGTCCGTCACGCTCCCGATTGGAGCCGGGTCCAGTAACGGCAATCCGACCTCTGTCCCTGAAGGTGGGATTGTCGTGCCATCGATGGATCCTGACATTGATCGATGCGATGTCGGGCCGTATTCCGC
>CAXUHU010000173.1:0-2533 GCA_964250925.1 uncultured Acetobacteraceae bacterium
CCGACGACGGCATCGTCCTCCATGTCCTGGAAGCCGTAGATCGTGTCGAACCCCAAATCCCAGAAGATCGCCGCGGCGTAGATCGCCGCCCAGGCGGCATCCACCCGGCCGGCTGCCGCCGCGTAGCCCACCGGCGCCCCCACGCCGAAGGTGAAGCCCATCACCAGCTGCGGCCACCAGGTGAGGCGCTTGGCCAGCGGATAGGCCGCCACCAGCACCAGCGAGCCCGCCCCCAGCGCCTGCGCCAGGCGGTTCAGTTGCAGCAGCACGCACAGCCCCGCCAGCAGCAGCCCCAGCAGCAGCAGCGTCGCCTGACGCAGGCGCAGCGCGCCGCTGGCCAGCGGCCGGCCCGCCGTGCGGCTGACCTGGCGGTCGAGGTCGCGGTCCCACATGTCGTTGACCACGCAGCCCGCGGCACGCATCACGGCGGCCCCCAGCGCGAACAGCGCCAGCAGGCGCGCCGTCTCGCCCCAGGCCGCCCGCGCCAGCAGGATGCCCCAGGCGCCCGGCAGGAACAGCAGCCAGATGCCCGTCGGGCGGTCCAGCCGCGCCAGCAGAAGATAGGGTCGGACGGCCGCGGGCATGCGGGCCACCCAGCCATGGGCGGCGATGTCGGTGAACGGGGTGGCTTCTTCCGCCGGCTTCATGGCGCTATGTCCCAGCGCCACACAGGCGGGTCAACATGCTCAGGCTTTGGGTGGCATCCCCGTTGCACGCCGGCCAGGAGGTGGCGGCCACCGAAGGCCAGGCCCATTATTTGGCCCACGTCATGCGCCGCAGCCCCGGCGACGAGGTTCTCCTGTTCAACGGGCGGGACGGCGAATGGCGCGCGCGCATCGCCGCCCTGGGCCGCCGCGGCGCCGTGCTCACCCCGGATGCGCAGACCCGCTCCCAGGCGCCCGGACCCGACCTGTGGCTCGCCTTTTCCCCGCTCAAGCGCGACGCCACCGACCTCGTAGTGCGCCAGGCGACCGAATTGGGCGTAGCCGTCCTGTGGCCCGTGCTGACCCTGCGCACCAACACCGCCCGGGTGAACCCGGAGCGCTTGACCGCCGTGGCCATCGAAGCCGCCGAGCAGAGCGAGCGCCTGTCGGTGCCCGAGATACGCACCCCGCTCCGCCTGCAAGCATTGCTCGAAGCCTGGCCCCCTGGCCGAATGATGGCCGCCGCCATCGAACGCGCCGGCCCAGCCGCCATGCCCGCCGGCGCCGGCGGCCTGCTCATCGGGCCCGAAGGCGGGTTCGCGCCCGCCGAGATTGACGTGCTGCGCCGGACCCGCTTTGTGTCGCCACTCTGCCTGGGGCCGCTGGTGCTGCGGGCTGAGACCGCGGCGATCGCCGGCCTGGCCCTCTTGCAGGCACAAAGCTGGTCAACCACCTCAGCGCCGCCGCATTGCGGCGGAACTCGCCAGGAGAACCATGTCGAACCCGGGTGAGGAAGACGCGACGCCGATTGTTCACGTGCGCCAACTGGCCGGCTACCTGGAAGCCGGCTGCAAGCCCGCCAGCGATTTTCGCATCGGCACCGAGCACGAGAAGTTCGGCTTCCGCTGGCCCGGCGGCCCGGATGGCGTACCCTGGTCGGCTCCCGCCTACGAGCCGAACGGCATCCAGGCCATGCTCGCCGGCATCGCAGCCCTGGGCTGGGAGGAGATACGCGATCAGGGCGCGCTGATCGGCCTGGCCAGGAATGGCGAAAGCGTCAGCCTGGAGCCCGCCGGCCAGTTCGAGCTGTCCGGGGCGCCGGTGGCCAGCCTGCACGAAACGCGGGCCGAACTGGACCAACATTTCGCCGACGTTCACCGCGTGGGCGGCCCGCTCGGGCTGGGCTTCGCCCCGTTGGGCTTCCACCCCACCGCACGGCGGGCCGACATGCCGTTCATGCCGAAGAGCCGCTACGCCATCATGCGCCGCTACATGCCGCTGGTGGGCAACCTCGGCCTCGACATGATGCTGCGCACCTGCACCGTTCAGGTGAACCTCGATTTTTCGAGTGAGGCCGACATGGTGCGCAAGCTGCGCGTGGGCCTGTTGCTGCAGCCGGTGGCCACCGCGCTGTTCGCCAACTCGCCCTTCACCGAGGGCCGCCCGAACGGCTTCCTCTCCGCCCGAGCCCGCGTCTGGACCGACACCGATCCCGACCGCACGGGCATCGCGCCGGTCTTCTTCGAGGACGGCTTCGGCTTCGAACGCTATGCCGGCTGGCTGCTGGACGTGCCGATGTACTTCGTGGCCCGCGAAGGCCGCTTGATCGACGTGGCCGGCCAGTCGTTCCGCGCGTTCATGGCGGGCCAGGTGCCGGCTCTCTCCGGCATCACCGCGACGGTCGGCGATTTCGCCGACCACCTCACCACCGTGTTCACCGAGGTGCGCCTCAAACGCTTTCTCGAGATGCGCGGTGCGGACGCCGGCAGCCCCGCGATGATGCTCGCCCAATCCGCGTTCTGGGTCGGCCTGCTCTACGACCCGGCGGCATTGTCCGCCGCCGCCGCTCTCGTCGCGCCCGCGCTCGCCGAAGACAACATCGAGTATCC
>CAXUHU010000174.1:0-2290 GCA_964250925.1 uncultured Acetobacteraceae bacterium
GGTGGGCGCTCCGCGCATGCCCGTGATGCGGCGGGTGGTCGCGGCCGAGCCGGTAGCCGGGGTGGAGGGCGAGTTGGGGGTGGCGCTGGGACGGTTGCAGGCGGCCTTGCGAAGCAAGTAAGCAGAGATTGCACTTTTCCGAACCGTTGGACACCACCATCCCGATGACCACCCGCACCCTGGCCAAAACACTTCTTGCACCCTGCCTTGTGCTGGGCGGTCTTGGCACAGCGCGGGCGGCCGTGCCGGACAACCCGCTGCTGGCCCCCAGCAACCTGCCCTATGACGCGCCGCCGTTCGACCGCATTCACGACGCTGATTACGCGCCGGCGATCGAGGCAGCGATGAGCGAGCACGATGCGGAGATCACGCGCATCGCCGCCGACCCGGCAGCGCCCGATTTCGAGAACACGATCGTGGCCATGGAGCGCTCCGGCGCCACGCTGACGCGGGTGGTGCAGATTTTCGAAAACATCACCCAGTCCAATACCGACGACGCTCTCGACCGCATCAAGGATGAGATCGACCCGAAGCTGCAAGCGCACGAGGACTCTATCCACCTGAACGCGCAACTGTTCGCCAGGGTGCGCAGTGTGCACGCGGCGGCCGACACGCTGAAGCTGGATGCCAAATCCCGCTACTTGCTGGACGAGACCTACAAGGAATTCGTGCATGCCGGGGCGGCACTTTCGCCGGCCGACCAGGCCCGGCTGCGCACGCTGAACCAGCAGATCACCAAGCTGCAGACGTCGTTCCAGCAGAAGCTGCTGGCGGCGACAGCGGGCGGGGCTGTTGTGGTGGACGACCGCGCCCAGTTGGCTGGGCTCGACCATGCTGCCATCGAGGCCGCGGCCGAGGCAGGCGCCAGCCGCGGCCATCCCGGCAAGTTCGTGCTGCCGCTGCGCAATACCACGCAACAGCCGGCGCTGGCCAAACTGACGGACCGCGACCTGCGCGCGCGTATCATGGAGGCAAGCCAGCACCGCGGCGATACGGGTGGTCCGAACGACGTGCGCGACCTGGTGGCGCAGTTGGCGCATCTGCGCGCGGAGAAGGCCAAGCTGATGGGCTTCGACAGCTTCGCCGCCTACACGCTGGACAACCAGATGGCCAAGACCCCGGCCGCGGCGATGAAACTGCTCGACAGCCTGGTTCCGGGTGCGACGGGCAAGGCGCGCGGCGAGGCTGCCGACATGCAGGCCATTATCGACAAGCAGGGCATCGACAAGCAGCACGGCAACGTCAAGCTCGCCTCGTACGACTGGAATTTCTATTCCGAGCAGGTGCGCGCGCAGAAATACGCGCTGGACGACGCACAGACGCGCCCATATTTCGAGATCGACCGCGTGCTGCACGATGGCGTGTTCTTCGCCGCTAATAGGTTATACGGCGTCACGTTCAAGGAACGCCACGACATCCCGCTGTACCAGCCGGACGTGCGCACCTTCGAGGTGTTCGATGCCGATGGCAGCCCGATCGCCCTGTTCTACGCCGACTATTACGCGCGCCCCAACAAGCAGGGCGGCGCGTGGTGCGACGCGCTGGTGCCGCCATCGGATCTGCTAAGCCGGCGCCCCGTGGTGGTGAACGTGGCAAGCTTCACCAAGCCCGCGCCGGGACAGCCGGCACTGATCAGCTTCGACGACGTGACCACCATGTTCCATGAGTTCGGCCACGCGCTGCACGCGATCTTCTCCAAGCAGCATTTCCCGAGCCAGGCCGGTTTCAACATGCCGACCGACGTGATCGAGTTCCCCTCGCAGTTCAACGAGCATTGGGCGTTGGACCCGGCGGTGTTCGCCAGCTACGCGCGCCATTACAAGACCGGCGAGGCGATGCCGGCCCCGCTGGTGGAAAAGATCAAGCGCGCCCGCACCTTCAACCAGGGCTACGCATTGACCGAATACCTTGCGGCCGCCCTTCTCGATCTTGAATGGCACAGCCTGTCCGCCGACGCGCCGTTGCAGACACCCGATGCGTTCGAGGCAGCCGCGTTGAGAAAACATGCAATCGACTTGGATGCGGTGCCGCCGCGCTATCGCACAACCTATTTCGCCCACATCTGGGCCGGCGGATACGCTGCCAACTACTATGCCTATCTATGGGGCGAGGTGCTGGACGACGACGCCTATGCCTGGTTTACCGAACATGGCGGCCTGACCCGCGCCAACGGCCAGCACTTCCGCGACACCATGCTGGCGCCGGGCCACACGGCGGACCCCATGGTTCTGTACCGGACGTTCCGCGGCCACGATCCGGATACCGCACCCTTGTTGCGCCAGCGCGGGCT
>CAXUHU010000175.1:0-2128 GCA_964250925.1 uncultured Acetobacteraceae bacterium
CGCCGTCAGTTGTAAGTGTTTTGACAGAGGTCTTATGCAGCGTTACGTGTATACGTAACGACGTAAACCGCCCTGCAATCTCCGGCGAGAAGGCGACGTCTTCGTATGGTTGGTCTAGGCGAAAGCGATTCTGCCTATTTTGAAACGCTTGAGCTCAACGCCGATCTCCAGCGCGCCCGTAAATCTCGTCAAAACTGCCGAACATTGACCGAGACTATATCTAAATGCCGTTTGGAATAGTTTGGCGATAACAGGTCCGGTACATCTCGCTTTAGCCAATTTTAGTGCGGGGCGGACCAGCAGGAAGGGCTGCGATGAGCGCCTCGACCTCGGCCTTGGTGATGATGTCGCTCGAACTAATGTCGCCCTTATGCCGCCGTTCAAACAGAAGCTCGGTCGGGTGCCACGTATCACCGCGTCGATAAGCCTCGTCTACCCGGCCGGGGGCCGAGCGAAACAGCGCCCAGACCCCGTCCCCGTAATCCTGCATGTAGTAAGTCCAGCTCATCTGATTTCCTTCAACGCTTCAATGTTATCGGGGATCTGCAGCTTCCGGGCGATCTCCATCTGCCGCTCGTTCAGCGCCTGCCATTCGGGTGATCCCATTGGAATCTTGCGCATCTCTTCGTAGATGGCGTGCGTCTCAACTTCTTTGGCGCGAAAGCTGTCCGGCGTGTGGAACTGCAGTTCGAAAACCTGCCCGTTGGGACCTTGCAGCTGCACATTTACGCCCTTGTAGGACGAGCTCGCGTCCAGCCATGTGTTCTTCAGCTTCAAGACGACGCACCCGTCGCCTTTGAGCTTGGCCAGCGTGGCCTGTGCTCCAGCCACCAATTTGTCCGGCGGGAAGGTGGCGGTGTAGCGAATGGCGTCGCGCACGCCGTTCCCTGCTTCCTCGGCTGTCAGACCAAGTTGTTCGCAATCCTTTTCGATCTTACGCGCCAGCGATTCCGGCGTTTTCAGCCGATGCTCCAGGCCGACCATCTTGCCGCCCTGACTCTCGGCACTGCCCTGTATGCTCCGCGTCAGCGCGGGCTCGGCCTCCCGAGCCTTGGCCAGCAGGCTCTCGGCCTTGGCGGCCGCCTCGACGGCATGGGTGTCACGTCCGGCATCGGCCAGGACCTCGGCTCCTTTGGCCGCTTTGGCAGCTATGCCGAGGCCCTCGGCAAGCTTGCCCGCCGGCACGATGGCCGAGATGATCTCGAAACCGGCCCGCCCGGTGAACTGGCTGTAGAACTCGGCGGTCGTGCCCTTCTTTTCCGCCTCGGCCCGTTCGGCCTCGAACTGCTTGCGAAAATCCTGCACCGCGGCGTGCGCGGCATTAAAGGTGACGACCGGGTGGCTGGCGGCCGAGTAGGCACCTTTGGCGCCGGCTGACACCGTGGCGATGCTTTGCTGCGCGGTCGGCGCGTGCGGGTCCACCAGTTGCCATATCATCCCGGCCTCGGTGAACGGTAGGACAAGGCGCTCGAGGTCGGCCAAGCCGCCTAGTAAGCTTTTACCGCCACGATAGACCCCGGTCGCGACACCCGTGACGACCTGGCGAGCCAGACCGTGCGGCTGCTCACCCGCCTGGCTTGGTTCAGGGGAGCCCGCAGAAGGAACACTTGCTGGCGCGGCCGGTGAGGGGGTTCCTGATGGGAGAGGCGCCGGCCCCTGTTGCGTGGCACCGTCCGGTTTGGATGGCGTGAAAGATGCGCCGACGGCCGGAAGAGCGTTCATGTCCATCCCGAGGACATCCAGCACCCAGGCATCCATCTCGGCCGTCGCCGTATCGGTCCGGTCCGGATGCCTGACAGGCAGTGAAGCTGCGTCATGATCGGCGGGCATTACCGCCGTACTCCGTCACGGCCCGGCCAAACCCGTCAAGCCTGGTTCGGCACTCATTCAGCTTCAGCTCAAGCTGCCGGCATCCGATCAGCGTCTCTCAGCCGACAACAACGCCTGTAGCGGCTGAACCTGATCAGACGGCAATGAACACCCAAGCCAATGTGACGAAGGGGATCAGCGCCAAAATGCCGCGGGCCACGACACCAAGCACCGCAGCCTGGTCCGCGTCCTCGTGGCGCGCCTGTAAGGCGGCTAGGCGGGCGGCGAAGGTGACGCGCGGCGCACGAGCGTTCTGGAA